>JAAERE010000515.1 GCA_024230675.1 bacterium | reverse complement strand
GGAATGATCTCGGTAGCCTACACCGATGTCGTCAACGGCGTTATTATGACGATCGGCCTGTTCATCGCCCTGCCGTTCCTGGTCGAGTCGGCCCAGGGTTGGGAGACGATTGTCGCACGTCTTCCGGATACGCACACTCTGTTGCTGGGGCGGTTGACAGGGTGGCAGGCCGCGGGCTATGCGCTGCCCGCCATGCTACTGCTTTTGGGAGAGGCGGGCATGTCATCAGCGGTTCTTTGCGGCCAAAGATGAACGGACGGCCCGAAGGTCCGTTGTCGGATGGATCATAGGAACGATCACGATAGAAGCTCTAATCGTTGTCCTGGCCGTGGTTGGACGATCGCTATTCCCCGATATCGATGGCGAGACAGTCATCCTTCACAGCGTCAAGGAAGCTCTGCCTGCGGCTATCGGCTGCGTCGCTCTGGCGGCAATTGTTGCCGTGATCGTCTCCACCGCCGACTCGTTCCTGCTGGTGCCTTCGACCAACTTCATGCGCGATATTTATCAGCGGTTCATAAACCCCGGGGCCTCTCAAAAGAAATATCTAATCTACTCTCGCATCTCGGTAGTATTGCTGGGTGTTATAGCATACATTCAAGTGCAGTTCTTTGAGAGAGTTCTGGATATGGCTATCTACGCTTACACCATGTACGGCGTTGGTATTACCCCGGCAGTGATGGGAGCTTTTTTCTGGAAGCGAGCCACCCCCGCGGCGGGCGTGGCGGCTATAGCCTCGGGAATGGGCGTGACCTTGATTTGGGAAGTATCTGGTCTGGCTGAGACGGTTGGTGTAGGCACGGTCTACCCCGCCCTTGGCGCGTCGTTGCTGTGTCTGATAGGCGTCAGTTTACTTTCACCGCCCCCCGACAAGTCTAAGTGGCAGCCCTTTTTTGAATGACACCAAATCTCAGTCTTCGCTCCCGGTTTCCCCGTTCACTCTCCCGTACATCACCGCCAGCTTTAGATCCGTCTCTCCCACGTTTCTGATACCGTGTGGATCGCCCGGAGCGGCCATCGCAGCTTCGCCTGTTCTTAGCGGACGCCCACCGTTCGGGGTCATGAACATCGCCTCTCCCTCGATCACATAGTAGATTTCCTCCAGCCGGTCATCCTCATGGCTGTGTCTCCCCTCGGAACCTCCCGGGGGGATAGTCCACACTTGAAAGCGTGCCGGGAGGTGACTGGCGCTGGCGAAAAAGTCCTTGTAAGAGATATTGCTCTTGCCGTCGTACAAACGCTTGTATACCTGAACATCGTCGTTCTCGTTGTCAAATCGAACCATGAGAATCCTCCGCGGTGCGTTTGTCCCAACGAAATCACCCGTCGGTTATACGCATAGGCCCCCCGGGGAGGTTGCAGATTACAGCTTGCCCTTGACAGCAAAGCGCCGTTTATTGACGTTTATCCGCCGCGTCAGCGGAAATTCACTGCCGAGGAGCTACTTGGAAGCTTTCAACAACTTTTGGGCCGTAGCTGTCGATCTGGCCTGGGGACCCTGGCTGGTGTATTTTCTGGTCGGCGCCGGGATCTACTTCACGGTCATCGGCCGTCTTCTGCCTTTCCGCGCAATCCGCCACGCAATTGATATTCTCCGGGGCAAATACGACAAGGAAGATGACCCCGGCGAAATAAGCCATTTTCAGGCTCTGTCCTCGGCCCTGTCGGCCACGCTAGGCATGGGCAATATCTCCGGTGTGGCAATCGCCATTTCCATCGGCGGACCGGGTGCCATCTTCTGGATGTGGGTAGCCGGACTCGTAGGCATGTCCACCAAGTTTTTCACCTGTACTCTGGCGACTCTCTACAGAAAGAAGGATGAAAACGGGATTGACCAGGGCGGCCCCATGTATTATCTGGAGGTTGGTCTCGGGAAATGGTTCAAGCCGCTCGCCGTCCTGTTTTCCATCTGTGGCATGATCGGCTGCCTGTCAATGTTTCAGGTGAACCAACTGGCCGAGCTGATCCGCTACGACTATGGCGTAGGCAATCTCTGGACCGGCATAGTCTCGATGATCCTGGTCGGAATCGTCATTCTCGGCGGAATCATCCGCGTCGGGAAAGTATCCTCACGGGTCGTTCCGGCCATGTTTCTGCTATACCTCGGCTCGGCGCTGTTCATCATCTTGTCGAATATATCTGTTATCCCCGACATATTCGTTTCAATCTTCACCGGTGCGTTTGGAGGTGAGCCGATTGTCGGCGGCGCCGCCGGCATGGCGGTCAAGGAAGTGATGCGAACCGGCGTCAAGCGAGCGGCTTTCTCCAATGAGGCCGGGGTTGGCACAGCGCCCATGGCTCACGGCGCAGCCAAAACGAAAGAGCCTGTCCGCGAAGGGCTTATCGCCATGCTGGGGCCGTTTCTGGACACCAATATCGTGTGCACGCTCACAGCTTTGGTAATTCTCTCCTCGGGTGTGTTGAGCGAAGAACTGTCTAGCGATGCCGAAGGTGTTATGGTTACGGTCAACGCTTTCACAGCGGCCATGGGCGGGCTGGGCCGCTATATGATGACTCTGGTTATTATCATGTTCTCGATCTCGACCATGATCTCCTACTCCTATTACAGCCTCAAGTGTGCGAAATACTTGTTCGGCAACAGGGTAGGTGGCTGGTACGTGTACATCTACCTGGCCAGTCTGCCGGTAGCCGCCTGGCTGGAACCGGTCACAGTTGTTAACATAATCGACACCTGTTTTGCCATGATGGCCATTCCGACGCTTGTGGGCGCTCTTTTGCTCTCACCGCGAGTGGTAGTGGCCTTGAAGGATTACATGAGTCGAATGAATCTCTAGCATGACACTAAGACATTACTCTGCAACTACTTAAACTCCTCCATCGCGGCGAATTGTCGGATTACCAGGCTCCTGCAGGCTCACAAACCGCCGAAAAAGCCTCCCGTTTCCTTGACGGCCGCCCGCCTCGCCCGTATAATATAGTGTTGGACTGATCGGGAGAGTGTCTGCTCAAACCGCTCGCTATCTAACCACCCAGGAACTCTGATCTTAATCTGACTAGCCAACCAGGGGTTGGAATGTGGCTCTCCCGGCCTGATTCGGAACGCAAGGAGGCACGCGATGAAAAACGTGCGATATCTCCGCAGGGTCGAGCAGCTCAAAAACCTCACCCCATCGGAGAGAAAGACTTTAGGACGAGTCACAGAAAGGTACTCCTTCCGAGCCAACGATTACTATCTCAGTTTGGCCGACTGGGACAATCCCGATGATCCTATCAGGAAAATTATCGTGCCGCAGGAAGGAGAGTTGGAGCCGTTTGGCGATCTGGATGCTTCCAACGAAAGCACCAATTACGTCGCTCCCGGCTGCCAGCATAAGTACCACTCGACCGCCCTGCTGATTTGCACCGAGATGTGCGGCTCGTTCTGTCGTTTCTGTTTTCGCAAACGGCTGTTTATGGACGACAACGACGAGGCCGTGGTTGATGTGTCCGAAGGTATCGAATACATCCGGCAGAACCCGCAGATCACCAACGTGCTGTTGTCGGGCGGTGACCCGCTGTTTCTGTCTTCGCGGCGGCTCGACGATATCCTGACCCGTCTTCGCGATATCCCGCATGTGGGTATTATTCGGATAGGCAGCAAGATGCCCGCGTTTAATCCCTACCGGATAATCAACGATCCGGAACTGTGCGAGGTTTTGTCCCGGCACAGCAGCCCGGAGAAACGCATCTACGTCATGGTGCATTTCAACGTGCCCCAGGAACTGACCCCGGCCGCCCGGAGGGGTATCGACCTGCTCATCAGGTCCGGAGCGATTCTCTGCAACCAGACGCCACTGCTGAAAGGCATTAACGACCGTCCGGAAATTCTCGCCGAACTGATGCGGCAATTGTCGTTCATGGGCGTCCCGCCGTACTATTTCTTCATGTGCCGGCCAACCGAGGGCAACAAGCCGTTTGCGCTGTCGCTTGTTGAGTCCTACCAACTTCTCGAAGAGGCCAAACTCCGAGAAAGCGGTTTGGCCAAACGCGCCCGACTGGTGATGTCGCACGAGTCGGGAAAAGTCGAAATGGTGGGGATGACGCGGAATCACATGTACCTGCGGTACCACCGCGCTCGCAACGCCGAAGACAAAAGCCGGTTTATGATTTTCCATCGCGACAACGACGCCTACTGGCTCGACGACCTCGTGCCAGTAGCCGAGGCTCCTCACCCGGTCAGCCGCCACGGTCATCGAGCTCACTTCGGTATCGGCCCGGAGTAGTCCTCGTCCACGGAGTGAACCGAAGGGTTCGTCCTGAATCTCCCGGAGGTCGCCGTCAATTAAGTTGTGGCGGCCTTCGACCGTTCTTATAATACCTTCCAGACAATTCACAATTATAGGGGATCGTATCTATGGCCGGTCGCACAGGCAATATCATACTGTTGGGCATGATCGCGGGCGCAATCCTCGGCGTTCTCGGAGGGCTGTTCATCGGAGACTTCATGCTCCGCATAGCTTTCCTCGGCACGATCTTCCTGAACGCTCTAAAAATGGTCGTTATTCCACTGGTGGTAGCTTCGATGATCGTCGGGGTCACCTCGCTCGGCGATGTCCGCACGCTGGGCCGCACCGGCCTGAAAACCCTGGCGTTTTACTTTGCCACGACCAGCGCCTCGGTTACAGTGGGGCTGATTCTCGTCAACATTCTCCAGCCCGGTACCGGCGTTGAGATTTGGGAAACAACCGTCCCCGATTTTGTGGCCAAGAGCGGCGAGTCCGGAATTGTTGACGTCCTTGTCGGGTTGATTCCGCCCAATGTCATCGGCGCGGCGGCCGAAGGTAAGATTCTGCCCCTGATTGTCTTTTCGTTGCTGTTCGGAGGCGTGCTTTCGGCTATCGGCGACAAAGGCAAACCGGTGGTGGCGGTTTTCGAAGGTATCAACGCCGCTATGATGAAAATCGTCCATCTGATTATCCTGTTCGCCCCGATAGGCGTCCTGGCGTTGATCGGCGGCATTGTTGCTGAGAAACGGGATTCTTTCGAGCAGCTCGTTTCCAGCCTGGGAATGTACTCTTTGACAGTCATACTCGGCCTGCTGATACACGCTCTGATAACGCTGCCGCTTCTGTTGTCGATCCTGGGTCGCAAGAACCCCTGGTCGTATTTTATGGGAGTGGGCGAAGCCCTCGCAACGGCTTTCACGACGGCATCATCTTCGGCCACCCTGCCGATCACGATTGATGCGGTTGAGAACAACAACAAAGTCGACAGTCGGGCGGCCTCGTTTGTGCTGCCGCTGGGCGCGACTATCAACATGGACGGTACGGCTCTCTACGAAGCTGTCGCCGCGTTGTTCATCGCGCAGATATCCGGTATTGACCTCACGATCGGTCAACAGATTATAATCTTCCTGACCGCCACGTTGGCGTCGGTAGGCGCAGCGGGTATACCGCACGCCGGGACGGTTATGATGGTAATGGTGCTGGGGGCGGTGGGCCTCCCGATGGAAGGTATTGGTCTGATCTTTGCGGTTGACTGGTTCCTTGATCGCTGTCGCACGACAGTAAACGTGTGGGGCGACTCGGTCGGCGCGGCGGTAATTGCCGAGACTAGCGAGATGAAAGCGGCGCGGGCTTCCTGAAGTTCTGCGTCCCCGTAAAGGAAAAAGGGCAGAGATCAAATCTCTGCCCTTCTGTTTTTCGAAGAAGCTAGCCCCTACACCAACTTAAACACGAAACCAATCCCAAGGGTCTCCTTGAGACGGCCCTTCACGCTGACTTCCTTGTCGTACAGAAGCTGCAAATAGAAATTAACCGAGATAATCTTGGTGATCGAGGCGTTGACGATGTTCTCGAAATTGACATCAACCGCCTTCCAGTAATCCTCCGCCACAGTACCTGCCACGGCGTCCTTCTCCGAGAAGAACAGCGCCTTGAACAGCGTCAGTTTCCCG
>JAAERE010000514.1 GCA_024230675.1 bacterium | reverse complement strand
CTCAGCAAGGCCGCTCTTGGCCTGAAAGACCGCTTCGGCGCCATCACTCTGCATCGCACCAAGTTCGAATCCAGCGCAGAAGGCGCGACCCGTCGCTCGCAGAAGAACTGCCCGGACTTCATTACTTTTCGCTGCCATTCCAAGTGTGGTTAGAAGCTCTTGTGTCATAGTCTCGTTGATAGTGTTCATGGCCTCCGGGCGATTCAAGGTGATAATCTGAACGCCATCGTCCATGGTTACCATCAGTGTTTCGAACTGAGTCTTACCCTGGTTCATGCTATCCCTCCCTCACTGTTCCCTCTGCAGTTCAGGTACCAGTTTCATATAGTGGTCCAGCGATTCCGGATTAGCCAGTGCTTCTCGATTGAGCACCGGTTTGCCGTGCAGTATCTTCGTGATGGCCGTCTCCACTTTCTTGCCGCTATGCGTATACGGAACGTCGGCGACTTGAAAAATCCGGGCCGGAACATGCCTCGGTGATGCTTTCTCACGAAGCGTGACCTTGATCTTCAGTTCCAGTTCCGGTGTCAGGGTGTGCCCGTTGGATAGTTTCACAAACAGTATGACCCGCTGGTCACCCCGCCACTCCTGCCCTACGGCGACGCTATCCGCGATTTCCTCTATGTTCTCCAGCTCGTTGTAAATCTCCGCGGTGCCAATGCGAACCCCTGAGGGCTTCAATAGGGCATCCGATCGACCGAAGAAAGTGATCCCTTTCGTATCGCCGTGAATCTGGACATAGTCGCCGTGTCGCCACACCCCCGGATACACATCAAAATATGCCTCGTGGTATTTTTGATTTTCGGGATCGTTCCAAAAATAGAGCGGCATAGGAGGGGATGGCGCTTCGCACACCAACTCGCCCAGATTATCTACTACTGGCTTTTCTGTCTCATCGTAGCATTGCATCTTCATCCCCAGACCCCAACGTTGCAGCTCACCAGCGTAGACAGGAACGGTCGGGCAGCCGATGGCAAAACACCCGTTGATATCGGTGCCGCCGGAGATGGAATTGAAATGGAGATCGCTCTTGATGGCTTCGTATACATATTCAAATCCTTCCGCAGAAAGGACCGATCCGGTTTGACACATCTCCCGCATCAACGATAGATCGTGCTTCTTCCTTGG
>JAAERE010000513.1 GCA_024230675.1 bacterium | reverse complement strand
CTTAGAAGGCAGATGCTCTATCCAAATGAGCTACGGGGGCGTTCAATTGTGAAGGGCCAATGAGTCACAGCCCGTCCGAGGCCGCCTCATCAATCCCCGGCCTCACATCGACGAGTATACCTGTTATACTTCTCAAACAAAAGAACATTTTTGGGTCGACAGGTGTCCTCTCGCCCTACAGATGCACCCGGCTCGTCCCTGGACCCGGCAGAAGGACCAGTCAAACGCCGGTGAGTCGGGCATTCAAACCTCAATGTTCACAATCATGGTCAGGTTCGCCGGATATCATCACGAGTCGAAAGGAGTTCCAGCCAGCCGAGCGTCAGTAATACTCCTTGCAAATAGTTTGTGTGTTTCGTACTTTCGACTCTAACTAGCAACGCGGGAAAAAGAGAGAATCCGGATCAACATAAACAACATGTACGCTAAAATCCCTGAATACCGGGGATTTAGCTCTCTTGATTGCCATTCACCGGTCCGAACGGCCGAAAAAAACGCAAAAAACTCAATAAAAAAACTTGCTGAGTGTACTAAAAAACGTATAATGTTCAGAACGTTTAGTACGTCAAAGTAGCATATTGAGGGATGGTAGTCAATTGGTTAGCCTGCAGCGGAGCGACAATAGCAAGACAACGGGAAAAGATCAGGCGATCCTTCTGGCCGCCCAGACTCTCTTCGCTCAGTTCGGACATAAGAAAGTTACTATGGATGAGATCGCCGGAAACGCTCGGGTTTCCAAGGCGACCTTATACAAGTACTTTCGAAACAAAGATCAGGTTTTTGACCAGGTGGTCCAGATGGAGGCGGAAGAGCTTATGCGTCTCATCCGGGGCGCCGTCGATAAGGAACAAACTATTGAGGACAAGCTCAAAGCTCATTTGCTGACGCGGATGGGTAAGATACACGAGCTTATCAATTATTACCGGGTGACTCAGGAGAGTTGGGGCGATTTCTGGCCTCATCTGGCCAACACCGGACAGAGCTTTGTACGGAAAGAGGAGAGAATCGTCCGTGATGTCCTTGAGCAGGGCATGCGAGCGGGTGAACTGGACATCGAGCGACTCGGAATCGTAGCGCATCTGACGGTGATAGCTCTCAAGGCTATCGATTTTCCCTGGGTTCTCAAGGATAATGAAGTAACGGCTCAGGAATACGCCGACCAGATGGTGCACATGATGATGAACGGCATAAGGAAAAGGTGACCAAAGTGGCAGAGATGAATTCGCAACAGAATCCGGCAGCCGACCAGGCTTCGGGACCGCACTCGTTCCACATCCCGGTGATGGGCACTGGCTTCACGATCGACACGCCGCTTCAGGTCGCGCGGTTCGGAATTTCGTCTGTTATTTCCATAGGCGACGATGTGCTCATTGAGCAGATGCGCAAGACCCACTGTGACAAGAACGGTCTGCCCTTTGAGGCTATCTCCGAGCGTGAGGAAGACTATCGAGCGCGTCGTATTACGGCTTACTTGAATCTGATCGAGCGCCTCGTCAGACGCCAGACCGAAGCCCTGCGCGCGGCGCCGTTCGAACCCGACAGCGAGATTACGCGATACTTTGAACTGCTCCCGGAAACACCGCTCAAGCAGGCCTATCGCGACATGTGCCTGACTACCGATCCTGGCGATCGCCTGGAAAAACAGAAGGCTCTTCGGAAGGAAGTTCGCGCGGGAAATATCGACGTCAACATCATGACCAAAGTTGATTTCACCGTTATGCGTAACGGCGACAAGCTGGGGCCGGAGTACGGCGTCGCCATGACTGCGTTACGAGGGTTCGCCAAGAGCAACCTGACATCTTCGATTGTCTTCTCCGCGGGCATGAACCGTCGCCTGTTCAGCTATGCCTCGGGGTTCGAGGATTTCCTGCCGGACCAGGCCGGGAACTTGAAAAAGAAGATAACTTTGAAGGTCAGCGACTTTCGATCGGCCAGACTCCAGGGCAAGCTTCTGGCCAAACGCGGATTGTGGGTCTCCGAGTATCGCATTGAGTCGGGACTCAACTGCGGCGGCCATGCTTTTGCCACCAAAGGCTTCCTTATGGGACCGATCCTGGAAGAATTCAAGCAGCAGAAGTCCGAACTCACCGCACAATTGTTTGCGGTCTATCGGAAAGCGCTCCAAGAGCGCTGGGCAGCTACGTCCGATCTGCCGCCGAACGTCAGGGTCACGGTCCAGGGGGGTGTAGGTACTTCCGACGAACACAGTTTCCTGATGAAATACTATTCGGTGGACGGCACCGGCTGGGGCACGCCCTTCCTTCTTGTGCCCGAAGTCACGAACGTGGATCCCGATCATCTTGCCAAGCTCAGCAACGCCGGCACCGACGACGTACGCCTGGGAGAAGGTTCCCCGCTAGGTGTCCCGTTCTGGGCGCTGGCCAGTTCCGCCAGCGAGTCGATGCGATTGAAGAGGATTAGCAGAGGTCGGCCCGGCAGTGAATGCCCGAAGGGCTACCTGATGTCGAACACTGAGTTCACCAGCGCGCCCATTTGTCCGGCTTCGCGTATCTATCAAAAGCGTAAGCTCAAGGAGCTGTCAACTCTGAGCCTTCCGGACGTTGAGCACGAGGCTCGCCAGAAAAGCGTGCTGGCCAAGCTGTGCCTGTGCCAGGATCTGGCAGCCGGCGCCATGTTGAAGAACAAGCTCGACTCCGATTTCAACGCCGCCGTTTGTTGCGGCCCGGGAATCGCCGACTTTTCACAGATAACATCTCTCGATAAAATGGTCGATCATATTTACGGCCGCCTGTCCCTGCTAACCGGAGCTAACAGGCCTCATGTGTTTACGCGAGAGCTCGGTCTGTACGTGGATTTCCTCCGCGATGAGCTGGAGAAGGCGGCGGTGGGACTACTCGACCGGACATCGGACTATTTTTCTGAGTTTGCCGAGAATCTGGCCTCAGGCATTAGCTACTATCGTAATTTGGCGGCCCATTTCGGGCAGTCGCAGCAGGAACGGTTCCTGGAAGAGTTGGACGCCCTTGTGCTGGAATTGGAGAAGCTCTTTCCGGAGACGGCCAAATCCCTGCCAGCCTCAGGAGTTGCCTAGGCCGCATTTCCATCGCCAACAACACGCAGACATCGTGCGTAACACCATCACTAGGTTGTCGACTGGCGACCCGGCGCGAGTATAGATACCGGATCCGCCAATACTGATTCCAATCGATTCCCTGTGGGCTGTCGGCCCGAACGGGAGGATTGGTCCTCAGGGTTTAACGGCTGACTTGCGGTTTCTATTAGGGGGCTAATCTCGGTGGCTGGAGATACTCTCGGCTGTGGTCGTCGGCGACAGCCATTCGATTACTGCCTTGTCATTTTCTGACAGTCCTTCGCACTTTCCAAAGGGGACTTCATCAATACAATCCACACCATGCCGGTTCCGATTCATGACCCTCAACTGCGCTAATTGAGCGGTCGGCCCCACAGAGCCGATTTCGGGCGACAACATTCCCCGCTACCGTCGTGATCTTCGAGTCTTCGGTCGGCTCGTCGACGGTTTGCGGGTCAGGACGTCTTTCTGTTTCTTTTTTCGGTTGATATCCTTCTCCACAAATATCCGCTTCCCGGTGAAGGGGTCCTTCTCAGTGTAGTACATCAGGGCAGAGTACGTCGAGGGGAGAGGAGTGAATATCTGTACCTGCTCCGGATTAATGCGAAGATGTCGGCTGGTGTACGATTTCAGGCACTTCATCTCGTCCTCGGTGCAACCGGGGTGGGCGGCGATCAAGTAGTAAGTTAGGAATTGGTCCTTTCCGCTGGAAGCAACGGCGTTGGCGAACAAGGCGTTGAATTCTGAAAGGGCAGCCTCACCCGGCTTTCCCATAAGCTTCAAGACGCTGTCCTCGGTGTGTTCCGGGGCGACCTTCAATTGTCCCGAGGTATGCTCATTCACCAGTTGATTGAGATATTTGCGGCCTGATCGCTTATCGCCAATAATCAGGTCGTACCTTATGCCGCTGGCGACAAAGACTTTCCTCACTCCGTCCACGGCGCCAAGTTTCTTCAGCAGGCTGGTTTGTTGGCTGTGGTCGGGTTTCATGACAGGGCAGAGGGACGGGTAAAGGCAGCGCTTGTCTTCGCAGCAGCCCTTCTTCAGCTTTCGGCTGCACTCGTATCCGTACATGTTGGCGGTCGGTCCGCCGGCGTCGCTGATAACGCCCTTGAACTTCTTATGGGCCTTGAATCTTATCGCTTCGTCAACGATTGACTGCTCAGAGCGCCATCTGACGGTCTGCCCCTGATGGACGGCGATCGCGCAGAAATTACATTCGCCGTAACAGCCCCGGTGCGTGGCGAGCGAGAACCTGATCGTGTCCAGCGCTTTCACGCTGCCGGACTTCTGATAGTACGGATGTTGCTCCAGCGCAAAATCGATCTCGTATATTTCGTCCAACTCATTCTGAGAGAGATGATCCCCGGGAGGGTTTTGCACCAGATAACGGGTGTCGCTCTTCTGGTACAGCCCCAGGGCCGTGACGGGATCGTTGTTCTTGTAGAAGGTGTGG
>JAAERE010000512.1 GCA_024230675.1 bacterium | reverse complement strand
GAGCAACCTCTGAATGTAGAGGCCTTTTCGGTCGAATAATCGTTTCGGAAGGATCTAGACTACGGCGGTTGCCCGACCGCTGCTCTGCTGCATCTGAGCGTACTCTCTCCCAAACTTCATGTCCTCAACAAGCAGGTGTTTAAGAAACCAGTCCATCAGATAGTTCAGGAGTGCTGTGATTGTCCCACTATTCTGCAGATCAGGGCTGTCAAAATTACTTTTTATCCAGGCGAGAAACTCATTGTGTCGCTCGACGTGCTCAAGGTGTTCGGAGAAAGCCATCTCCTGCTGGAATTTCTGCTCGAAAGCGAAATGAACGGTGGCATATTCGACAAGATCAGCCAGCACAGGCCGCACGGTTTGGGGATCAACTTCTTGTTCTGCGCTGAGATGGCTTTCGAGTCGATTCATCAACTCGACAAACTTCATGTGCTGGTTATCGATCTCAGAGATACCTGTCTCAAAGGCAGTTTGCCATTGGATCTTTGCCATTTTGCCCCGCTTTTGTATATCCACGTCTTCAATTAATAGATCGTCCACTCGGCGGCAGAACTTTAGGCGCGGGGGCTGACGGCCCTGCCGCTTGTTCACGGTCGTCAGATACGGAATGTGTGTCTTTTTAGCGACGACCAAGCCTGGCCGAGAGCCAGTCGATCTGCTGCGAAGGGCCGCTCAATTTGGAATTCCAATCAGGATCGGGGTCACGGAAATAGACATCGTACCGCACAGTTACGATGCCCTCGATTGATCCAAACGGCCGGTCCGCGCCGAACATCTGCTCGAAAAACAGCGGGTAGCTGTATTCGGCGGGGAGTTCCACCAATTCATCGCGCGCCAATTCGTTCAGAACGGCTCCGACCAGGGCGGTCTGATGTATGAAAATCCGATTGTCGACCTTTTCCCGGCACATCGACACAATGGTAGAATCGCGGTAAAGCTTCCCGAAATCCCGTCCCCAGTTCCTGAGGATGCTCTTTTCGGGGCGAACGACCAGCAGCCCGGCGTTGAAGTAGGCGTTTACCTTTTGGCTGTCGGCCGGAGTAGTCATGGGGAAGAGGGAGCTTTCTGGGATCTCCAGAACCTCGTAGATTCTCTTCCAGAACGGATTTGGCTCTTCACCCCAGAGCGTCCCCGATCTGTTGTGCATGACCGGACGGTAGGCGAGGCTTACGCCTGGCTGCAATCTAAAAGCTTCCGGTTCACGCAGGAGTATGGTGTCCTCGTCCATCCAGACAAGGGCTGCGTCCTCTGATTCCGCTTCGCCCTCTGCCTGTCCGGCGGCGTAGACCTTGCCTGCATAGTAAAACCACGCGGCCTCGGCAGGCATATGGCTGGTCCTTACGGATGCGTCCAGGGCGGCAAATCTCTTTTGGATTTCAGCGAGTTGAGGCTCGACGTCATGGGGAACATAGATGCGAATTGGAGACTCGCTCATAGCTCCTCCGAATTCGCGGATGCTCTCGGCCAGATAAAAAGCGTGCTGCAGTTCCTCAAGTGAGGACGCGTAGGTGGCAAAAACGACAATCGACTTTTTGTCCTGGGGCATGTTCCTTTCTCCCTGATCTCTCGGACCCGTGCTGACAAAGACCTTTCTCACAACTTAATCAAAGACGGATGCGGGACGCAATTCTCAAAAAGACAGATGGAAATATCAGACATATTGCCGGACATACGGGAGTCAACTAATCCGACTTGGGGGTTGACTAATTCTAGCGACCGAGCTAAGCTACGGGCCACTACAACAGCCTTTCTCTGGCAGGAACGATGAACGACAGCGCGAAGACCAGCAATCGCCCGATGTATCGCTTCCTGATGGTTCTCACCATTTGTTCGGTCGGGGGTCTTCAGGTCT
>JAAERE010000511.1 GCA_024230675.1 bacterium | reverse complement strand
GTCGGCGGACGCCGCGTCGAGGATCGCCGCCACGGGCATAGGCTCGGCCAGGCTCGAATGGGAGATCTTGGCGTCCGCGGCAAGCTCCACCCAGCGACCCTTCTCCTTTATCCCCGCCTCCGGCACCCACTCGGCGACCTGGCGCTTCTTCACGAAGACCGCGAACACCCGATGGACGCCCCGCTTGAGCATCGTCGGGGCTTTGCGGGTCACCGAGGCCTTCGTCTGCTTGGAGACGACCTCGAAGGCAAGCTCCTCGCGATAGCGCGAGCCGGTGTCGGGGTCGGTCCCCTCGCGCACCACGGCGCTGTCGCTCGCGAAGTCGTTCTTCAGGTCGTGCCGGGTCGCCAGGTCGGTCGCGACTCGGTAGCCCGGTGCCAGGTGGGCACGCAGCAGGTAGTCGAGGTCGCCGTTCTGCACGGCGTGTGGGAGCTCGGCGGGGAATGTTTGCATGACCTCGCCGTCGACCATCTCGCGACGCTCGATCTCAGGACGTATCTCGTGCTCGTCGACGCGTAGGCGGCGGCGCGGGCGCGGAGCGTCGCGGTACGCCGGAAGCTCGTAGGAGGGAACCGAGACGGCACCCGGTGCGTGGAGTCGGTAGGGAGGGCGGTTCTCGTCCATGTCGACAGGCTACCACACGCCGCTTCATCGGCAAGACAACATGACGACCACATCGCCCTGCGCCAAGTCCGGAGCGATCCCGGACGGGCACGCTCAGGCCTCTCAAAGGTCTACTGGGACCCCCAACCGGCCGGCCGCGCCAGGAGAGAGAGCTCCGGGTTCTGTCGCGAGCGGCCGCTGGGCGGCGTCCTCGACCCGAGTTCCCGGTCGCCGGCACCTTCGTGCTCAGCCGCAGAACGCCTGGGTTGTGCTGCCCGTCCGCGCCTTGACCGGAAGTAGGGAGCTTGAGCCACTACAAAACCTTATGAGCGGGCAATTATGCAAAAAACTACCGCGCGCGGACAGGGTCAGCACCAACCCTTTGTTAGCGCTTTTATGTGATACCATGTTTCAGAGTTATGACCACATTCCCCTTCTTACGTCCGGTGTCAACATACGTATGCGCCTCAATAATGTGCTCTAAGGGATATGTCCTATCGATGACCGCCTTAAATTCTCCCGCCTCAAATAATGCATTGAGTTGAACAAGATATTCGGCCTTTAATGGTGGCGACCCATCATCAATTGAGATATATTTCCCACTTGGAGAGAGCGCTTTCCGACATTGCGCCTTGAGCTTTTTCCTGTCAATCTTGCCATTCGGAACGGCATCGAGAATACAATCATACTGCTCTCTACGACCGGCAATATCTTCTTTCGAATAATCAATCACGCTATCGGCCCCTAGCGATTTCACCAACTCGACATTCTTTGTACTACAGACACCTGTCACGTCCGCTCCCAGGTTCTTCACCAGCTGCACTGACGTCGTTCCAATGGCTCCCGAAGCACCATAAATACACACTTTTTGTCCTTTTTGGATAGCGCTTTTTTCGAGAAAATACGGCGCTAAAACACCCCCATACGCCACGGCTGCGGCCTCCTCATAGCTCATATCGCCAGGCTTCATCGCAAGACAGCCTCCTCTCTTCGACTCGACTTCAGAAATACAGAGGTACTCTGCATACGCTCCAAAACCAAACCCGGTGAACCCATACACCTGATCGCCTGTTTTGAATCGTGTCACATCGTTGCCAATTGACTCGATTTCCCCGGCAAACACAAGTCCAATGATAGGCCTTCTCGGTTTTCTAAACCCTATCATCATTCGAAACATCAGCCCCAGGAGCACAGGCATATCAGCCCCCCGGATTAAGACATCACTTCCCGTGACGGCTGTCGCGAAGTTTTTGATACAGACTTCATGATCCTTCGGCTGAGGTTTCGGCATCTCTTTGAACTGCAACACGTCGGGCGGTCCGTATTGTGTACACACAACGGCTTTCATGAGCGTTCTCCTTTGTTGATGTCGACGAATTCTAGAGCGTTGCCCGAAAACAGCGTATGTTTTTGTCTGTGCCATATTGGCATGCTCACCACAACAATCCGTGTATGGCAGTATCCGACATTCTTGTCAAGAGGATTCATCTGTTTGCCGCGAGGAAGAGCGCTAACGGCATGCTACTCACAGGCGCCCCACGGGCCGGCTTATGACGTTCCCGGAGGCAGTGTCCTCTGAACCGCCGAGGACGATTGATAGCACGTCGGCGTCCTGTGCAGTAGCTTTGTTCTGCGGCGATCAGTCGGAGGATTCGAGGCGTTGGATCTTGGCCAGGAGCTCTTGGACCGTCGCCTCTGCTGCCGCGCGAGCCTCGGCCTGTTCGGCGGCTTGCCGCTCGGCCGCTTCGCGAGCCTCGGCCTGTTCGGCGGCTTGCCGCTCGGCCGCTTCGCGAGCCTCGGCCTGTTCGGCGACTTGTCGCTCCGCCGCCCGCCGCGCCCGCGACTCCGCGACCGGCTTGCGCAGCACCTCCCCGGTCGCCGCGTCCTCCATGACCAGATCGTCACCGCTCGCCGAAATGCTGAAGTACACGCCC
>JAAERE010000510.1 GCA_024230675.1 bacterium | reverse complement strand
GTTAATTGGTGGTGGAACCAATGAAATACAGAAAAACATCATTGCCTCAGGTGGATTGGGATTACCCAGTGCCTGAGTGACCAAAGGGAAGATAATGGATTTTGATTTGACTGAGGAACAGGATTTATTGCGTAAAACGGCCCGGGATTTCCTGAGTAATGAATTCCCGACAACACTGGTCAAGGAAATGGCCGATGAAGACAAGGGTTATTCCCCCGATCTCTGGCGTCAAATGGGGGAACTGGGATGGTTGGGTCTGGTGATTCCCGAAGAGTACGAGGGAATGGGAATGGGTTTTATGGACCTTGTCATCCTCCTGGAGGAAATGGGTCGATCCTGTTTGAACGGCCCTTTCTTCTCCACTTCTGTACTGGGCGCTTCGATTATCCTTGCGGCCGGGACTGAGGAGCAGAAAAAGGAATTATTACCCAAAATTGCCAACGGTGAATTGATTTTGGCGCTGGCCCTCACTGAACCCAGTGTCACCTATGAACCATGGGGTATTCAACTCACTGCCACTGAGGATAATGAGCACTTCGTTCTCAATGGAACAAAGCTCTTTGCGGAAAACGCCAATGTCGCCGATTGTATCATC
>JAAERE010000509.1 GCA_024230675.1 bacterium | reverse complement strand
TTCCGCAATTGGGAACAAGCAGCATAGTTAAGGAGAAACCAAAATGAGAACGAGAACAAAAAAGGTTAGATTGGTCTTGACCTGGGTCACATTGGCATCGCTATTGCTGGCGATCTTTGGAGTTGTTCCAGGACAAGCTGCCGATCCCACGACCATCCCATCGTCCACGATGGTTTTTGAGGGATCGCTGACAGCCGATGGAGACGGATCTTTTACAGGCACCATAGCGATGATTGATGAGAACGGCACGGCTTTTGGCGATGGTGTAAGCGGCTTTGATGTATATGCCAAGGACGGAGCCCAGGCAACGTACGATAAACTCAGCAGTGGCAGCGACTATGCTTGTGGCGCTGTAACGGCCCACGATGCCTATACCACGGGCGGCGGCTGGGGCACATTCTACGACCCCGACTGTGCGGACTGGGAGCACTACCAATTGTTTAGCAATAATAATGGATAATTTTTACTTAATTAATTAAAATAATATAGAATATACCATAAAAACATGCTAATAATAATGGGTAAATTAATCAATCGAACTGCTTTTGGTAAATTAAT
>JAAERE010000508.1 GCA_024230675.1 bacterium | reverse complement strand
CGCAAGCCTTCGCTTCTGAAGACGGTATCGAAGGCAGCAGTGAATTTGCCATCGTTGTCGCGGATCAGGAAACGCAAGGGGGATTCCCGGTCAACGAGTTGCCAAACCAACTGTCTGGCTTGCTGGGTGACCCAGATCTGGTTGGGATTGGCAGTGACGCCAGCCAGATACACCCGGCGTCTCCCCAGTTCGATGAAGAAGAGCACATACAAAGTCTGCAGCCCGATCGTCTCCACGGTGAAAAAGTCGCAAGCCAGGAGTTGTTCCTTGTAATGCGTCATCAGGTGGCGCCAACCGATAGAACCGCTGCGGACGGGCGCCGGTGTGATATCGTGACGCTTGAGCACATTGCGAATCGTTGTGCGGGAGACCTGGAAACCCAGCTTTAACAGTTCGCCCTCGATCTTGCCATATCCCCAGCGTGGATTCTCACGCGCCAAGCGGAGAATCAAGTTCTTCAGATCCTGGTCTATGCGCGGTCTCCCTCCCTTGTTCTTCCGCCCATAGCTCCACTTTCGGCGCACCAATTCGCGATGCCAGCCAAGCACCGTTTCCGGCTGGAATATGCGGATGATGTCACCCAGTCGACTCGCAGGTCGTTGCGTTACCTCTTT
>JAAERE010000507.1 GCA_024230675.1 bacterium | reverse complement strand
GTCCTGAACCTTTTGCAGACCCATCATACCGTGGATATCCAGGAATCTTCGATGGGGGCCTTCGTTAAAGCGATCGATTCGGTCGAAAACGCCGGAGGCTACTTCTGGCTGTACTCGGTCAACGATAGCGCCGGAAAAGTCGCGGCCGACAAGTATCTGACTTCCGACGGCGATGTGGTCGAATGGCACTACCGCAGTATAGGTGAGTAAAAGACCGACTTCTCCAAGCCGAAAACTCTCTCAGCCAATTTTCATGTACCATTGTCAGGTCGGGATTAATCCGTTCGGGCCGCCTGTTTGTCCTATGTGATGCCGCAGGAGGGCCTCCCTCCGCATCCACGACAAAGGATCCACCTAAAGTCGCCCGGGTTCTGCGGCACCGCCCGGAGCAGAAGAAGGACTGAAGATGAAAACAGGCGGTCGAACACAAAGCCGACTTAGCTGGGCCTTCGGCCTGCTATTCCTGAGCCTCCTCCCCGCATACGGCTGCAAAGGCGATCAGGAGGTTGTGTGCACACGCGTCGAAAGTACGGTGACGCTGGACGGTCAGATGGCCGACTGGGAAGAGCTGCCCTCGGCCTATTTCGAGGACCAGGGCGTAGTGCTGGGCCTCGCCAATGACAACGACAATCTATATGTCATGTTTCGCTTTCGCGATCAGAAATGGGCCCGGACAATCCGCATGTCGGGGCTGACGCTCTGGCTCGACGGCCAGGGCAAGAAGAGTAAGGATTTCGTGTTGAAGTACCGGGGAGGTCCAAGTATGGCAGACCTTGTGCCCCAGGACGGAAACGTAAACGACAAAATGCGCGAGCGCATGATGAAGACGGACTCCGCTCTGTCAGACGAACTCACTTGCGCCGTGAAGGACCGGATTGTCGAAATGCCGATTTCCCTTGATGGCTCCAACGGCCCCGAAGTGGCGTTTGGAAGCGATCATAGCTTTTTCGTTTACGAATTCAAGATCCCCCTGAAGAAAAGCGAAGTGCGCTATTACGGAATTGGGGCTGAGGAAGGAGCCCAGATAACAATCGGCGCCAACTGGGGCAAAGTGGACAAGAGCCAGATGGGCGGTATGAAACAGGGCGGAGGTCCGCCCGGAGGAGGCATGGGCGGCGGCCGTGGTGGTGGTATGGGCGGAGGTCGTGGAGGCGGCAAGGGTGGCGGCCGCGGAGGCGACATGGGCGGACAGCGGCCGGAGATGCCTGAGGAACAGGAAGTCTGGATCAAGACGACCCTGGCCGTAGCAGCAACAGATACAGAACCGGAATAGGACAAACAAAAACCCGGTGGCTCCTTAATGGGAGCCACCGGGTCGGTTGAACTGTTGGGATTTACCTAGCAAGCCCCAACTAAATTTGTTGAGGCGGTAACTAAGTATCAGTCACCTCAGTAAGTATATTCATATAACTGGACCACCTCCTTTCCACTGTACCCGAAAAAAACATCGGAGCCCCGGGATCGTCAAGATAAAAACGGGCCTGATATTATCTTATATAGTCTCTCCCGGGTTGGGCTCGTGCCCTCACGCGACTCTGACACCGGCTTACTTCTTTTTCCCCTTGCCCTTCCCCTTGGACTTTTTCGCTTCGGAGGATTCTCCGGGGTCGACAAAAGCCTGGGCCTTTTTCTCCCTGGCCTTTTTGATCTCGCCGTTGATAACCACGAACGCCCGGCCTTTCTCGCGCATTTTCATGACTTCCTCAGGCGCATAGCCGTAATGCTCGGAAATGAATCTCAAATTGACGAGGTCGACAATCTCAAGATCCGTAAGCCGGATTTGGCGCCAGTGGCTTCTCTTCTTGTTCTTGAACTGGCCGTAGGCTTTGCCATAAGGAGGTCCCGGTTTGTGCTTCACCGGAACGTGAAAGTACGAGGCGTCCAGGCCGAAGTTGAAAGCTATCTGCAGCCACGACTGGCCTTTCAGGCGCATCTTAATCACCGCCCCCGGGGCAACATCGGCATGCCTGGCGATGAAATACACTACCGGGAGTTCTTCATTGGCCAGTTTTCGCTCGCGCGCGGACACGACATCCCGGTACTCTACCTGGAAATGGTTGCCAACCGCCAGATGAAACGCCTTGATTCCCTCGGAATCAACCGACAGTCCAATCTCGACGCTCTCCCCGGTCTGACCGGTCAGGGGGAAAAACATCAGGAACAGTAACATTACGATGGTCACGGAAACGCGCATTATCAACCTCCATTGGCTCTGGTTGTCGGCGGACAACGCCGGCCGTTTCGATGCTATCTCACCAGGTGTTTTCGTTCAGCTTCCCGGCGGGGTTTTTGCAGGTTGCCTGGATGTCCGTATTGGTGTTAGCCCAGAATTCTCCCGTCTCAGGGTTGTACGCCCAGCCTCCACGGGCTCCAACAACGGTTCCTTTTGCGGTTCCGGCAACGATAGAGTCCGCTGCGTTGTCAGCGCTCTGATATGGGTTGCTGGGAATACCCATAAGAACCACCTCGCCTGGGCTGGAGAGGACTTCCAGACTTGGGTAATCATCGGACCCGGTTTTGACAATGTTGCACATTTGCCAGGAGACAATAGCCTCTCGCGTAGCCCCCAGTGTGGATTTCAGGGTGCCTGTCTTGGCGTGTCCCAGAAAATCCTGATAGTGGACCACGGCACCGCTGGACAGAATGCCTACAACCACCAGGACGATGATTAACTCGATCAGGGTGAAGCCTGCCTGGTCGGTTGAGAACAACAGTCGTTTACGGTATTCAAAGGCCTGCATATCGCACTATTATCGACCACTTTGGTGTTATTCTTGATTCGGGCTCGCGGTTGTTTTCGCGGTCCTGGGGGCTAAGGCCCGCCGCGACACTGCAGGCACCGTTTTCGTCTCACGCCCCCACACTTTTACCGCTGGTTTTTTGGGCCGGTCGGATTATATTCCCATCTACCATGAACAAAACCCTGGAAAGAATCGAAAACGGAGAATTCTTCCTCATCGCCGGCCCCTGTGTGATTGAGTCCGAAGACCTCTGCTTGAAAGTGGCCGATCAGGTATCGGCCCTTACCAACCGGTTTGACCTGCCTTTCGTTTTCAAGGCCTCGCACACCAAAGCCAACCGGCTCTCCCCCGGCTCGTACGCCGGTCCCGGAATGGAAGCCGGATTGAAAGTGCTGAGAAAAGTAAAAGAGAGTTTCGGCGTTCCCATACTGACAGATGTTCACGAAACATCGGAGATCGCCCCCACCGCCGAGGTGGCGGATATTCTTCAGATCCCGGCGTTCCTATGCCGTCAAACCGAGCTGGTCGTGCAGGCAGCTGCCACCGGCAGGTGGATCAATATCAAGAAGGGTCAATTTCTGGCGCCTGAGGATATGGGCAAGCTGGCCACCAAGGCAGACTCCCGCAGGGTCATGCTGACCGAGCGCGGGACGTTTTTTGGTTATCGCAATCTCGTGATTGACTTTCGCTCTCTCCTCATCATGGCCGAAACCGGCCTTCCGGTAGTGTTCGACGCCACCCATTCGCTGCAATTGCCGGGAGGAGGCGGCGCTGTGTCGACCGGCCAGCCGGAGTTTATTATTCCAATGGCCAAAGCAGCCGCTGCTGTTGGCATATCCGGCCTGTTCGTTGAAACCCACCCTCAGCCGCTCGAAGGTCTCTCGGACGCCGGAGCGATGCTTCCTCTGGAGCGGATGGAGAACTTGATCGAGTCGGTCCTCAAAATCAGAGAGGCACAGAGATAACAGCGTATGAAGAAACTCACCCGACCGGAATTTGTCGAACGATTAAAACAAGTCAAGCTGTTGGCGATTGATGTCGACGGCGTCCTGACCGATGATTCCATTTATTTCGGACCGGATGGGTTCGAGATGAAGAAGTTCAATATCTCTGACGGTTTTTTCATGGTGCTGGCCATGCGCGCCGGCCTTGAGCTGGCAATCGTCTCGGGCCGCTATTCGCCGGCTACTGATACGCGCATGAAAGACCTGGGGGTCAAACACGTCCTTCAGGGCAAGAAGGACAAAGTCGAGATGATCCGCCCCCTTCTTCAGGAACTGGGCGTGGGATTCTCTGACATAGCGTTTGTCGGCAACGAGTTGCTGGACATCCGGCTGGCCAAACACGTCGGGCTGCCAATTGCGGTGGCCGACGCTAACCCGGAGTTGATCGAAGAGGTTGCTTTCGTAACCGAAAGTAAAGGCGGCTGCGGCGCCCTGCGCGAAATATTGGAATGTTATTTTGAGGCGGTCGATATCGACCCCAAGGACCTGATCAAGTGACCGATCTGAAGAAATTCGCACAGGACGTTATTCGCCACGAGGCCGACGCCGTAGCCGCGCTGGCCGACCGTCTTGACGAAAGTTTCGAGCAGGCGGTAGAGGCTATCCTCAACTGCACCGGCCGCGTGATCGTTACGGGCATGGGCAAGTCCGGCTTGATCGGCCGCAAGATCGTGGCAACTTTCAATTCGACCGGGATATCGTCGTTTTTCCTGCACCCGGCCGAGGCACTCCACGGTGACCTGGGGCTGGTACGCTCCGAGGACATCATGATGGTGCTCTCCAAATCCGGCCAGCTTTACGAACTTGAAGAACTGATCGGGGCCGCCAAGAGGCTGGACGTGAGAATTATCGCCCTGGCCGGAACGGTTGATTCACCGCTTTTCCAGAAAGCTGACATAGCGCTGGACTGCTCCGTGGCCAGCGAGGCCTGCCCCAACAACCTGGTGCCCACCTCGTCATCGACCGCAGCGCTGGTAATGGGCGACGCCCTCGCCGTCGCGTTGCTGGAAGCCCGCGATTTTTCGACTTCGGATTTTGCGGTCCTGCATCCGGGCGGTTTCCTCGGAAGGCGCCTGCTCAAACACGTCTCTGAACTTCACCACACCGGCGAGGAAGTCCCGCTGGTTACGGCCGAGGCGACCCTCTCCCAGATGATGGTGGAGATGAGCGCCAAACGTCTTGGCTGTGTTATGATGAAGGACGAGAAAGGGAAGCTGGGTGGGATTTTTACCGATGGCGACCTTCGCCGCCTATGGGAAAAGGAGCCGGACCAGGACCTCATCAAACTGAAAGCCGCCGATGTAATGATCCGCAGTTCCAAAGTGGTCCGCGAAGACGCGGTGCTCGACGCCGCCCTGGCCCTGATGGAAAAACACGCCATCACGCAGCTTCCGACGGTGGACGCCGATAACCGGCTGGTTGGCATAATTCATCTCCACGATATTCTTAAGTCGAAACTGGTCTGAGCGCGGGAAACGTTCTGGTGGAAGGGCGGCGATTCCTTTTGGAGGTGACATCCCTTGTTTGAGTTCTCTGAGCTATTGCTATTCGCCAGTGCGGGTCTTCTGCTCAACATCGCTCCCGGACCCGATATGGTATACTGTGCCACCCGTTCGGTGGGCCAGGGCAAGGCGGCGGGGGTTGTCTCGGCGCTTGGGATCGGCGGCGGCGGTCTCGTGCACACGGCGATGGCCGCGCTGGGGCTGTCGGCGATTCTCATGTACTCCTCGACGGCCTTCCAGGTAATAAAGCTGGCCGGTGCCGCCTATCTGGTCTATATCGGGGTGAGAATGATAGTTGGGAAGCGCAAGGCTACAGCAACCAACAAACTTCCCGACGCCGGGCTGCTCAGAATCTTCCGACAGGGCGTGGTCACTAACGTCCTCAACCCCAAAGTGGCCCTGTTCTTCCTGTCCTTCCTCCCCCAATTTGTTCATCCCGAGCGTGGTTCGGTCGCCGTTCAGATAATTGTTTTAGGTATGATTTTCAATTTCACGGGCACAACGGTCAACGTTCTGGTGGGCCTGCTGTTCGGCTATGTTGGAGGCTGGCTTGAGACCAAACCGGCTTTCTGGAAGGTTCAACGCTGGGTCACCGGCTCGATCTTCGTGGCGCTGGGCGCCTCGCTGGCCCTGCCGGATCGTCGATAGAAACCTACTATGAAACTCCGCAAGAAAATCAAGCGCTATCTGGTTTTCCGGCTGGCCACAGGCCTGCGCTGGTTCTTCAGCACCGTCCCAAGGATACTGGCGGTTTACATAGGCGGCTGGATCGCCTTGGCGGCCTGGCAATTGTCGCCCAAAGAACGATACAAAGCTCACCGCCACCTCACCCTGGTGTACGGAGAGAGGTATACCCGTCGTCAGAAAGCAGCTATCGGCCGAAGTTTCGCCGTCAACGAAGGCAGGAATCTTGCCGATGTTCTCCGTTTCAAGAAGCACTTTTCCTCCGAAATCAAGCCTCTGGTTTCAGTCGAGGGTTGGGAGCATTTTGAGGCCGCCGCTCGGCTTGGCAAGGGTGTAGTCGGCATAACTGGCCATATCGGGAATTTCGAACTGCTGGCCGCCTGGGTGGCTTCCCAGGGTTACAGGGCGGCCGCCATCGGCCGAGAGCTGTACGATTCCAGACTGGACCGCCTGCTTCTCGAAAACCGCGAAGCTGTCGGTATTACAACAATCGCCACCACTGACTCCCCGAAACGAATGATCAAATGGTTGCGCGACGGTAACATACTGGGCGTGCTGATCGACACTGATTCGCACCGGATCAAGGGAGAGTTCATCCCGGCTTTCGGCCGCTGGTCCTATACACCGGTCGGGCAGTCAATCCTGGGGCTCAAGACCGGAGCGGCCTTTGTCCCCATAGCCTGCGTTCGTTCGGGCGGCAACCGTTATCGGATTATTGTGAGGCCGGCGGTGACCGTCGAGCCGGGCGGCGATTTCGACACCGAAGTACGCCAAATCACGCTAAAATGCACCAAAGCACTGGAAAGTATCATATCAGACCACAAAGACCAGTGGATCTGGATTCATAACCGCTGGCGGACCCGAAAAAATAATCCCGCTTGACAAATTCCGGTAAATTAGCATTATACCGGCCGATATTAGTATAAGGATCGTGGGAATTATCTATGCTTTATAGACTGCTGACATCTTTGCTGCTTTTAGCCGCGCTTTTCGTGGGCTGCTCCGAACAGAACGCTTCCAAGGACAGCTCCCCTTCGACGGTTGACAGCGCCAACCTGCCCGACTCCGAGGTCAGCGGCGCCACGATCTACCTGTTCCATCGCGGAGAACTTACGACCGAAATCAGGGCCGACCGGATTCTCAAGTTCGAGGCCGCCGATTCCACTATGGGCTATCAGCTCGATATCGATTTCCTCGACAGCGCCAGCCAGATCATGTCGAACCTCGTGAGCGACTCCGGAGTTATCAGGGAGACGACAAATCATCTTCAGGCCTACGGCCATGTTGTCGTTATCACGCACGACAGTCTCAAGCTGGAAACGGATTTCCTTACCTGGAATCCGGAGATCGACAAGATTCAGACGGACGCTTTTGTGAAGTTCACGAAGGAAGGCAATGTCTTCACAGGCTGGGGGATGGAAGCCAATCGTGATCTTTCGCGCCTCAGAATCCTGAATCAGATCTCCAGCAACGCTATCGACCTGGAGAAGCTCTCCGAACCCGAATAGCGTCGCAAGGCAACAATTTCCGATCACACCGGTCGAATACTTTCGAGGACGGCGAGTATACCTTCTTGAGCAAGGGTCTTGTTGCCCCGAGATATCTTTAGGACAAAGCAGGAGAGTATGAACACTCAAGTCAATACACCGGTCAAATATCGCGACATGCTGGTTCAGGTGGGACTTATGATAGTCACCCTGGGATTGTACGCCGTCTATTGGTTCTATCAGACGTCGATTGAGATGGCCGGACTGGCCGGGGACCGCCGAGCCGAACCCGCCCTTTGGACAATCCTGCTGTTCGTGCCGTTCGCCGGTCTGTACTCCTACTACAAGCACGCAGAGTTGTACGAAGTTATAAGTCCGGACAGGTTTAACCGCTGGCTGATGTGGATATTCTGGATAGTTTTCGCGCCGGCCGCGTGGTTCATCATTCAATTAGAACTCAACCGCAAGGCCAACTACGGCGACCGGGTTATCTAACCTAAGGCGCTGCAACAACGAGCGTTACAGTTTTTTAAAGTTAATGCCGACCTTTTTGCTTGATTTTCAGCAGGTTTCGTCGCTTATTTTATTTCCGGTATCCGGAAAGCTCCTCAGATGCAATCGAATCGTTTTTCGGCGCCAAAGGAACTTCATAAATGTGTGCCAGGCACAGGGAGAACCATGGACAACCGGTTTGCTGAGATGGACTGTTTTGTGCTCGCCGGCGGCAGGAGCAACCCCGGCGAAGACTTCCAACCGGCCGGAGATTTGACCCGAATCGAAAAGGGCTACCGTCGATACGCCGCCGTATTCGAGAAGGTCAAGCTGGTCCTCAAGAAGGATCAGGCCACCGAACGCTATCTCAATTATCCTCACATCTGCGACAACGCTTCCGACCGAAGCGC
>JAAERE010000506.1 GCA_024230675.1 bacterium | reverse complement strand
GTCGGGTGGCCCATCATTCCTATGGTGGGTTTCCAAGGCCTTATACAACCTCTCACAATTCTACGCCGTCGATCTCGAACTCGCCTTCGCGTCGTCCGTGATACCATCGGTAGCTCGACCAGGGCCACCCGGCGGAGGCGTCTGCCGCCCACGGGGATTCTGGGTCCCCTCTTTCGAGGGGATGACTCAATGAAGTCGCAGGTGAAACTGGCATTGACACAGAAAAGCCCGGACGGGTGGCCCACCGCTTGCGGTGGGTTTCTCCTAATCTGGCAGGATCGCAGGGATCCTGCCCTACAAGAACTGGGTCCCCTCTTTCGAGGGGATGACTGATTGTGGGAAATGACTCATTGTGTGGACCGGTGGCCCACCGCTTGCGGTGGGTTTCTAAAGTTCATAGCCGTCTATCTCCAAAGCTACATCGTCTACTCCATTATACCAACCATAACTTGACCACGGCCAATCTGCCATACTCGATACAAGACCTCGTTTCACAGGATTCTTATGGCAATACTCAATCTTCTCCCTAACGGTCTCGGGAGTGCGGCAATTCTGGCTCGCGAATTTCAGCAAATCCCACCATGAAATGGTGGGCCACCCAGTTTTTGTGTGTTCGATGATCCCAGGAGGGGCAGACGGGGGCGTCTGCCGCCCACGGGGATTCTGGGTCCCCTCTTTCGAGGGGATGACTCAATGAAGTCGCAGGTGAAACTGGCATTGACACAGAAAAGCCCGGCAGGCGTGGGCGTCTGTCGGGCGATTCAAATGTAAAAACGTGCGAGATGTCAAAAGGCGGCGAATGAAAATCACCCGCCGCCGTAATCATCAATAATTGTCGCTCAAGTCTTCAGCGGCGGCCACAATCTTGTCCACCGTCGGAAGACACGCGGCATCGCCGTCCATGCCGTAAGCCACCCGGGCGTCGATCGCCGTCACCAGCTTCACGGGAGCTTCGAGCGAGAAAATCCCGTCGCCTCGGGTAATCACCGAAGCAATCGTAGCGGCAGCGCCGCCGTCGAATCGTTCCTCGGTCACCACCAGCACCTTACCACACTCTTTAGCGGTACGGATGATACAGTCGTGGTCCATCGGCTTCACCGTACGAAGGTCTATCAGGCGGGCGTGGATGCCCTTTTCCTTGAGCACTTCCACCGCCTTATGGCACATCTGAAAAGTCGCACCGTAGGTGATCATCGCCAGATCGTCGTGCTCTTCATAATAGGTCTTGGCGACGCCGAACGGAATCAGTTCGTCGATATCGGGAACTTCGGCTTCCATCGGGACGCCTTCCCAATCACGGCGGTTGTACAGCGCCACGGACTCGCAGAACAACACCGGGTCATCGGAGGCCCAGGCGGTCTTGAGGAGACCGGCGGCATCGCGAGCGTTAGAAGGCACCGCGATCAACAGGCTGGGGATGTTCATCCATGTCCCGAGGTTTCCCTCGGAATGCCAGAACGCCCCCGCGCCCTGCTTGTAGCCGCCGTACGTAGTGCGGATGACCATCGGCATTCTGAACAGACCGCCGGAGCGCTGGTAGGTCGTACAGATACGATCCTTGAGCACCTGATAGGCGGGCGACATGTAATCGAGGAACTGGATTTCGGGAATCGGGCGACGTCCCTGAAGCACGTGTCCGGCGGCGCGGCCGAGAATCCCGGCCTCGTCGAGCGGCGTGTTAAAACTGCGATGGTTGCCGAATTCCCGCTGAAGGTTCTTCGAAACCAGGAACACACCCCCCTTGCCTTTCAGCTTTGCCCGCTTCTCAAAATCCTCGACCATGTGGCCGGAGAAGTCGGCGACATCCTCTCCGAACGTCAGGACATCCTCGGAAAGCATGAACAGATCAAACATCGTGTAGTTGATAGCGAAGCGCATGGTCATGGGACCAATGTTCTCCGGAAGTTCCGGGGTGTTGAAATAGCCCTTCTCGTGGAACTCCTTGTACTTCTCGACTCGGTCGATCGAGCAGGCATCGCGGAATTTCTTCCACGTCTCCTGACACTTCTCAAAATCGTAAGTGTAAACAAGACTGGATATTTGTTCGGGAGTTTTGGGCTCGAACTCGGCGACGGCCCTCTGCGACTCGGCGGTCACTTCGGCGTCCAGTTCGTCCCACATATCCCCTATCTCTTTGGGCGTAATGATACCATCTTTGATAAAGAGATTCGAAGTCTTGAGGATACAGTCGTTGTAAGTGTGCCAGTCCTGCTCGACCGGGTCCATATAGAAAGACTGGTCATCGGAGCCGGAGTGGGAGCCCTCGCGGGTAACGCGGACGTTCATCAGTACGGGACCGTTGCCGGCTCGGGTGTATTCTTCCGCCTCGGCGATCTTGGCGATCGAGTCCTTGATGTCGGTACCGTCGACCTGCATGATTTTCAGCCCGAATCGCTGAAAGCCTTCAAACGGCGTCGTGGGGTCACCTTCGGGAAACTGCTCTTCGACCGACACGGAGATCGCCCAGCCACAATTGTAGATAGCATAAATGGACTTGGTCTTGTAGAACGCGGAATAGAACACGGCGCGGCTGAACTCGGATTCGGAGGTCGAGCCCTCACCAATACAACAGAGCGTCACGGCGTCCTCGGGATAGGCTCCGCCGGGATAATGCGATTGCTGCGAAACCGGACTCTTGTGGCTAATAGCCTCGGACAGCCCGGCCGCCTCGAGAGCGTGTCCGCCGGTAGGCGAAGCCTGCGGCAAAATGTTGAACTCAGGATAGCCGGGGTGAGCCGGGATCTGCTGTCCCTTGTTGGGGGATTTGGGATCGCCGATCGCCTCAAGCATCTTCCAGCGCAACGAGGAGCCGCGGAACAGATCAAAGGCCTTGTTGCGATAGTAGCCGACCATTGGGTCGGACGGACGGACGGCGTCGGCGAGTACGACGTCGATAAGCTCTTTGCCGCCGCAGCCGATGAAAAACCGATTGTACCCTTTCCGGAGCAGCAGCTTTTCTTCCCGCTCTACTCTTCGAGCGGTAAGCATGACCTTAAGCATCTTTTTCAGCTCCTCGGGAGTTTTTCCGCCGTACTGATCGAGGGGTTGATCTTTTTTGAGCCGCTTGGGCAGTTTGCCCTCATAGCCCTTAACTTTATCTAAAAGCGCAACGACTTCCAACTTGAATCCTCCTCGGGGTAAGTCATTACCAACTGTTACTTTTCGATCGATTTGCCTTTTGGCTTAATTGCGTATAACGTCGGTCCACCTTGAAATGCTCCCGCTAAATATGGGATATTAGATAAAAAAGACAAAAGATTTCTGGCCGGCCGGTGGGCGTATGTTCTCGCGGCTGAGACCGGCCCGGCCCCCGAGGTTTCGCTTGCCCGGTCGTGGGGGATTTCTTAGTTTCGATTATCAGACAACCAATTAGCTATGAGGATGGCTTCACCCATGAAAAAAACGACCCGAAAAAGCAGGAAGCGCCCGGGTATCAGCGCCCAGGATCTCTACCGGCTGCGGATTCCAACCGGCCTGGCCTTATCGCCCGACGAGCGCCGGGTGGCCTATACAGTGGAGCGGATGGACGAAAAGGAACGCAAGTATTTCACTAATATCTTCATGCTCAACCTGGTCGACGGAGAATCGAGGCAGTTCACTCACGGTGACTGGGTCGACGGCCAGCCGGTTTGGTCGCACGACGGCGAGCAATTGGCGTTTGTCTCCACCCGCGACAAAAAGACCGGCATTTATGTGATGCCTCCCGCCGGCGGCGCCGAAAGACAACTACTTGAGATCGAGGGCAGTATAAGCAATCTCCAGTGGACGCCCGACGACCGACAGCTCGTGTTCGGGCTCCAATACCGGGATTCGCATTTTGTTGAAGATGAGAAGAAGAAGAAGGAAGAACCGGTATTCCGGCATATCACGCGCTTGTTTTTCCGGCTTGACGGCGCCGGCTACCTGCCGACCCGCCCGGCCCAGGTGTTCGCCCTGAATCTGGAGGACGTCAAGCTTCGTCAGATTACGAAGGGCAAGCGGGAGAACACCATGCCGCACGTCTCCCCCGACGGCCAGTGGGTAGCGTACGTCTCCAATCGCGCCAAGGACCAGGATCTGGACGGCCTGCGGATGGACTTGTTTGTGGTCCCGTTTGTAGGCGGCAAAGAGCGTCGGATTCCAACCCCGGCCGGCCCGTGCTATTCCCCCGCCTTCTCCCCCGACTCCAAGAAGATCGTCTATCTTGGGCACGACAACCCGAACGACAATTGGGGTACGACCAATTTCCACGTCTGGGCGGTAGGGATGGGCGGTCGACCGGCGGCGAAAGACCTGATGCCCAGATTCGACCGCATGGCCTTTGACCAGTCTATCACAGACACCTCGGACTTTCACGACGCCGGTGCCCTGTCCTGGTCGGCCGACGGCAAGCGAATCGTTTTTGCGTCCTCCGACACCGGAGCCAACAACCTGTTCTCGGTTCCCGCCCGCGGCGGCAGCCCCACCCGCCTGTTCAAAGGGAAATGCCACATCAAGGCTTATTCGGTCAACGGCAAGACTCGTACCGCGGCGATGGTCTGGGCCGATCTGAGCAATCCCGGCGACATCATCACCGCGCCGACCTCCTACGGCGGCGAGACGAAGATGAAGAAGTATACCGAGCTGAACCCGTTTCTTCGCACCGAAGTCAAGCTGGGCCGGACGCGCGAGGTCTGGTTCAAGTCTTTCGACGGGACCAAGGTTCAGGGCTGGCTGGTAACACCTCCGGAGTTTAAGGCAACGCGCAAGTATCCCGGCATCTTGCAGATACACGGCGGCCCCAAAGCCCAGTACGGCTTCAGCTTCTTCCACGAAATGCAATACCTGGCCGCCAAAGGCTACGCAGTGTTTTACACCAACCCGCGCGGCGGTGCCGGCCGGGGCGAGACCTGGGCGGCGGCGATCAACGAAGGCTGGGGCGATCTGGACTACAAAGACTGCATGGCTGCCGCCGACTGGATGGAGAGTCAGAAATTCATCAATACCAGCAAAATGGGCGTCACCGGCGGGTCTTACGGCGGTTACATGACCAACTGGATGATCGGGCATACCAACCGCTTCAAAGCAGCCGTGACTCAACGCTCAGTGGTGGATCTGGCTTCGTTCGTGGGATCTTCGGATATCGGCTTTGATCTCTATCGCGAGTTCGACGGCTGGCCCTGGACGAATCGGGAAAACTACGACAAGTGCTCCCCGATCACCTATTTCAACAAAGTCAAAACACCGGTTCTGATCATCCATTCCGAAAAGGATCTCCGCTGCCACATCGAACAGGCCGAACAGATGTTCGTGAAACTCAAGGTGCTTGGCAAAAAAGTCGAGATGGTGAGATTCCCGGAAGAGCCCCACGGTCTTTCGCGGCACGGCCGCCCGGATAGACGGATCGCTCGCCTGGAATGGATTCTGAAGTGGTTTGACAGGTATCTGAAGAAATAGCCTCCCGTACAACGGACGAAGGCTCTAGCCGACAGAAGACGGGGCTGCCCTAGCCGGCGGCTCCGTTTTTCTTGGGTATCCAGAGTTTGTCTTTGATCCAGTATTCCCTGAGAAACTGCTCCGCCTGGGATCGATTGCGAAACGTTCGAGACAGACTCTCAGTACCGCCGCCGGTGAACATCTTGTTCAACTGGCGAAAAGTGCTGGTGTTGTCAATTACGTTGATGGACAGCTGCATATTGTGCTCGCGGCACCAGGTCAGATGTTTGCTCAACAGAGTAACCACTTCGGGATAGGAGGTTTTCCAATTGAGCAGGTCCACCAGCTTGGCCCAGGGCTTTTTTATCAGGGGGGTAACCGCTTTCACGAACTCCTGATGATACTCCTCAGCGGTACCCTGCTTCCATTGCCCGTAGATTTTCTCGTAAATAATGTGGCTCTTACGCTCCACGTTGAATGAGAATTCGAAACTCCAGTCAGCCATAATCGTTCCCAATCGCGATTTAGTCAGATGTAACGAGAGCAGCCCTAATTCAACCAGATGAGAACTTACAAAATCGGATTTAACAGGTCAAGAATCAAATTCGTGCCGGACGGCGGTGCAAGCAGCTATTTTTTGTTCTTGTCCAGCCAGTGTACTTTGAGATACTTCTCAGCCTCGGCGTAGGTTCGAAAAGTATGCGCGTAATGTTTGGTTCCGCCTTTGACGAACATCTCATTGAGCTGCCGGAAGGTGCTCGTATTGTCGATAACGTACAGCGACAGGCTGATGTTGTTTTCTCGACACCAGGCCATGTGTTTGCCGATAACCTCGGTCACCTCGTTGCGCGAAGTCTTCCAGTTGCTAAGGTCGATCAGTCGAGCCCACGGACGGCCCAGCAGCGGGTCCATCTCTGCCTTAAAATCATTATGATAGGACTCGGCGGTCTGCGCACTCCAGCGACCGTGAATCTTGGCGTAGATCACGGAGTGTTCTTGGTCAACGTCGATTGAGTATTCGAGATTCCAACCAGGCATTTTCTCGGCTATCCCCTGTCAGCAGTGTTTCTTGTTGTAAGTTCTCAGTTGGGGCGGGATTAATAATATACGAATAATCGGTTCCCGTGTAAAGGGGTAGCTGAACAGCACCAATCCCATCGCACCGATCCGCCCCTGGTCAAAACTGACCGGCGCCAGCCCCGACCCCGGGAACGCACAGGCCAACGAGCCTCCCGCGCAACGACTTACGCGGGAGGCTCGATTCGTGCCGGATCAGGGAACGAGGTATTATAGAACTCTGGCTACGGCCTTTAGATAAACTCGGCGCCCGACGCCCGGATAGTCGTGGTCGCTCGGCGTGAAGCCAAACTGGTCCGGGCGCTTTTCATCGGTAAGATCCTCGGCCGTGAGAACCAGCCGAAGATGCCCGTTTACTCGAGCGCTCACCGAAGCCCCCAGTTCGTACACGTTGTCGATCGTTTTTAGGGAGCCGCCGTACATCAGAAGCTGTCTCTCACTGGTGTACAGCAACGACAGACCGGCACTCAACATCCTGCTAAGTTCAACGTTGGCGCCGACCCGCCATTTCAGGTCGGGGACGTAGTCGGCCTTCTCGAACTCCTTGCCGCCGTCGCTCGTCTGCTCCGCTCCTTGATAGACCATCCCCAAAGCCAGGTCCAGGCTTTCCAGCGGCCGGACATCAAGAGAAAGGTCAAGACCGGTGGACCGGAACTTCTCCACGTTTCTGGGTGAGGATTTGAACACGGTAGGGTCGTAGACATATTGTATGAGGGAGTCCACCTGCTGGCGAAAAACTGACAGACGCGCCGACACAGGGCTCGACGCCGGCACGACAGCGAGAGTCCCGACCAGAGACCGGGAGGTCTCCGGACTCAGATCGACGTTGCCGGCCGTATAGGTGTCGTCGGCGAACTGCTCTGCGATTGTCGGCAGGCGGAAGGCAAAGCCATAAGCCAGCTTAAGGCTGGCGTAATCCGAAGGATTCACGATCACACCCAGATTGTAGGAAGGCTGGGTTTCACGGCCCTTAACGAACTGAAACCGACCACTGGCGTCGAAACGCACGATTCTGGAAGCCTCCCAGACGGCTGCCGCCCAGGTATCGACCTGATTCTGTTTTTCGGTCCAGCGGCTTTGGCCGCCATAGCCGTATTCGAACGGCGCAAAAGGCCCAAGAATGTTGGTACCTATAGATGTATCGGTACCGGTGGAGCGCACGGAGCCTGAGAGCCAGTCCAGACCGCCCGACAGGCTGACGGTCGACATCTCCCTCATATATCGGCCGCTGATTCCGGCCGAGCGCTTGTCGTACACCGTCTGCGAATAGTTGTCAACCGAATCTATATTCAGCGTACTGTCATCCGGACCGTTGGGAGTATAATAGAACGACTGGTAGTTATACAGGCCGCTGTAAATTAACTCCTTCTTCTCCCAGAAGAGATCGACCTGGAAACGCCCGACCTTGTCGTCCTGAAAAGCGTAACGCGCGTCGAAGGAGTAATTCTCATCCGTCTGATGGTTGTACAAACTGTTGGACTCAGGGTCACCGTAGACCGGAATGAAAGTCGGGTCCGGCATTGGTCCCGGGACTCCGAGGCTGTCTTTGAAGTATCTGGCCGACAGGCTGACATGATGCCGATCGTTCGGGCTGACATACTCCGACCTGACGCCGGCCAGAGTGCGCTCGGCGCCGGCGTTGGGACGGGCGTTGTCCGAGGCCGTAAACTCGGCAGAAGCTCCTACCCCAACGCGGCCGATCAGCCGTGAGGCATCTGCGCGGTACTGCTGCAGATCGTTGCTGCCATAGCGCGCGGCTACTTCCATGCGGTCGATCAGAGCGGTCCGGGAGATAAGATTGACGACCCCGCCGACGGCATCGGCTCCGTAGAACGCCGACTGGGGACCTTTGACTATCTCGATCCGCTCGAATTCGCCGGGGCTGAACTCCGATAAGTTGAACCCGCCCAGTGAATAGTCTTTTACCACCCGCCCATCGTAGAGCAGGAGCATGTGTCGGTTGAAAACTCCCCAGCTCGAAAGGGTGGAAACAGACCCAACGCCGTTGTACTCCCGGACATCGGCTCCGGAGACGCCGTCAAGCGTCTGTGGCAGGGAGACCTGAAGGTCAAGATCGTTTTTGCTGACCACCGCCGCCGGCCAGAGAGCTTTGTCCGGCGTCAGGCCGAAACGGTTGGCGGTGACGACGATACTGTCGGGAAGTTCAACGGGAGATGCTCCTCCCGCAAGGTCGGTTTGTGCCCGGGGTCCCGTCGCCCCCGAAACAGTCAGGAAAAGGGAAAACAAAAAAGCGCGCCACATGGCAGCCTCCTTGTATGGCCAGCCCGGCGCGGTAAAACAGGCAGCCTGTCAGCCCGCGCTGAAGGTCCGGCGTACGATTGAGATTCCGGCAGGTTTCCTGGCTTGCGGCTTCAAACCCCTCAGCGGCGCCTTCCCCGTCCAAAGACAGGTGGCTCATTGCCGGGAGAGTAACCGATACAGTAGCGGGGCTGCGACGGATTCCAACCGTCTTCCCTTTTACCCGTTCACCTGAACGGCACCGGAACGTTGTGGCGGATAAGATGGGACCAACCCGGCGCGATGTCAAGAGTTGTTGATAGACGATCGGATTGGGAGTACGAGTTGGCCGAGCGCTCAAGGACCGTAGGTGACGATCGTACCGGCGGCTCCGACGGCCACAATCTGGCCGTCCAGGAATCCTGTAACATCGACAAGATCGTGGGCTGTTGGTGAGGAGATGTGCAATAAGCCTTCACCGTCGAAGCGAACGATCGTCCCGTTAGTGCCCACCGCGAAGACATAGTACTTTGAATTACCCCAAACGTCCCACAAGTGGTTGTACGTGCCCGAAGGAAAGGCAGTGAGTCGACTCCCGTCCCACAGAGAGAAATACCCACGTCCGCCGACGCCCACGACGCAGTTGAAGTTGCCCGCCCAGACCCCATAGAGGACTTTGTTGCTCCTGGCGAAATCAGTCTGCCAACGATCCCCGTCGTAATGATGGAATCCGCCGAGAACATCGACCGCGTAGACATGTTCGATCGGGATTTCGACGCCGTAGTGGACTATCTCCCGATCAGCGGAGACATCGCGGAACGACACCGCGGGAGTATTCGTCTCGGCCTGCCAGCGTTGGCCGTTATAGTGAAGGAGCAGTCCGCTTCCTATCGCGTATACATCAGAGCTGGAAGTCCCGCTCACCGAAAGCAGCAGTCCTTCCGTTCCGGTTTCCTGCCTTTCCCATACTTCACCATCGTAATGAAATACAGTTCCGGCGTTGCCGACGGCAAACACGTCGCTGGAGCTGCTGCCCCACACCGAAAAGAGAGTGTTGGTATCGGGAGTGGGCATTTGCTGCCAGAAACTTCCGTCAAAATGCAAAACGACCCCCGAGCCACCGACCGCAAACAGATCGCTCGGACTGCTCCCCCAGACACCCAGTAGGTCCTCTGACACATGGCTGGATGCCACGCGCCAGTGATAATTATGATTTGGCGGCCCCAGAGTTTTTTCTTCGTCGCACCCCACGAAGGCGGCCGACAATATCAAGAGGCAGCCGACCAAGGCAAGGCCCGTCCGATAGGTCTTCCAGTTCAAGTTTGTCTCCTTTGCGCCGTTGCAGGGGATACTCGTCAACCGGCAACTGCGTCAGTCAGCAGACTCGAACGGTCTCTTCTGAAACATGCGGCTGGTTCCCCGGCAGCAACATAGTACGCTTCCGCATTGCGGTCAAGGACAAGACTGTCGTTTTTCTTCTTTACTCAGCCGCGTCGAGTCACTATCCTTGTGCTCATGAAAGTGGCGGGGATTCATTCAACCAAGTGTGGCCTTATACAGATCATCTCGATTGGGCTATTTTTCATCGTCGGTGCGGGATCGGCGCTGGCCGAAAGTAGTTTTCTGTCCAAATGCCCCCGAGGAGTCAAGTTAGGACTCGACTTGTCCAGCATGTATGGCGAAGCTCGAGACAGCGTGAAGACTTCTCCGAGCCTGGTGCCGACTGTGGGTGCGTTCGTGACCTTCCCTTTACACGAACGGTTCGAGATGCAGGCCGAGCTGCTTTTCACAGTAAAAGGTGTCAAGCAGGAGTTCACCGGCGATCTTCTGGGCGGATCGATGGCGTTTTCCGAAAGTGGTTATCTTCTTTATGCCGAGCTTCCCGTCCTGTTCAGGTTTCCTTTCCCCGGCAAAGGAGTTCGCAGGACCGTTGTCTACACCGGTCCCTACGGTGCTCTCAACATGTGGAGCCACACGCGAGGGGAGTATGAAGTCGAAGGCACTACGGCCTCTTCCGGTGGATCTTTCAGCGGAAGCATCGGCAACGTCAATCGCCTTGACTTCGGCATCATAGCCGGATTCGACCACAGGTTCTCGTGGGGCGAAAAGGCGCTGGTCCTTGATCTCAGGTACACATACGGCCTGAGGCAGGTATTCTCTGATCTTGAGGACCGATTCGATGTGCCTGATGGTGATATCCCTTATGTATACAGTTATTCGGATCAGGCCAAAGGATTCAAGAACGCTTCTATCTCGCTAACCTTAAGTATGCCGCTGAAACCGTGAGGAAGGATTATTCAACCGATATGTCCAGCCGCTGTATCTCAACCTTCCGACGACTGTGTCCGTGCCTTTCGCAGGTGTTCGTGGCCCTTCTGTTGCTCCTCACCATGACCGCGTGCTCCACGACTTACCGGTTCGCCCCCGAGGAACTCCCCCCTCAGCCGGATCACAATTTCGATCGAGCGGTGCGGCTGGCCCGCATAGTTGAGGTCGCCTTCGAACCGGAGACCTTCACCGGCGGAGATAGGGCGAGCGATGCGGCCGACCGAAGCAGCGATCCGGAACCGGTGGGGTTTCGCTTCGATTCAGCCGGAGCCGTACTGGATCCAGCCAGCGACAGCATCTCGGGCGTGAATACAAAGGGAGAAGCGGTGACAATACACCTGGATGAGGTGAAGCTCCTGCGCGTACACTGGACCGACGCCGGCCACCCCTATGTTTCTCCCATAAGCTATCTGGCTACCTGCCAGACAGTGGTTGCAGGTCCGGTCGTACCGATAAAACGGGGTGAGTCTCACTGTTGGGACGTAGTGGATTTTGACGACGAGGGAGGTAGATTTGATACTACTACCGCCTGCATCATAGGCACCTCGAAACGGGGAAACGCCGTCAGGATCAACGCTCAAGACCTTTATTATGCCGAGTATAGTATTCGAGACTGGCTCCGCCCCACTCGTATCGGATTGGCCATTTCAGTAATCGGCTTTGTCGCTCTTGGAGTCAAGACAGTCTTTGGTCCCTAGAGAGTCGTCCTAGGCTTCGGCGGAGGCTTCCACGGCCTCGTCGTGGAGCGTGCCGTCCTGGTAATCCCCACCTTCGCCCTGATACTTCGACGGACACTTGACCAGCATCTGGTCGGCCACAAACGAACCCTGGCCATCGTTCTTGCCCTTCACCACCACGGAAGTGGCCTGATCGAAATTGCCGGGCACCACGCCGTAGTAAACGACGTCGAGGCGCTGGGCTGAAGCGGCGTCTTCGGCTTCAGAATCGTAAATCACGAATTCCAGGCGGGAGTCCTCGGCGTCATAGTTGACAACGTCAAAGTCTATCTTGCCCATAACCTGAACGGTCTGGTCCGAGGACGCGGCCTCTTCCAGCGACACGTATTGAATCGTGGTCTGAAAGAAAGCAGTTGTTCCCCAGGCGAGGAAGGCCACGATGATTATTCCACCGATGATATATTTGGCTCTCAATTGGCGATCTCCTGAATTAGCTTGCACATGTACCTGTAATTATACAACAAAAAGGGGTTCCTCCGCCAGCCCAAAACCGAGAAAAAAGGCCCCTGTTAACTATTCGCGCCAGACAAAGCGAAACAGCATCAGCGAGGCGGTGATCATCACCACGGCATAGGCAATTAGCCCCTGAATCGGGGCGGCAATAACGCTGAAAGCAGCTCCGGAGAGGGCTTTGTCGGTGGCGGCCACAAGCATGATCAGAGGCAGAATCAGGATTGGAAAACTAAGCACGGCAAAGAGAGTACCTTTAACCGCAGCTTTGGAGATGATGGCCGCCACCAGCGTGGTGGCGCCGCAAAGGCCGATAACCCCCAGCACCAGCACCAAGATAAACAGCCATAAATCGCCGGTCGGGGCATCTGTGAATATGAAAAACAAAGGTGTGATAATGCCGGTGAGAAGCGATAACAGGGTCAGGTTAAAAAAGAGCTTACCCAGGTAAACGGCGTTGGGGTCGGCGGTGAGTTTGAGCGCCAGGGCGGTCCCTGTTTCTTCCTCGCGAATAAAAACCTGGGCCAGGGCGGCCATCGCCGAGAAAAAGATAATTATCCAGAAGAGCGCCGCCAGGAGCTTATTCGGCAATCCGCTCTGCCCCAGCGAAAAGGACACTATCGCCAGCGTCGTGACGCCGAACATCAGGATCGTATTGAAGGCGTACTTCGTCCGCAGCTCCAGACGGATATCTTTGGCGAAAACCGCGAAGGCTTTACTGACCAAGCCGGCAGATTTGGCTGGCAAAACTCAGCTCCTCTTTTTCGTTGGTGGCCACAACGACTATCGATTTCTTGCGATATTCCTCGACGATCTGCGCGACGATTCCTTTCCCCCGGTCATCAAGATTGGAAGTCGGTTCGTCCAGAAACAGGAAGGCCGGTTCGTTGAGCAGAGCGGCGGCGTATTTGAGGCGCTGTTTCATCCCCGACGAATAAGAACCGACCATATCCACTCCGCGACCTTCGAGCCCCACCAGCGCCAAAAGTTCATCCACTCTCTTGCCGGTCACATGGCCGCCGGAGACGGTCGCAAAAAACGTCAGGTTCTCTTCGCCGGTGAGGTGATCGTACAAGTTAAGATAGGGCGATACCAACGAGGTTTGCGATCTGATCTGACTGTCGGAAAGCGGCTCGTTATCCTCGTGGAACCCGACCTCTCCCCTGGTCGCATGATGATAGCCCAGCAGCAGCATTATCAGGGTCGATTTGCCGGACCCGTTGGGACCGGTAACCGCCAGAGAATCGCCCGTGGAGAGTTCAAACGCAATTTCGGAGAACACTTTGCGCTCTCCGAAGCGTTTGCCCAGATTGTCGGCGGTCAGCTTGAACATGGGGGACAATAAGGCCAGAAACAGGCTGGATCAAAGTAAAAACAGGTTGTCAGGGTGTCGGGCCTTCTTAGTAGCGACCGACATCACTTCGGGCCGTGATACTTGCGCTTGACCGGTACGGTATACGAACTCTCGCCGGGACCAAGGGCACGGAAAGTTAGGGACTCCTCGAAATCCTCTTTCACCTGATCCTCGTGGACGGTCACAAGACCCTCGACCGTCTCCCCCGCGCCGACTTTGCCGGGCATTTTGAGATCGAAACTCTTGCCGGTGGAATCGGTAACAATCAGCTTCATCTCGTTGTCGGTTCGGTTTTCAATATGAAAGCGGGCCCGCCGCCTGGTCTTTTCGCCAAACTGGGAAACATCGAGAACTCCCGGTCTGACATCCAGCGGCCCCGGTTC
>JAAERE010000505.1 GCA_024230675.1 bacterium | reverse complement strand
GGTTACCTGATGCTGTTCCACGAGATCGGCCTGGACTACACCTGGAGTTCATACGCTTCGGAGGGCGGCAATTTCGGCCTCTTCCACTCGCAGGAGATGATGAAGCGGCTTAATTCCAAGATTTACATGGAAGCCAAGCGGCTCGGTGTCAAATGGATCATCGGCGGTGAGTGCGGTCACATGTGGCGCGTCCTGCACCAGTATATGGACTCGCTCAACGGCCCGGCTGACTTCCTTGAGGAGCCGGTCTCCCCGATTACGGGCACCCGGTTTGAAAACACCAAAACGACGAAGATGGTTCATATCAGTGAGTTTACCTCGGACTTGATCAAGCACAATAAAATCAAGCTTGATCCGAGCCGTAACGATCACTGGCACCCGACCTACCACGACTCCTGCAACCCGGCCCGCGCAATGGGCCTGCTGGAAGAGCCTCGGTACATAATCAAGAAGGCCTGTAACAAGTTCACTGAGATGCCGGAGAACACGATTCGCGAGCAGACTTTCTGCTGCGGCTCCGGTTCGGGTCTCGGTACCGACGAAAACATGGAGATGCGGCTTCGCGGCGGACTGCCTCGGGCTAACGCCGTCAAATACGTCAAGGAAAACGACGGTGCCAACATACTCCTGTGCATGTGCGCTATCGACAAGGCCACCCTGCCGCCGCTTCTGGAATACTGGGTTCCGGACGTCGAGGTGGGTGGCGTTCACGAGATGGTGGGCAACGCCCTGGTCATGACAGGCCAACACGATCGGCCTACCGACCTTAGGGGCACCCCTTACCCGGGAAAGGAGGGCAGTGAGGATGCATAACGGCGGAAAGATCATCCTGGGACTGGTCATATTCCTGATCCTGATCACATTCCCGGTCTGGTACAATATTGCCAACGACAAGGCCGGCTATGTTCCGGAGCTGGAAAAGGCGGCCCGAGGCGACGACTGCGTTCGGGACTCCAACTACATGACCTCGAATCATATGGATCTGCTCAATGAATGGCGCGACCAGGTCGTGCGGGAAAACGATCGCTACGAGATCGGCCCCGACGGCGTCCAGTTCGAACGCAGCCTGTCCAATACTTGTCTTAGCTGTCATGAGAACAAGGACAAGTTCTGCGACAAGTGCCATGATTATATGGGCGTTCAGCCTTACTGCTGGGACTGCCACATCGTGCCAAAGGAGATTCAGCAATGAGCGTACATAGAAGAAAATTCTTGAAGCTGGCCGGAATAACGGCGCTGGGTCTGGCCGGTGGAGCGCCGGCGAAAATCCTGGCCGAGGATTCCATCACGCCGGATTCTCTGAAGGAGGTTACCGAGGCCACCGCCACGCCGAAAGCCCCCCTGGTGGCGCGACGCTGGGCGATGGTTATCGATCTTACCAAGTGCCGCGAGGCGGGCGACTGCAACGACTGCCAGAAAGCCTGTCATCTGACGCACAACGTTCCCGATTTCGGTAATCCCAAAGATGAAATCAAGTGGATCTGGAAAGAGTCGTTCCACCACGCTTTCCATGAACAGGAACACGAGTTCCTTGATGAAAAAACAAAACACGGCCCGGCGGTGGTTCTTTGCAACCATTGCGACAACCCGCCGTGCGTGAGGGTCTGCCCCACCGGCGCGACCTGGAAACGGGAGAACGACGGTATCGTGATGATGGACTGGCACCGGTGTATCGGCTGTCGTTACTGCGTCCTGGCCTGCCCCTACGGCTCGCGCAGTTTCAACTGGCGTAACCCGCGCGAGTTTATCAAAGACCTTCAGCCGGAATTCCCGACCCGCACCCGCGGTGTAGTCGAAAAATGCACCTTCTGCGACGAGCGCCTGGCCCGAGGCCAGATGCCCGCCTGCGTAGAAGCCTGCAAGGCGAAGGCGATAACATTCGGTGATCTGGAGGACCCGAACTCCGAGGTTCGGACGCTGCTCCACGAGCACTTTACCATTAGACGCAAACCCGGTCTCGGAACCCAGCCGGAAGTTTACTACATAGTGTGAGGTTGGCATGTTAGAAAAAGCGCTAAGTGGAGATAAACGATACTGGTCCTGGGTCGCCGTCCTTTTGTCGGTAATCGGGATCGGCACCTTCTATTATCTCCGTCAGTATAATGAAGGTCTGACTATTACGGGGCTGAGCCGGGACGTTACCTGGGGCTTCTACATCGCCCAGTTCACTTTCCTGGTTGGTGTGGCCGCCTCGGCGGTCATGGTAGTTTTGCCCTACTATCTGCACAACTACAAGGCGTTTGGCAAGATCACCATCCTCGGTGAGTTCCTCGCTATCGGCGCCGTGACCATGTGCATGACTTTCATCTTCGTCGATATGGGGCAGCCCTATCGCATAACCAACGTATTCCTGCACCCCTCACCCAGTTCTCTGATGTTCTGGGACACGATCTCGGTGTTCGGATATCTTATCCTGAACATCATCATCAGTCAGGTAACGCTGGGGGCGGAACGCAAGAGCATCGCCCCGCCGAAATGGATCAAACCGATAATCATCCTGTCCATCCCCTGGGCGGTCAGCATTCACACCGTCACGGCCTTCCTTTACAGCGGCCTGGCGGCGCGCCCGTTCTGGATGACAGCGATTCTGGCACCTCGATTCCTGGCCTCGGCCTTCGCCGGCGGCCCGGCCCTGTTGATCCTGTTCTGCTTCATACTTCGGAAGTTCACGAAGTTTGATGCCGGCAAGGAGCCGATTCAGAAGATCGCTTTGATCGTAACCTACGCCATGGCGATCAACCTGTTCTTCATCGGCATGGAGCTGTTCACGGCTATCTACAGCAATATCCCCGAGCACATATCCCACTTTGAGTTCCTGTTCCTGGGACTTGAAGGCAATACAACGCTGGTGCCGTGGATGTGGACTTCGATGATTCTGGGCGTGCTCTCGTTGATCCTGTTGATCAATCCGGGGACCCGGAAGAACGAAGCCGTACTCGGTTTCTCCTGCGTTATCCTCATCGCCTCGATCTGGATTGACAAGGGCATGGGACTGATCATAGCCGGTTTCACGCCGACCCCGCTCGGAACGGTTGTTGAGTACGTGCCGACCTTCCCCGAAATCATGATCACGCTGGGTGTTTACGCACTCGGACTGTTGATTATCACCGGCCTGTACAAGATCGCTCTGTCCGTAAGGAAGCAGGTAACAACCTAGACGATAGCACAGGGGCGCCACACAGCTCGGCGCTCGTCAGAAACATAACGGGGCCGCATCCAACGCGGCCCCGTAACTATGAGTAGTTTATGGAAAAGTCGGATTTTGTGATTATCGGAGGAGTTGCGGCCGGTCCCAAGACGGCGGCCACTCTGTCCCGAAGAGCGCCTGAAGCAAGGATAACTCTCTTTCAAAAAGACCGAGAGGTCTCCTACGGTACCTGCGGCATGCCCTACTTCGCCTCGGGCGATATCAACAGCTTCAAAGACCTGACCTTCACTTCTTATGGCATCCCCCGCGACGCGGATTTCTTCAAAAGGACCAAGGGGTTTGACGTCACCACCGGGGCCGAAGT
>JAAERE010000504.1 GCA_024230675.1 bacterium | reverse complement strand
GGTCGTATCAGCGCCATCGTTGGCCGAGAACGTAACAGGATATGACCCGGCTTGCGTGAAGTCCGGCGTCCAGACGAGACTTCCAGCACCATTGGCGGAGTCCGTAAACACCGCTCCGGTCGGAAGACCGGTCGCCAGAAGTTCAGGCGTGGTACCATCGGCGTCAGAAGCCGTGATCCGGAAGCTCAGTTCAACATTTTCGTCAGTGCTCTGAGCACCTATCGCAGTCAGCACCGGAACCTGGTTGACGTTGTTAACTGTGATCGTAACGATTTCGGTGGTCGTGTCAGCGCCATCGTTAGCCGAGAACGTAACAGGATATGACCCGGCTTGCGTGAAGTCCGGCGTCCAGACAAAACTTCCAGCACCATTGGCGGAGTCCGTAAACACCGCTCCGGTCGGAAGACCGGTCGCCAGAAGCTCCGGAGTCGTACCATCGGCGTCAGAAGCCGTGATCCGGAAGCTCAGTTCAACATTTTCGTCGGTGCTCTGAGCGCCTATAGCCGCAAGCACCGGAACCTGGTTGACATTATTAACGGTGATCGTAACGATTTCGGTGGTCGTATCTGCGCCATCGTTAGCCGAGAACGTAACAGGGTAAGATCCAGCCTGCGTGAAATCCGGAGTCCAGACAAAGCTTCCAGCACCATTGGCGGAGTCCGTAAACACCGCTCCGGTCGGAAGACCGGTCGCCAGAAGCTCCGGGGTCGTACCATCGGCGTCAGAAGCCGTGAAGCGGAAGCTCAACAATGAGTTCTCATCCACCGACTGTGCACCGATTGCCGCAAGCACCGGAACCTGGTTGACGTTGCTAACTGTGATGACTACAAGCTCGGAGTCAACATCG
>JAAERE010000503.1 GCA_024230675.1 bacterium | reverse complement strand
GAAGTCACGCTTGATCCTGACCGCCCCCCACATTGACCGGATCGCCTCGTCCAGACGGCCGCTCCGGGCGTATATGTCAGATCGGGTGTCATACGGGTTGGCTTCATCCGGGGCCAGTTCAATATACCTGTCAATCGCCAGGATGGCGTTTTCGAAATCGCCCTGTCCGCTGTAGCAGAGAGCCAGAAGGTCGTGACTCAGCTTGTACAGCGGATCGATCTCGACCGCCTTGTCAAGATAGCCTATTGCCTCTTCATATCTTCCTCGTGAAGCGAGGTAGCGTCCCAACTGAAGCAGAGCTTCCTTTTCATCGGGGTACCTCTCTACTATTTGCTGCAACTCCGCAACAACTCTGTCTATGTCCCTCTCTGCGGATGCTTTCAGTACGCTGATGTAAGCTTGCTCTTTCTGACTCGCCGCGGCCGAGTACTTGATCGCCTTGCTGACATAGCGACGACTCTTCAGCCTGGACAGGTAGTAATATGCCATGGCAAAAGTGGAGTCCTCTTCTATGGCTTTTTCAAAACCTGCCACCGCCTCGGGGATATACAGTTTGTAATAGTTGTCAAGCCCTTCCAGGTAATGGCGATAGGCCTCGCGCGAATGAGTGGTGACATCGGCTACCAACCGGTCCGGTTCCTGAAACGCCTCGCTCGGCAGGGTCAGGTCGTTTCTGACCTGCACCGAGAGCCTGTCCACCAGTGCAAATATGTCCTCGCCGTCGCTGCCGGTAATACGCTGGGACTCGATTACGTCGCCGGATGATACCTCCACCAGTTGTGTCGCCAGTTCCAGGCGTGGTTCGACCTGCAGGATACTGCCCAGCAACATCCACCTGGCATCGGCCCTGACAGCCACCTGGGTGGCAACGGCCCTGTCCACGGACTTGACATCTTCGCTCCCGAGGAGCTTCAGAACATCAAAGAGTCGCTGACTGGAGACGACGTCGATGTACTGCGATTCCGAAAGATCGGCAATCAAGAGGTGTGTGGCGATCTGCCCCAGGCGAGCGGTGTCGGCCGGGTCGGCCAGATTCTCGAAATACATTACGGTCAATCGACTCCCGGCTGCCACCGCCTGATCGGTGGGGCTAAACTCCAGCTGCCAGGGTTTGAGGATCAGGAATGCAAGTACAGCCGCCGCAACCAGGATGGCCTGCCCGATTCGTTGAGTCGGGCGCTTTTTCCGGGCCGGCGATGAGTCGAGAGCGGCGATCGTTTCCCTGACGCGCGGGTCGAATCTCATAAGGCGGGCACCGCGGCTGAACTTTCGGATCTGCTCGTTGCAGTACCGGCACTCAAGCGCGTGCAGTTCGAACTTCTCGCGATCGGCGTCATCGAGCATGTCGGCTTCGTAGGCAGCCAGCAGGTTCCCGATCTGCCCGTCAATACATCTGCTCACTTCCAACCACCTTTTTTCTCGAGGCAGTGCAGGAGCGCACCTCGGGCGCGCATCAATAAGGTATAGCAATTTCCTTTTGTCATTCCCAGACGCTCACATATTTCACCGGTTGAATATCCCTGGTAGTTCAGATTGAGAATCCTGGCGTATCGATTGTTGGTGCTGCCGACAGCCCGCAGGCATTCCAGCAGCCTGGTCCTTAGATTTGCGTCCGCCACAGTATCCGAACTCTCGGACATCGCCTCGGTCGATTCTGCCATCAATCTTCTGCGATTGCTCCTCTTCTTATTGTAATCCATGATCTTGTGTTTCAGTATCTGGTACGCCCAGGCCTGAAAGCTCTTTTCAAAAACCGTGTCACGGTATTTCGACCATATGACGGAGAGAACGTCCTGCACTATCTCTTCGGCATCGTGGTCGTTGCATATTCTCTGTTGAGCGAAAGCCAGGAAACTAACGGACAAATGGTCCATTAGTTCCTTCTCGGATTCGGAACTGCCGTTGCTGGCTCGGAAAGCCAGGTCGTTGACATCAATCTTTGGGCGGCTGTGCAGCATCTGGGTTGAAGTATAGGTTGTGGTCGCCGCAGGCACAACGCCAAAATCGAGTATGCGTTTTTTTGAAGGTCACGCATTTGGCGTGTTAGAATCGGTGACCCTAATCGACTCAATTTACAGGACGACTAATCAGGGTATTTCGGTGACCTGCCTGAGGCTGTGTTGCTGTGATCGAGGTGAGGCGTTGGGGTCATCATCTCGAGCGGGTTGAAGTGCGCCTATGCCCGAAGCTACATTCCGAGGAGGAGTTATGTCTGCAAGAAGTTCCGTCACGCTTTTCTTTCTACTGCTGGTGCTGAGCGCATCCGCTTCAGGTCAGGGCTGGTTCAGCGGTCCCGAAGGCGTTGTTTACGACACGACCGAGAACCGGTACCTTATCGCCAACTGGAACGCCTCCAATATCGTACAGGTTAAGGACGGCGATACCAGTTACTTCAAGAGCAGTACCAGTGTTC
>JAAERE010000502.1 GCA_024230675.1 bacterium | reverse complement strand
TCCATCTAACGGAGGTCTGAATTGAACTATCCCTTCTGGGATGTGGACCTTGGTTACGGAATTCTGATGGCTGCAATTGCCGTAATCCACGTGTTCGTCTCCCATTTTGCTATCGGTGGCGGTTTGTACCTGGTCGTGGCGGAGCATTTTGCCCGCAAATCGGCCGACGCTTACCGCCTCGAGTTTCTGGAGCGGCTAAGCAAGTTTTTCGTGCTGGTAACGGTTGTTTTTGGAGCTCTTACCGGGGTTGGCATCTAGTTTATCATCGGCCTGCTAAACCCCGCCGCGACCGAAGTGCTGATTCACAATTTCGTATGGGGCTGGGCGACGGAGTGGACGTTTTTTGCCGTGGAAATCCTGGCGGCTATCCTTTACTACTATGGCTGGAAGCAGCTCCCCGCCCGCAGCCACCTTATAATCGGGTGGATATACTTTGTGGCAGCCTGGCTTTCTTTGTTCGTTATCAACGGTATCATCACGTTCATGTTAACGCCTGGCGAGTGGTTGGCAACTGGCAACTTCTGGGACGGCTTTTTCAATCCCACGTTCTGGTCCTCGCTGGTGCTGCGCACGGGTATCTGCATCCTGTTGGCGGGCCTGTTCACGCTGCTGGTGGCCGGACGACAGAAGTCTGACGAAAAGAAGAGCGGCCTGGTCAGGTTCAACGCCTACTGGGGTCTTCTCGGCGTGGTCATCGCGGTGCCTTCCTTCTGGTGGTACTTCAAAGCTATTCCAGAGAACATTCGAGCCGCCGCCGAAGAGATGATGCCGTTCGTAACGCAGCGAGTCGACGAAACCTGCTGGTTTGCGGCCGGTATAGTGGTGCTGCTGGTGGTGTTCGGGTTGGTGATTCCTCGAAAGTTCAACGTTGCGATCGACGTGGTTGGTCCGGCGCTCGGTCTGGTATTTTTCGGGGAGTACGAATGGCTGCGCGAGGCAATCAGGAAACCGCACGTCGTTTACGGATACATGTACGGCAACGGAGTTGAAGTTGCCCATCAGGAGGCGTATCTGGAGGACGGATACCTGGCGCATATGGCTTTCAAAACCAACGATCCCGGGGCCGATCTCTATCGGCGTGCATGTCGGAGCTGTCATACGATTGACGGCTACAAGGCGCTGAAGCCTTT
>JAAERE010000501.1 GCA_024230675.1 bacterium | reverse complement strand
TTGGTGCGGGCCGGCAATTTCGGTATTCGCCGCATGTTGATTCGTTTGGGGGGCGGCAGTTGCGGTATTTGCCGCGTGGTGGGCGGCGGCCGCATCTTGATCCGCGGCCGGTTTGCGGCCCTTTGCTCTGGCGGCCGCCCGGCATCGCTTCGCCGCCTGGCCAGTGCAATCCCCCCGCTGAGCAGTCCCGCCCCGCCCAGAGCTAAACCGGCATAAAAGCCTCGTTTGCCGGCCAGTTTAGCGACGCCGGCCTTAATCTGACAAGTAATAAATTTATTTGAACTGCTTTCACAAGACATAACTTTCACCCCAACTTAAACTTTCGCATCTCTTCCGCAAACTCAACATTTTCGCGGTATCTGTTGGCTATCCCGACCACTGCCTGTAGCTGTTGAGCCGTAAATTCCTCAGCCGGACGAGTCCAATCAAAATGGGCCATCAGGGAGGCCAGGCCCCTGGCCTGGCGGATGCTCCCAAACGGCCCGGCGATGGGCCGCCCGGCCTGGTCAAACCAAACAAACCACCTGGCCTTGTTGACCTTGACCTGCTGCTGCTGCTCGTCGGCCTTAAATCCGGGCACAAGCCTCAAGCCCGTCTCCCGGCCGGCGTTGGTCAGTACGCTGAAGGACTCGACCTCAAGCGACCTTATCTTGACCTTTTTTGGCTTCAGGATGACCCGTTTGGCCTGGGGCAGGCGGGGGATGTCCGGCAACTTTGGCGGCGGCGGTACGGTCAGGGTAACGCCAGCTTGCCGGGCCGCTTCCTGGGCGCAGTCCGGGCAGCAGGTCTGGCCGTTAATCCTATACCAAAGCCCCTTTTTTTCCTGGCCTGACGTTCGGCATCGAGCGCAGGTCCTTTCATTATTATTAGTGTCATTATCAGGCAGCGGCCCCACCTGCTCCCGGCCGGCCAAGGGCCTGACCGGACTGGCGGCCTGGGCGGGTGGGGACAAAGACGGAAGAGGCTGCTGTCGCCTTTGCCACAGCAGCCCCCCACCCAACATTGCCCCGGCGGCAGCAGCCAGACCGAGGTAGAAAGATTTCCGGCCGGGAATGCCGCTGCCGGTGGCGGCGCCCGCCGCCCTTCTAAAAATGCCAGTACACGTCACAGCCAAGTCCTATGCTATACTACGTCAGATAGATTCTGATAAATTGCATTATTTCTAACAAAATACTTACCTGACAATGTACTACTTCACTACCCGGACCAGCCAGGCAGCCCAGGCGCACAAAGCACGATTGAAGGATTTGTCCAACTCAGCCAGCGGCGTGGTCATCAGAGGATTTCCCCGCTGAGGCCGGCCTCGTTTCACCGGCAGGGCGGCCATAACACCCCGCTTCGAGTCACGGCGCAGGAGAAGCCCAACCTCCTCTGTTCCTTTAGTGGCGTAGGCGAAATCGTCCCCGCCTTGCAACATAGTCACCAGGATGTCTCCCACCTGGTATGACGCCACCGGCCGGCCCTGGATGGCTTTCGGAACTTCTTTCAGTTGGGGCGGCCCGATGCGGGCCCCCTTGACCTTCATCCGGCGCAGGTAGGCCGCCTCTACTTCGTCTGCCGCCACCGGCTGCCCCTGCAAGTTTTCCTGGGCCCCTATGGCCTCGGCCAAACGCAAGGCCACCTCGATGTGCTCAAACGGCACTCTGTTGCGGGTGGTGCCCGATATTTCAAAGCGGCGCATATGCAGCCCGCCGTCCCAGGCAAGCTCGTAAAAGCTGTGGCCGCTCAGACGGCTCAAGCCGATTTGGCCGGTTTCTGCCTCATCCTGCAAAGTAATCATCCGTGGCCAGCCCTCACCGTCTCGCTCTGTTAGCAGGTTGATCTGTTGGCCCTCAACCTCAAGCCGGTCTTTTTCCTTGCG
>JAAERE010000500.1 GCA_024230675.1 bacterium | reverse complement strand
GTAGCTGCCCTTGATATCGACGGTGTCGTCATAGCCGGGCAGATCGATATAACCCGCCACCGCCGATGCCGCCACAACTTCGGGCGAACCCAGGTAAGCCTCAGCCGACCGGGAGCCCATACGGCCTTTGAAATTGCGGTTCGTCGCCGATATGCCTACTTCGTTGTCGCCCAGCAGGCCTTTGCCAAGTCCGATACACGGGCCGCAGCCGGGCGGGAGGGCTATGGCGCCCGCGTCCAGAAGCGTTTGCCAGTCTTTGCGGGCTTCGCTTTCGGCCTGGACTTCGTTCGAGGCGGCGGCGATATAGAACTCCACACCGTCCGCAACTTTCTTGCCCTTGATAACCTTGGCGGCGGCCGCGAGGTCCTCGACCCGAGAGTTCACGCACGACACGAGATAAGCCTTGTGGACCTTCAGTTTCCGCTCGCGCATGGCCGTTACCGAGGTAAACGTCTTGACGTTGTGCGGCCCGGCCACGTGCGGCGAGACGGTACTCAAGTCCAGCGTTAACTCTTTGGAGTAAAAGGCGTCGCTGTCGCCAGTTACAGGACCTGCCGTCAACCGGTCCAAGCTAGCCTGATTCATGCGGGGGTGAGCGCCGTTGCCGTCGGCATCAGAAGGGACTCCGGCCAGACCGCGTTCTTTCACGAATTCTATTCTCTTGGATATCCAGTCGAGACTAGTCTCGTCGCAGGGGAAGACGCCCGCAAGAGCGCCCCACTCCGTGGTCATATTGGCAATCGCCAGGCGGTCATCGACCGAAAGCTGCTCGATACCTTCGCCGACAAAAGCTACGGCGTGGTTGAGGACCTCATCTCTGTTGAAGTGCCCACACAGCGTTATGATAACGTCCTTGCCGGTGGCACCCGGACGCAGTTTGCCCTTCAGCTCCACTTTGGCGACCGGCGGTACCTGCCACCAGGTGCGACCGGTAGCCCAGATCGCAGCGGCGTCGGTGCGGACAATCGGCGTTCCCAGAACGCCCAGCCCGCCGTACATATTGGAATGGCTGTCCGAAGCTACCACCATCGTGCCCGGCCAGGCGTAGCCCTCTTCACACATAATCTGATGCCCGATGCCTCTTCCGGCGGGGTAAAAATCAATCCCCATCTCTTTGGCAAAAGCCTCAATGCCGGCGTATTTCTTGACATTCGCTTCTGTTTTGTCCTGAACGTTGTGGTCCAGCGTGAAAACAACCTGACGCGGGTTGGCGATCCTTGAGGCGCCGATTTTCTTGAATTTCGGAATCACAGCGCCGCTGTTGTCGTGGGTCATCACGTGGGCGGGGCGAATTGAGATGTAATCCCCGCTGTGGACCTCATGACCTTCTTCGAGCCCAACCGCAAACCGCTGGGCAATCTTTTCTACGATATTTTGTGCCATTATTTCACCAGTTCAAAATCTATGAAGTCGGCGTGATGGAAAACGATGCTCTCCGGAGTCCGCTTCTCCCCCGCGCCTTCTTTGGAGTGGGTGGCGATAACATGCATAACTTCCGAAGGTAGCCCGTGCTTGAAGGCGAGGCCAACGCCGCTGAACGGGTGGCGGATGTGCTTGCCGTAGTTGGATTTGACCGGCTTGCCGTCGACAATCTCGAACTCGAGCAGCTTGCCGACATCGGCCAGAAACGCGCCCGCTACCAGATAGTCCCGATTGATCGGCGTCTTCCTGGGACCGTGGTACTTATCGAGAACGTCGTTACAAGCGATGCACATGGCGCCAACCGCCCGGACGTGATCGATAAACATGATCTGGACGTTCTCGGCGAGAAGCGTGAAGGGAATGCTCAGCAGCAGTTCCTCGGTCCAGCCTCGAAACTCAATAGCCTCCTGCCAGCAGGCGATGACTTTGTCCTTAAGTTCGGCGTCGTGGATTTCCTCGATTTCGGGAAGCAGTCTTAGTACGAGATCACGCATGTTTTCCTCGTTCTTTCGGTAAGTTGAAATGATTCGGCATGATACTTTTTTGGGCGTCGGAGGTCAAGAGATTCCGGTACCGTTAAGGTCAGATATCTTGATAAACCTTGCCACCTCGGAGGTCACGGACCTATATTAGCGGCTCACAATCGAGTTGGGCTTCGGACGGCTCTGCTAATCGAGAGGACGCTTTTGTCTAAGAATTTCGCCATAACGGGCGTCGGCGGCTATGTCGCACCCCGCCATTTGAAAGCCATACGGGACACCGGCAACCGCCTGGTGGCCGCCGTCGACCCCAACGACTCGGTGGGCGTGCTGGATCGGTATTTTCGCAACGTGGAGTTTTTTACTGAATTTGAGCGGTTCGACCGCCATATCGAGAAGCTCCGACGGCTTGAGCCAGAAGAGCGGATTCATTACGTCTCGATTTGCTCACCCAACTATCTGCACGATGCTCACGTCAGGTTCGCCCTGCGCGTTGGAGCCGATGCCATTTGTGAGAAGCCGTTGGTGCTGAACCCCTGGAATATTGACGCTCTCGCTGAGTTGGAGCAGGAAAGCGGCCGCAGGATAAACACTATTCTGCAGCTGCGGGTACACCCGTCGCTCGTGGCGCTCCGTGAGAAACTTCTCAAAGAGCCGGCCGAAGACAAGCATGAGGTTGTGCTGACCTACATCACCGGGCGCGGCAACTGGTACCTCGTTTCCTGGAAGGGTCATGTGGACCGCTCCGGTGGTCTGGCCACGAATATAGGCATCCATTTTTTTGATCTTCTGATTTGGCTCTTTGGCCCCGTGGAAGCAAACAGAGTCCACCACGCCGACAGCCGGACAACCGCCGGTTACCTCGAGTTGGAGCGAGCCCGGGTGAAGTGGTTTATGTCAATCGATCGCGACTGCCTCCCTCCCGAGGTCAGCGACGCGGACCAGACTACCTATCGCTCGATCACTATAGACGGCGAAGAGATCGAATTTAGCGGCGGCTTTACGGATCTACACACCGAAGTCTACCGGCGCGTGCTTTCGGGCGGCGGTTTCGGCCTGGAGGACGTCCGGCCCTCGGTCTCCCTCGCCCACGACATCCGCGAAGCTACAGTAAAAGGGACAGGCCCTTCGGCCCATCCCTTCCTGAAAAAGTAATTCCGTCGGATAGATCGTCGCCGACTAAGGGAAAATCCCCAGCTGCATATAATCAACCGCGATCTTATTTATTGCCGTTACAAAAGCGGCCGTACGCAGGTCTTTGAGACCGTTGTTTGTCAGCATCGTCTCCCGGACCGAGTCGTAGGCGGTGTACATGGTCTCTTCAAGGCCGGAGTTGACGAGGTCTATTTCATCGGCCCCGTGCACGACTACCTTCCGCTCCCCTGCGTCCAGTTTGCGGCCGGCAATCTTTTCCACGGCGTCCAGCATCGCCTCGTGAGTGCTCTCATCGAAGCGTTTGCTCATGCGGCCAAACCTGACATGACTCAGGTTTTTGAGCCACTCGAAATATGATACGGTTACACCACCGGCGTTAAGGTAGGCGTCGGGGAGAATCATTATCTTCCGCTCGTTGAGGATAGTCTCAGCCTCGGCCGTTACAGGTCCGTTCGCCGCCTCGGCTATGATTTTGGCCCTGAGCCTTGAGGCGTTGTCTCTGGTGATCTGACGCTCGAGCGCGGCCGGGATCAGGATGTCGCACTCATGCTCCAGGGCATCGGAGCTTTCGTCAAAGTTATTCGAGCCGGGGAAATCGAGAATCGTACCGGAACTGCGGCGGTGCAATTGAACAGCGTCCACATCGAGCCCTTTGTCGGAGTAAATGGCGCCGTCGTATTCAGCCAGTCCCACCAACAGGCCGCCGGCCTCCTGCACGTACTTGGCGGCGTGATAGCCGACGTTGCCCAACCCTTGTACAACCACTTTCTTGCCTTCGATACCCCTGGTCAGGCCGAGCTTCTTCATGTCCTCTTCGTAGGAGAGCGCTCGCACCAGACCGTAGAACACGCCTCGACCGGTGGCTTCGGTCCTGCCTCGGATTCCCCCCTGCTGAATCGGCTTACCTGTAACACAGGCCTGGGCATCGATCTGCCCCGGATGCAGGGCCGAGTACGTGTCCGCCATCCAGGCCATCTCACGCGCGCCCGTGCCGTAGTCCGGAGCGGGAACATCGGTGCCAGGGCCGATGAAGTTCTTTTTAACCAGTTCGGCTGTGTACCGTCGGCTGATTCTCTCCAACTGGGGGACGGTGTATTTCCGAGGCTCGACCTTTACGCCTCCTTTGGCGCCCCCAAAGGGAACGTCAACAATGGCACACTTGTAAGTCATCAGGGCGGCGAGAGCCTTGACCTCGTCCTCGTTGACCATCTCGCTGTAGCGAATCCCCCCTTTGACGGGCAACTTGTGATGGCTGTGCTCTACCCTGAAAGCCTGCACAATTTCAATCGAGCCATCGTCGTTTTTCAACGGGAATTTGAACTCATAGATGCTGTTACAGTACTTGATCTGATCGAGCAATCCCGGAGGATGATCGGTATGCCCTGCCGCCTTGTCGAAAAAGGCGAGCACGGTCTCAAAAAAAGAAAGGCTCTTGTTGGCCATAGCTCCCTCGCGATATCTGTTTTACGGACGGACCCTGTCTCGGCCGTTACCTGTGATTTGCGAACCAAACAGGAATATAATGGCCCCGCTTAGTCCAGAGCAAATCCTTTTTGGCCGCTCCCGGTGACATCACCGGAGAATTGTTGACTTGAACCTCAAACATGAGTACCTATGCAAACATCGTAACTCTGCTCCAAACAACGGGCGCTCCTGCATGAGTATTGTCGAAACATTGCGAAGTATCGTCCCGGAAGATCAGCTTTCGACCGGGCGGGATCACCTTCGGGTTGCCTCGGTCGACGAGTCAACCCTGACTCCGGTGACTCCCCTGGCGGTTGTATGGGCTGCCGACCCAGATGAAATCGTGACGATAGTCAGGGCGTGCATCGAGATCGGGACGCCGATCACCACCCGGGGCGCCGGCAGCGCTCTGGAGGGGTCCACAATCCCGCTCGAAAACGGCATCGTGCTTGACTTGAGCCGTATGGCCGCAATCAAGAATCTCTGGCCCGAGGATCTCCAGGTGGAGGTTGAGCCGGGGATCATATTCGACGATCTTAATCTTCGATTGAAAAACGAAGGTCTGTTTTTCCCTCCCTCCCCCGGCGGCTCCGGCGATATAGCGACAATCGGCGGCATGGTTTCTACCAACGCCAGCGGGATCTATTCCGTCAAGTACGGCGGAACAAGGGATTACGTGTTGGCCCTGGACATCGTCACCGGCGAGGGTGAGGCGATGACAATCGGCAACCGCGCTATCAAACGTTCCAGCGGCTACAACCTCGTTGATCTTGTGGCCGGTTCCGAAGGCACCCTGGGGATTGTGACTTCCGTCACGCTAAAATTGGCCGGTATTCCCGAGGACCGCCGACAAAGCGCTTTCGTTTTCAAGTCCGAAATACAGACGGCCCAGGCGGTGTCCGAGATGTGCCGCTACGGCCTGGACATTGCTGCAGTAGAATTCCTTGATCGCCATCTCGTAAAGGCGCTGAATCGCCTGAAAGACTACGGCCTTGAGGAAGCGCCTATGCTCTTTCTGGAGTTTCACGGTCCGACCCCGGTTCTGGACTCAAACGAGGAAATGGCAGCGTCGATTTGTGAAGAGTTGGATGCGCAGCCCCTGGTGCTGGCCGAGGGGCATCGACCGTGGGAGATCCGACATTGGGCCACCGATGCGATCAAGCATTACCGTCCCGGACTGAGCATATTGCGCAACGACGTCGCCTTCCCTATCTCAAGACTTCCGGATATGGTAGCTTATTGCCATGAGTTGGGCGATAAGCACAAATTGCCAATGTTCACTTTCGGCCATGTGGGTATGGGGCTGCTTCACGCCCTGATGCTGGCCGATCGAGAGAATCCTGCCGACTGGCAGAAAGCAGAGAATGTGAATCGTTTGATAATTGAGAGGACCGTCGAAATCGGTGGCACGGTGTCAGGTGAACATGGTATTGGTCTGGGACACAAGGATCAGTTTGAACTGGAGCATGGAGCCTCGGTCGAACTGATGCGCAAGATCAAGCGTCAGTTCGACCCGCACGGCATTCTGAATCCCGGCAAGATATTTGACCTGTGATGGCAATCAAATGTGAACCGGGCACGTGATGATGCGTGCCCGGTCATTTCTTGCTACAATCCGGCAAAGTCGATATCCTTGAAGTACAAGCTCGGGCGGCGGTTGGACGACCAAGCGTAAGGATCGTTGCCGACCTCCGTCAGTCGGCCGAACAGTTCGCCCAGATTGCCGCTGATGTTCATCTCGTTGACCGGCTTGATGATCTTACCGTCTTCGACGTACATGCCGACAATGCCGAAGGAATAGTCGCCCGTCGTGGCGTTGGAATTGCCGCCGATAAATCCAGTGACGAGAATACCCTTTTTCATCATTCCTACCAGCTCATCCAGCGAGTGAGTACCATACGTGTATACGGTATTGGTCTTTCCGCCTGAGTTGGGCGTCATGTTCAGCTTGCGGCCGTAATAGCAGTTAATGTAATAAGCCTGCAGAACGCCCTTATCGACCATCACCCTCTTTCGAGTGGACATGCCCTCGCCGTCGTACAGCCGGGAGCCCAGGCCGAACTCGATGAACGGGTCATCGATTATGGTGAGTTTCTCAGAGGCGATCTTCTGACCTGTCTTGCCCTCCAAAAACGAGCTCTTCTGCTGGATCGACCGTGCGCTCATAGGACCGGTTAGGCTGCCTATGAGCTTGCTGGCCGCTCGGTTTTCCACGACCATGTCGTACGAACCCGAGGATATCTTAGCCTGTCCTCTCTTTGCCAGAGCTCCTGCCACGGCACCTTTGGCCATATCGTCGGCTCTGAGCAAATCCTGGTGGAGGCGGACCTGCCCCCATCTCCAGTCACGGGGTCTACCGCCGCTCTCGTCCTTGACGGTTACCTGAAGGCCGGAGCCAAAGCTGGTACTGCGCCGCGTTCCTTCGAATCCGTTACTGGTGACTCTCACCGACTCGGCCAGAGTGTCTTCGTACCAGCCGGTACAGGAGATGATCTCGTCGCTGAGTTTCCGTGCCCTGGCCTCGATCTCAAGCGCTGTCTTGACCCGCTGGTCCGAAGTAATACTGTCGTAGGCATCGTCGACAATCCGCAGGTCCTTCGTCTCCCGATCTTCATAGTATATCGGGTCCGGCAAACCGCGGTGGGGGTCTTCCCCCAAGTACTTCGTGAGAGCCACGGCTTCGGCCACGAACTTCTTGAGGCCGTCCCGGCGAAGATCGTTGGTCGTGTGACTGGAATACCGATTGTCGACGTAGACGGCGACATCAAGAGAATTCTGTACCGATTCCTTCAGGTTGTCAAGACTGCCGTCGCGGTACTCGACTTCTATCGTGCGCCAGTTGGCTATGTCTACCGCGGCATCCTGGGCCCCGGCACTGAGAGCCTCTTTCACAGCCCACCTGGCAAGATCCGTTCGTTCTTTGTTTGTCATATCGTTAACCCTGTATATTCGTTTGAATTGGCGTTGAACATCTCAGCTTACTCACCGGGCTACTTGGCCACCCCACCTACCGTTATTGATGAGACCTTTATCGTCGGCAGCCCCAGCGAGACAGGCACGCTCTGGCCGCCCTTGCCGCAGGTCCAGCCGCCTTCGGCCAACTCGAAGTCGTCGGCGACCATTACCACCTTGGTCAGACAATCCGGACCGTTACCAATCAGGTTGACGTCCTTCACCGGGCGGGTCAGTTTGCCGTCTTCAATCAGATTACCCGATTTGACATAAAAAGTGAAGTCTCCGGCGCCGATATCGACCTGGCCGTTGCTGAACGACTCGCAGTAGATTCCCTTCTTGACGCTGGCGATGGTCTCGTCCTTAGTGTGAGGACCGGGCAGCATATAGGTATTGCGCATTCGCGGAAGAGGGGGATAGCGGAACGATTGTCTCCGCCCGTTACCGGTGGGCGCCACGCCGTAATGCTGGGCGCTCATGCGATCGTGCAAGTACGTGGTCAGCACGCCGTCCTGGACCAGGTGTGTTACCTGGCTATCGTTGCACTCGTCGTCGACGTTGATTGAACCTCTGATGTTCTCATCCGTGCCACTGTCAACGATGGACACAAAAGGCTCGGCCACTTTCTTTCCGATCTTGTCCGCGAAAATCGAGGTCCCTTTTCGATTGAAGTCGGCCTCCATGCCGTGGCCAATGGCCTCGTGCAAGAGGATACCGGAACTTCCGGCGGCCAGAACGACTTCCATCTCCCCGCCTTCGGGCATCGCGGCTTCGAAGAGCGACACGGTCCGGCGAACCGTTTCCGACGCCAGACGATCGATGTTCCGAGGCGTGAAGAATTCTATGCCCCGACGACCGGCCAGGTCAAAGCCTCCTCGCTCCTTGCGGCCGTTCTGTTCGGCGGTACAGCGGGCGATGATACGGGCTGAGGGCTGATAGTCACACACCGCCCGGCCTTCGGAATTTGCCACCAGGATATGTTTGCTACCGTCCAGGAAATACACCTGGGATTTCACTACCCGGCTGTCCATGGCTACGACCTGGTCGTTGATCTTTTGCAGAAGCGGGATCTTTTGATCTATCCCAACCTCTTCCCACGGCGTCTCGATCGGGTAATAATTGGGCGTCTCGTGATAGCTGAGGGCCAAAGGCGGCTGGTTTCCGCTCTCGCCTGCGATGTTAGCTGCGGTGCGAGCGGCCTTTTTCATGGCTTCGGGAGTGATTTCCTCCGTGAAGGAATATCCGGTCTGTTGGCCCTCGACCACCCGGATCCCCACACCAAAATCAACCGAAGTGGAGGCGCGGCTGACAATGTTGTCCTCCAGTACGATCACGCTGCCAAGGCTGTGCTGGAAGTAGAGATCGCAATAGTCCCCGCCACGACTCAGGGCGGCAGCCATTACCTCTTTGATTTTACTTTCATCGACACCAAAATGCGTGTAGTAGTCGGTGAGTTGAGCCTTCTCGCCCGGCGGCGTCGTAAAGGCCCTGAGCGGGTCTACCTTGAAAATCAAGGGCACGGCTGCGAGAGCCATACCTTTGGCGCCCGCCTTAACGAAGTCCCTTCGGGTCATGCCAGCCATAGCTGTCCTCCTGAAAGTATATGTATTCTGTTCTTGTTCGGGGAGAATGAGCGCGAAGGCTCTTGTGGTAATAATGTGTTCCCATAAGCCTATCTACCATAGGAAAATAGGAACGCGATCACGGTCTGTCAACTTTGTGGAGCCGTTCGCCCGAACATATTCTCAATTTCGGACACCCGACGTTGCAGCGACGCAACTGCGACAGATGTTGCGGAAGACGCGATGCCGAGCCGGAAGCCCGGCGCCGCTTGTAGGCTACTTCGAACTGAGAGTGATCAATGATACGGTTCCACCCGTCGGATCGTTGACTACGCAGAACCTTCCGACCGGCGGAATATCGGTAGGCGGCACACACACTTTGCCGCCGAGCTCTTCGGCTCTTTTTGCCGAGGCATCGACATCATCGACCGCGATATAGGCCATCCAGTGCGGCGGCATATCCCCCCATTCCTCGGTCATTTCAAGCATCCCCCCGACATCGTCCTCTCCGGCTTTGAACATGGTGTACTTGATCGGGCCCATCTCCTCCGTGTTGGAAGTCCAGCCGAGAAGCTCCGCATAAAACTTGCCGGCGGCGGCGGTATCTTTGGTGGCGAGTTCGTTCCAGCAGAAATGTCCGTGTTTGGGCATGTCAGCCATGATGGCTCCTTTCGCTCCGTGTTGGTGTTGTGACAGATATACGATCTAATTACGGCGGCCATAATCACTTGTTTGCGGGAATGATCGAAGATGTGATGTTTGTGCGGTCCGTGACAGCGCTATTGACCGTGCCTCGAGAATCTGCAATATTGTTCTATGGGATTACTCGACAGTCTTTTCAACAGACAGCCCAAACCGGGCCGGCCGCTGCCTCTCGGCGATGATGACTTCAAGGAGAAAGTTCTGGGCTCAAAGATACCGGTGGTGATTCAGTTCTATTCGAATACCTGTAAGCACTGCCACGTCATGGGCGGCCTGCTCAAGGAGTTGGGCCCGGAATACGCTGATCGCCTTCAGATTTTCACTGTGAACGTCAATTTCAATCCGAAGACGGCGCAGGCGCTGCAGATTCAATCGGTGCCTACGGTAGTGATGTTCCGTGACGGCAAACCGGTTGATGCTATCCGCGGCGTGATTCCCCTCAATCCCCTGCGAGAGAAGCTGGATGCGCTGGTGGCAGAATCGTAGAGGCACCTGGTAATCCGTTCACTACCCCATAAACGCCAACATACCGCCGAAGAAGAACGCCAGCAGCGAAAAGCCAACGCCGATCAACATGACTACGCCGTTGATCATGAAAAACAGCTTGATTTGACGAAGCGAAATCACCAGCTGGGTCTTATCGCCGGTTATGGCTGCAGCCTCCGCCGATGAAGCCGCCTTGAACAGTATAACTCCCTGCCAGATCGGCAACCAGGCGAAGATTATACCGATAATCGTGAACGCTACCATAATGCCGCCGAGAATCTCCATCACGGCCAGAAACTGAAGCCATCCTTTGGCCTGATACATCGGCACGCTGATTTCTTTGACAACCGCCTGTTCATCCATGAGATTTCTCCCCTGCAATGTTATAATAATGGATCGGTAATGTTGCGTATCGACAATACGCTCTCACCTTACCTCACCGGGGCAGGCATGTCAACAAAATTATGCGGACTTATACGCTCCTAATTACCAACCTTCCAGGTTCACGTCTGGCAATACACGCCAACAGCATATGATCGTCGAAGGTCATAAAAAAACGCGACATGCCGGCAGGTACAGGAAGATTGCGGCATGCCGCGAGAAGCAGCGGGACAGCTGCTAATTGAGGGTATCGTTGCTCAGCGTGTCAACGGGCAGAGTGTCATAGATAAACGTATCCGTAGTGGTATCGCCCAACGTATCG
>JAAERE010000499.1 GCA_024230675.1 bacterium | reverse complement strand
TGGAGCCGATCGTCACCCGACCCGCCGTCGAGTATATCGTCACCGAACCCGCCATAGAGCCGATCGTCACCCGCGCCGCCGTGGAGCATATCGTCGCCGAACCCGCCATAAAGCCGATCGTCACCCGCGCCGCCGTCGAATATATCGTCACCGAACCCGCCATAAAGCCGATCGTCACCCGCCCCGCCGTCCAGCACATCGCCGGTGAGGGCGTCGGCGTCCATCACCGGCGCGACAGGCGTCACCGATGCCAACAGGTTGTCCGGATATTCAACGATGATCGACACCGTGATGGCCGAACTGTCCGAATCCAGCGTCATCGAACTGATGACCGCCGAACCAGCCTTCAGGCTGAGCACGTCGGCCGAGTCCACGTCCGTGTCGTTGGCGATCACGTCCCTGGTCACGCTGACGTTCTGCGTGGTAGCCGCCGTGTCCGCAACCGCTAGCGGAGCGTCGTTCGTACCGGTGATATTGATCGTTACCTGCTGCGTGGTTCTGTCGGTGGCCGTGAACG
>JAAERE010000498.1 GCA_024230675.1 bacterium | reverse complement strand
GAATAAAGGGGTGCGGTTGATCTATCTTCTAGCCGCACACGCCGCCCTGCTGCTATGGCTGCTTCGGGAGTTGTCGAGCCTTACCGACGGTCAGGGATTTGTGACTATCGCCTGGGGCGTTTATGCTATAGCCCTGCTTGTTTTTGGCCTTCGAAAGAACCTCCACCAAGTCCGTCTCGCCGCCCTGGGGACGCTCTTTTTGGTTGTGGGTAAACTGTTCCTCGTGGATCTGGCCAAGCTGGAGACGATCTGGCGGGTGCTGTTGTTTTTCGGATTCGGCGGCGTATTTATGTTCCTGAGCTACTACTTCCAATCGCTCTGGAAAGCGGCACCGGAGGAGAAGGGGAAGAGCTCCCATCCACCTAGTCAGTCGCGGTAGCCGTGCCCTCGGGATGCTCTTCCTCCACCCCGACAACCAGCGTACCACATATTCTATCGTGCAGACACCGCCCAGAATCAGTCCCCAACGAAAACAAGTCCGCGATTAAGTAGGCGAACACCAGTATGTTCGGTAAGACCGTGGGGATGTACAGCAGCAAGAGCAGGGCCGGCGACCTGACGAGTTCCCTCAGCACGTATCCCTTGAATACGCCCGGCTTCAAGTGAGTGTCGACCGACACCAATTTCAATCCGGCGACCTTCTTCCCCAGGGTTTGACCGGATTCTGTCATGAAATGGACCTGGCAGTAGATCAGTCCGGCCCCGAAGACAATTCCGAACGCGCTGAGGACAACATTCCCGGCAATCGAGAAGTCTTGCATTTCCGGGCTGTCCGGGGGCCGTAATATCAAAACGATCATCATCGCGAGCATACCGACAAACATAGCCAACCCGAACGTGGTCACCAGAACATCGAGAAACCTGCCCAACAGCCGTTTCCCTACCAGGCTGGTGCGCAGCCCTTCAAATCTAGGTGCGTAGGAGGGGCCCGCCATCGGTGACTGGGCTGAAGGAGGTACGGACGTAGACGATCCTGGTATACCGGAAGCTGTATCCGGTACAGCGCAGGACTTCCCGCAGCTTCGACAGAGAAAGTGTTCGCCGACCGACAGGAATTGTACTACCGCTTCGGCTTGACAGTTCGGGCATTTGAACTCTAGTGCCATAGTTAGGTCCCCACCCTGAAACCTTCGGTAGCGTTTCAACCACCGCCGATCAAGAATACTATCGAGATCAATGTAACCTCGTGCGTCCCGCCACGCAAGCGCACATGCCTCCTCCAACGCGCAAACATCGCTTGCGTTGTCCTGTTTTATCGGGTAGATTGGGAACATGACGACGGGTGGGGATCTTCGATTCAGAATTCCGGCAGTGATTGCTCTGACGATCCTGTTCTGCCTTCCCGAGGATGGCATCGGCATATCTCTGTGCCCTTTTAACTTCCTAACCGGCATCTCCTGTCCTTTGTGTGGGCTCTGTCGAAGCATGACCTGTCTGATGCATCTGGAGCTTCAACAGAGTTTGGCTTATCATCCGCTGGGCATCCCGGTACTGTTGCTGTTGATCCTGATCGCCGCAACCAACCGCCCCGATTATCTGAGGTCACGAGTTAGACTGCCCGGCAATATGCAGGCTGCATTGTTTTCAGGGCGCGCCCTGCTGATCGGAGCGGCCGTCGTTTGGATCTTTCGCCTGGGGAGCGAGTTAATCTGACCTGTTGAGGAGAAACCTATGGAACGCGTTTACGCCAACGTCTGGACACGGTTTGCAGCTCTGGTTATCGATAGTCTTCTGGTTATCCCGTTCGAAATACCCTATTTCATCTTCATATTCCGCGTCGGCGACGGCCGGATGGTCTCGGACCTGTCCGGAATAGCCACGACCCTGGCAATCCTGTCATTTCTGTCCGGGATAGTGTTCTGGCTTTGGAATGGTGTCTACCGCATGGGCCGCACGGGCCAGTCCCTGGGGCGGCAATTCCTTCACATAATCGTGTTGAACGACCAGGGGCGGCCGATCGGAGTGGGCAGGGCGTTTCTGCGAGAAGTTATTGGTCGATGGATCTCCGGCCTCATTTGTTACATCGGCTATCTCAATGCATTCTGGGATGCGAGAAAACAGATGTGGCACGACAAGATTGCGGACTGCTTTGTGTACTATGTGGATGAGGATAAGGAACTGCCACCTTCACACAGGGGCGGGACCGTCTAGAGAGAGATCAGGTTCCAATCGGTCGGCCAGACCATCTCCAGGACAACCACCAGCCCGTTGTTGAGAGCGTGCAGAAGTATGCACGGCATGACGGAGCGATATCGGTCGTACAGTTTGGCCAGCAGATAGCCAAGCACGAAGATATAGTACGGGACGGCCGCCCCGAGCAGAAAAAAGACCAGAAACACGTGGGCGGCCGCAAAAAGCATGGCGTTGACGGCCAGTCGTTCGCGCTCCCTTCTGAACACCGGCAACATGGCCGTGTAGAGATAACCCCGGAATACCAGTTCTTCGCAGAAGGGAGCCATCACCACGGTAACGAACACCGTAGTCGTCCAGAGCCTGGAGTCTTGTTTCACGAACTCGGCCGTCTCTCCTCCAAAGACCGCGAACAGCGCGACTACTGCCAGAGCCGCGCCGGCGAAGTACTTAAGCACGGTCGGCAGACTGTCCCGAAGGGCTCCGGCACCGAAGCAAAACAGCCGATCCAGGTCCCGACGGCTGGCGTTTATGTGCAGGTAAACCGATCCTGTCATAAGTATGTACCAGACTATGCCGACGATCAGCGAGTGCACGTAGTATTCTCTGGGGAACTCGGCTAGATTGAAACCGTACGACAGAGCCAGAAGTAACTCATAAACCTGGTTTATCAGAATGAAGACGAAGATGATCCAGAGGGCATGTTTGAAATTCAACTCCCTTGCCTGACCGTCGCCAGACAAGTCTACGCCAGCGTCCTCCGGCCTGCCCGATTCCTCTCCCGACATATCCCGTCCACCTGGGTTGGAGTTGTTTCCCACGGCTCTGAAAGTACGCTCCCAGCGCCTCTTTTCAACCAAAAACTGGCCTCCAGTCCTGCGGGTCCGCGTTTGCCTGAGCTCCCCCTTGCATTCCCGACGGTTTTGGCCCATATTGGCTCTCTGACACAGAGAAATCCAGAAGGAAGGGGCAGCCGTGACGCCACAGTCAATACCTCAGCGAGATCAAATCGAAAATCAGCACAAGTGGAACCTCGCCGATATATACGCCGATGACAACGCCTGGGAGGACGACTTCAAAAAAGCCCAGGGAATAATCGAAACCGCACCGCAATTCGCGGGCAAGCTGGCCAAATCGCCAGAGACGATGCACGCCTGCCTCACCGCCGGCAGCGAGCTGCAGATGATTATCGCCCGGCTGTACCAGTACGCCCATCTCAACAAGGATCTCGACAATCGGGTCTCGAAGTACCAGGCACTGACCGAGCGGGCCGCCGTTCTGGGCTCGCAGGCCGGCGCGGCGTTTGCATTCGTTGAGCCTGAACTTCTGGCTCTCGATGAAAACAAACTTCGGGAGATGGCCGGGCAGTTTGAGAAAACGGACGAGTTTGATTTCTACATCAAGGAACTGATCCGCTCCAAATCACACATCCGTTCGGAAGAGGTCGAAGAACTTCTCGCCCAGTCTTCAACCGTCGCTCGCGGACCGGACAATATCTTTACTATGCTCGACGACGCCGACATGAAGTACGGCATAATCAAGGACGAAAACGGGGAAGAGGTCCAGCTGACCAAACAGCGGTTTCAGAAGTTCATGGAATCCTCGGATCGCCGCGTACGCAAGGACGCCAACGACGCTTTTTACGTCTCGTACAAGGATCATGTCAACACGATAGGTGCTTCGCTGTCGTCGTCCGTCAACAAGGACGTCTTCTACACCAAGGCGCGCCGATATGACAGTTGTCTTCACGGGGCGCTCGACGGGGACAATATCCCCTTATCCGTGTATCATTCTCTAATTGAGACCACTGAAAGCAATATCGACGGCCTCCACGCTTACGTGGCGCTACGCAAGCGGCTGTTGAAGATCGATACCGTTTATCCTTACGACCTAGTCTGCCCGCTGTTCCCCGATCAGGACTACGAGGTCGAGTACAAAGACGCCGTCCAACAGGTGCTGGAATCAGCCCAACCGCTTGGGGACAAATACGGCACAGCGCTCAAGGCAGCGTTTGACCAACGCTGGGTGGATGTGTTTGAGACCGAAGGCAAGGGCAGCGGCGCTTATAGCTATTCGACCTACACGCGGCACCCGTTCGTCCTGATGAACTACAACAACACGGTCGACAACATGTTTACGCTGGCGCACGAGATGGGTCATGCCATGCACAGCAACCTGGCCAACAGTACGCAGTGTTTTGCCAAAGCGCGGTATTCGATTTTTGTCGCCGAGGTAGCTTCGACGCTCAACGAAGGCCTCCTGCTGGACTACCTGCTTAAGAAAGTCACGGATACGCCCCAGCGCCTGTATCTGTTGAACCGCTCGGTTGACAACGCCCTGGGGACGTTTTTTGCACAAATCCTTTACGCTCACTTTGAGCTGGCTATCCACGAAGAGGTAGAGAAAGGCGGGGCGCTGTCGCCGGATACGATGAACGAACTCTGGAAAGATCTGACTCAGGCGTACTTCGGCCCAGATATGACGGTCGATGAATTCACGCCGCTCAAATGGTCCCGCATCCCGCATTTCTATAACGCTTTTTACGTCTACCAGTACGCGACCTCATTTGCGGCCTCGGCGGCTATCCTGACCAAGTTCCTCGGCGGCGAGGAAGGTCTGATCGATCGCTATCTGACCATGCTCTCATCGGGCGGCAACAATCATCCAATCGAACTGCTCAAGATCTGCGGCATCGACATGGCGACCTCGGCTCCAGTTGAGGCGACACTGAAACTTTTCGCCGACCAGGTGGCAGAGATCGACAAACTGGCGTAATCGGCAGGCAGTAGTACGAATTTATCGAATACGGTATCCGTACTCCGGTACGTATCTTAGAAGGAGGTGACGTGATATGACTTATGTAGCAGGAGGAGCGGGGGCAGGAGCCGCGGCAGCGGCCGCAGCCATCGCCCAGGCAATCAAAGCCTCGGGCGCGATTGTCAAGGTCGAAAGAAACGAGATGACCAAAATCCTTAACCGGCAGAACTCGCCGCTGGTGGTCACGGCGCAGAAGGGGCTGTTCACTAAGAAGAACCAGTACCTGACGTCGTACAAAGGGCTGTTTTTCTACTGTGAGTCCGAAGACAGACTGCAAACCCCCTCGGGGACGGAGTTTGTCGCCTCCAAGAAGATCTGGATTCCTTAGACCCGGTCGTCACTTCCAATATTTCGCCATGATTTCGTCAGCCCAACCAGGCTGACGAATTTCTTCTTTGGGAAGAAACCCTCGCAGCAACGGTTTGATGTCTACCACCGGAGTGCCGTCAATAGCATCCAGCCCGGAGACGTGCAGAGCCGTCCCCTCGACCCTCAAGAGCTTCACGACCGTCAGGCCCAGATGGTTCGGCCGGTTTTTTCCGCGCCGCACGAAAATTCCGACTTTCGGCCAGTCGGGATTGTTGCGCGGATGCGCCGCCCCCCGGCTGATTTTGTTCGGGTCGGCTTTGTGAAAATGGAAGAGTATCTCAAGGTGGGAGAATTCATCAATCCCCGCAAACGCCTCAGAACCAAAGCTGTCTGACAAGACAATCTGTGATTGTCCGGTCCAGTGATCGTCGCATATCTCGGTGCGGTCGCTCCTGACAATACCTACGGGCTCAATCTGAATCATGTCCGTACCTTTCGTGCTGATATGGAAACGCAAGATAATTAGCGGAGGGGGTGCGTATCAATGCCGAAATGGACCGCCATGCCGTGACGAAGCCGCGCGTCGAGAATCTCGTAAGATTCCTGAGAATAATCGGAGTAGAGAGAACGGGCGATATCACGGAAAGCCTTGATGATGGCCGGATCGAAATGCGTGCCGCTGCCCTGCTCGATCATTTCGAGCGTGCGCTCAAAGGAAAACGCCTCTTTGTAGGGGCGATGTGAAGTCAAGGCGTCGAACACATCGACCACCGCAAAAATCCGGGCGTTGAGCGGAATGTCGTGTTCCTTCAACGCGTCGGGATAGCCGGAGCCGTCGAACCGCTCGTGGTGGTATCTCACGACATCCAGGGCGTCTTCAAGCCATTTCACGCCGCTGACCATCTGGGCGCCGATTTCGGTGTGACCGTTCATGATGAAGCGTTCCTCGTGCGACAGGCCGCCCCGTTTCAACAGGATGTCATCGCGAATACCGATTTTCCCGATGTCGTGCAGAAAAGCGCCCTTGATCAGCGCCTGAATTCGCTCCTGGTCGAGAAGAATGTACTCCGCCAGACGGATCGCATACAGCGTCACCCGGGGCGTGTGACTGCTGCCGCCGGAGTCGCGCTTGGCGATAGCCTCGCCGAGCGCACGGACCATCTGAAGATTCCCGCTGAGAAGAGCGTATTCGACTCCCGAAGCGAGCCTTCGGATCACACGATCGAGATCCGGTGTGGGCTGCTCCGGGTCGGATTCCGGGACGACAATGCCCGGAACGTCGCGATCGTCCGCGGCGCAAATGCGTTCGCGGAGTTCGCTGACAACCAGACCGGCAACCTCGTGGCAGTATTCTTCGGCGTCAACTTCGTCGGGCTTCTCCAGAAGCAGGGCGGCAATCTCCTGCCCAATGAGCTGCTTGAGACGGGTGTTCTGAAGTTGCAGGGCGATTCTGTTTTTGACTTTTTGGTCGAGCACAATTTTGTCTTTGTTCAGGCCAAGGTTGCAGACCCAGGAACGGCCTGCCGGCGTCATAGGTTCATATTCTACGGATTGAAAGCGAGTTTTGTGGGAGGACCCTCACTCACTTTGGCTCGTACAACGCCTCTTCGTACTCGTGCACCTTCACGAACCCCAGCTTTTCGTAGCAGCGGATGGCGGCGGCGTTGTCTTGCTGGACGTTCAGACAGACCATCTTGCCCTCTGAAGTCAGTTCCTCCAGGAGGCGCGAGG
>JAAERE010000497.1 GCA_024230675.1 bacterium | reverse complement strand
CATAATCACGGTAGTACTCATTCCATCGCGCTCCTCTCATCCTCCCTATCCACTGTGGGCACCTCTGCAATCAGCCGGGTTCCACAGCCTGGTGTGGAATCGATGGTCAGGTTCCCGCCTAGAGAAGTAATTCGCTCACGCATGCCAAGCAGTCCACTGGTCCTGCCGATGATCCAAGGATTTCCGGCATCGAAGCCCCGTCCCTGATCTTCGATCTTGAGTGACAGGGCATGCTCGTTGGACAGCAGTTGTACGCCGACCTCCTTGATGCCGGCATGTCGCGCTACATTCGTCAGCCCTTCCTGAACGATTCGATACAGCGCGATCTCAACTTCCGGATTGAAACGTTTTTGAGCCCCACTTTGGGCAAAACTCACTTTAACTCCAGTCTGAGAAGTGTAGCGTTCAAAGTGCCAAAGGAGTGCCGGCACCAGGCCCAGGTCATCCAGCACGGATGGACGCAAGTCAAGCGACAGGCTTCTCACAGCGGCCATCACCTCGTTGATGAGTCCTCTAACGTTGGCAAGTGTTGGACCTACCTTTTCAAAGGGTTGACGTTCGGCTGTTTCCACTAGCAGTTTCACTCCGGTAAGCACTTGGCCGATCTCATCGTGAAGCTCTCGCGCAATGTGATGGCGTTCCCGCTCTTGCACCTCGACCAGTCGACGCGAGAGATCTCTCATGGCGTCCTGTGTTCGTTGGCGCTCAGTGATATCCTGCATCTGGACCAGGTATCCCCTGATAGGACCATGTTCCCTGAGACGAAGCGGCGTGATGAGCACATCGAGATACATCACTCCCGACTTGCCCGCTTTCGTCCGGACCAGTCCCTGGGCTTTAGTGAAATCAAAGGGCCCCTCGTACCGGACAGTTTTCCCTTCGGCCAGTTCTTTTTTAGCCCAATCGGGAAGGTCCGGTTCCTCGAAGAGCCAGCCTGCCTCGTGAGGCTGGAGACGGTCGATGTTGAAGACATCCAGGGAGGCCTTGTTGAAATCAATAACCCTGCCTTTCGAATCGCACAGAATGATACCAATGGGGGATT
>JAAERE010000496.1 GCA_024230675.1 bacterium | reverse complement strand
TCCTGTAGCCTGTATGGGATTGCGACATCATTTTACACCTCGACGTCAACGTTGACGCTAACGTCAACGTTGACGCTATGATCCTCGAAGGTATCATAGATGAGAGGGTGTGTTCAATCCGACGCTATTGCTACACTGCTGCACTGCAACACGGCACGACGCCCGGGACGGAATCTGGTGAACTTGCCTGCCCATGAGAGATGCAATGGATGATCGTCCCCACCGTCTCGGCCGCCTTTTTCGGTCGGCCTGGATTGAGTACCGGCAACGGCATGAGGCGACCCGGCAAGAGGTAGCCGCCGCCGCCCAGATCACGCCGGGGCAGTTCCGGTGTTTGGTCGAGGCACCCACGGTGGGCACGGCCGTCGACCGGCCGGCGCAACGCCTGGCCGATGTCCGCCGGCGGCCCTGGCTCAGGGTGCTGGAGGAGGCAGGCGTCCTCCATACCATCCGGGTGCGGGTGCGGGCCGTCGGCCAGCGGGACCGGGAGGCGGCATGATGCGCGGCTCGCCGCTGCCCAGATTTCACGGGTAGCTCTCGACAGTCCAACGCAGAGGTTCGCCGACGTCGTCGCCGGCGTCCTGCATACGATCCGGGTGAAGGTCGTCGGGCAGCGGGCGGCGTGACGGACTGGCCGGCGAGGCCGCGGCTGGTTGGACTGTACCGGACGGGCTGCCCTCGGCACCCTCGAAGACCGAACCGAACAGCGCTGCCAGGAGTCCAACCACTGCCGCGAGGTACCACAAAATCGTCCGTAGCCGAGGACGGCCTTCGATATCGAGGCGAACACGAATTTTCATCTTGGGTCCTCCTTTTCTTTGTCCAGTGGGAGGCCCTAGTGATAGGCTGTGCTGGTTAGTCACACAAGTACCTTCACCAAGGTGCCCCGCCAGAGCGTCAGCGGCAACTGGCGCTCTGGCTGTTTCTTATTGTCATGCGCTGTTTTATCTCTGTCAAGTGTATTTTGACCTTTTGGCAAGACTTTCTTCCTTTTCTGACTGATATTGAAGATGCCGGAGTAGAACATCAACCAAACAGACTATGTATAAGTACTTAATCTGGCCTCTCTACTACTAACCTTAACCCTCGTCCGACGGAAAAAACAGTAACCTTTTAGGTTTTTGTATCCCTCCTTAAAGTTAGTACAATTTCCATGAATATCGCGATATCTTTTGTCTATCGACATCGGTCCTTTCCAGCCGACGATCCGGCCTACCTCGCGAGCCAGGTTCCCCTGGAAGTGCTGCATGAAGCGCGACAGCTGCTGCTGGTCCTCTGCGACCAACAGGCCATGCCAGTGGTTCGACATGAAGCTCACCGCGACGAGCTCGACCGGTGAGATCTCGAGCGACCGCCCGAGCACGCCGACGGTGACGTCGCTGAGCTCCGCCGAGGGGCGCAGGAGCGCCCATGCGTTGACCGTCCGACAGCTGACCTCGACGAGGACGCCGTCCTGGTTCTTGGGGAGAAAGCGTGGTGACCTGCTCATTCCATCTCGTTGGCGTCGCCCCGCCCGTACCGGATCCGGCCCAGCAGCTGGGTCGACGCCAACGTCCATCCGTCGTCGTTGTCCAAGCCCGCTCCGCTGCGCGTCGGCACAAGCCACCCATGTCGGGACTTGATCCGCCCACCGGCGGAGACAACGCTCTCAACCTATATAGGACGTAATCCGGCATGACTTTCTTGCATCGGATTTGGGATTCTTAGGGAAAGGCGGCGAAGCGAGCCCGGGGGCGCTTCGAATCGCCGGGCTTTGGAGGAGGGTGGAGCCCGGATTCTTCCGATCACGGCGGACATCACCGACGCCGAGCGGCTGAAGGCGGTCGTCGAGGAGTGCGTCGAGCGTTTCGGCCGTCTCGACGGCGTCATCCATGCGCCCGCAGAGGGCGGCTCCCAGGCTGCGCTCCTGCCGGTGACGGAGATCGATGGCGAGAGCTTCGCCGGCCTCATCCAACAGCGGGTCCGGGGAGCGGCGGTGCTGGCCCGGATCGATCTGCGATGGGAGCGCTCTCGTGCGTACCGACGAGCTCCGGGCGCAGTCCTGGTCCGGTACCTGGCCAGCCGGCAGCGCCGGGCCTGAGCGGCTCGCCGTAGGACTAACCGGTGGGGAGAGAGGGTCTACTCCCGGATCTACTCTTCAAAGCTGACGTTGGCATAGATCGCCGAGAGAGGCTGGTCGAAGCCGATGCTCTCGAGCCGTAGTCGAGCTTCAGGACGGCGCAGGAGGTCGGTCAACCAGCGTCCGTCCGGCAGACGACGGTGGACCTCGCAATAGAGCTGCTGCTGATCTACCAGAACGATCTCCTGGATCGACGCAATCGC
>JAAERE010000495.1 GCA_024230675.1 bacterium | reverse complement strand
ACCAGAGCGTACGCCCAGATGGGGAGAGCCAGAGGTGAACTGCTAACGGCAGTCAGCAAAAACAAAATGACGTCCACCCACGTCTCGCCGTAGGTGACCATCAGGTGCTCGCCGAATCCGAGGATATCGTCCTTGAAGATTGCCGTGATCACGATCCCCATCAGGATGATCGAGATGGTTATCAGCAGCGAAGGCAGGTTATTTTTTTTTTCGTCCGGGTTGGCGGCAGCTTCTGCCGTGGTATTCGTACCGTTGCCAACCGTTGCGCCGGGGGCGTCGCTCGACGCGGTTGTCTCTTCACGTTTGTCGTTGAAGCCGGTTACGTTCAACACGCGGCCGTCTGTTGGCTTGTCCGGTGTTTTTCCGCACAGCGCAAGGAAAGTCGGGACCAGGTCGTAGTTGTATACTTTCTCGTCCTCGATCGGCACGTTCGTCATCAAGGGTACGTGCATATGTTCCTTGTGAAGCGATCCGTGCGAGCCGAAATGCTCGGGGTCCTCGTGCTGCCATCGGAGGTCGTACCCCGGTTCGCTGCTAATCGCCAGATCGCCGCTTCGCGGACTGGTGAACAGCAACGCCAGTTGATTGACCGCATCGGGATAGGTATCGTGGTAGGTCTGCTGCATCAACTCAGGCCCGGTGAACCGTCCAACCGGGTGGTCTATCAGTGGATTCTCGCCCTCGATAGATACATCGTACTGGCCGTTCAGGCGCGTGGCTTTGAGCGTCCCTTTCGATCCGACAAATACCACCCCGCCCTCCGGGATGCGCGCGCCAAGGAACGAGACCCCTTGGGTGCTTAACAGGGCATCCATCAGTTTGCTTATGCGTTGGTCGGAACGCATCTCTTCGTAGGTCCAATGCTCTCCCCATTTGTCGCCCCGCTTAAAATACACGGCGGCCATCGAATTCCCGCTCTCCATCACCGCGCTGTCGCGCTTGCGGCGGAAGAGCTTGGGATAGTAGTAGGGATCGAATCCGCTCTGCTTCACGATGTCCACGACCGGGATGTGTACTTTGGTTCCGCTCAGGCCGTGGTCTGAAACGATTGCGATGATCGTTTCATCGTAGGTCCCTTCGTCCTTGAGCACCTGAGCAATATTGCCTATTGCCCGGTCGATATTCTGATAGGCGGCTACTGTCCGCTCATCAAAGGGATCGTAAAGGTGCGAGTATTCGTCAATGCCAAAGAAACTTCCGATAACGCACTTTGATCCCGCTTTGAGGCGTTTGATGATCTGCTTCTCGACCATGTCGTCGACCTTGTTCCAGTCATCGGACTTGTGTGCCTGGACGATCCGAAGCAGCCGTCGCACGATAATCTTATAAAGCGGTTGGTTGGGACAATAATCGATCAGCTCCAGGACCGAGCTGGGTTTGTCGAAATATTCGAACAGGGAGAGAGATTTGTCGCGGTCCATATCGCGCCCGACCATT
>JAAERE010000494.1 GCA_024230675.1 bacterium | reverse complement strand
TCGAAGGTCGAGACGGGGGAGTTATTCGGGTTGTCACCTCTTTTGGATTCGCCGAGATACACCTCGACGGCTCAATGTCGCGAGGTGACGGAAGTTCTTTCTATCGAGGCCAAGCCGCTGCGGGAACTTCTTCGGCAGAATCCTCAAGTCGGCTTCGAGATCCTTAACCGGGTAGCGCACATATACTTTTCGAGGTATATCGACGTCCTCAAGAACCTTCAGGGAGTCGTCAACCAGATTTCTCTGATCCACTAGGAGATCAATTGTCGGGTTCGGCTGAAACGAAGGCGCGCAGAGGAACGGGCCACGCAGGAAGAGCCTTGAGGTCGTGGTGGCAACGAGAAGAGACAAATGCCGAAGGTCGGGGGGAAGCACAACAGTTTAGACCCGTACCGAGTGCACATACTCCGGTGTTGACGCTGGCAGCGGGCACAGCCGCTCACTCAACAGGAAAAAAGGGAACGCGCGTGAAGGTCGCGCGTTCCCTCTCTTTGTCTCACTTCGAGACAATCGACCGAACCGGATGTTTATTTCAGCAGGAGCATCTTTTTGGCGTCGGTGTTCTCACCTATCGTCAGACGATAAAAATACACGCCGCTGGCGACACCGTTGCCGGCACGATCGGTGCCGTCCCAGGTGACTCTCGCGGGGCCGGCGTTCATAACATCGTCGACAAGTGTCTTTACCCGTTGACCGAGGGCGTTATAAATAGTCAACTGAACCCGACTGCTCGCGGGTACACTGAAGCCGATTTCGGTCTCCGGGTTGAACGGGTTGGGATAATTCTGGTCAAGACCGAAGGCGTGAGGAAGATTGTCCCCGGTCCCGCGGTTCAGGGCCACCGTGACGTGATCGAGCGAAGCGCCGCTCGCCGCCACCACCTCGTACGTTCCGATCAACTCAAGGACCTCACAATCGCCGATCGGGATCGTCCCCGGTCCGTCGAGATCGATCAGCCCTACGATGACATCGCCGTCCCTCTGCCCGACCATAAGATCCATCGTTCCTCCCAGCGGCGAGTAGGCCGCAGGCTGGACGTCGTCACCGCGAATAACCAGGTGGAGGCCGCGAAGTTCTTCGCTTGAAGTCACGGTCAGTCGGGTTGTCCCGTCCTGATGGACGGTCTGGATCGAACCGGCGACACGAGGCAAACGTTTGGCCGCAGCGCACTCCTCGCAGGTCGGCAGGTCCGTCAGCGTCAGGAACAGGTGATCGACCAGGGCGCTGACGTCTGAGATATCCAGGACACCGTCGGCGCCGGTGAGCGGGGCCACATCAGCTTCGCCCAGAGCGAACGGTTCCTGCAGGCTGATGTACTGGAAGTCAACCAGTACCTGCAAGTCGGTGATGTCGACCACTTCGTCCCAGCTGCCGTCCACATTGCCGCGAAAACCGCCGAAGCAGAAATTGCCGTGTGCGTCTTCGTCGGGGTTATCAGCGTACGTGAGGATGACGGGCTGTCGGCCGGCGAAATCGTGCTGGTCCTGGTCGAACCTCGAAAGCACCGTAGTATGTCGACTGTTATTGCGAAGCCAGTCGGTTGGTGTGATCGTTATGGTACGATCCTCGGTCGAGGGGGTCACGACGAATGTCAGCTGAACCACGGGTGTGTAGCTGTACTGGGGTTCTCCGCAGCCGCCGGAAAGTTGTGCGGAAAAGATGCTGAGCATTGCCAGCGAAAGCAGGTTGGCATCGGGGTCGTGGCTCTCGAACTCGTCCAAATCAGCCGACATCAGCCATTCGGCCCCCACGTAGTCAATGTCATCGCCCCCAAGTCCGTACTCGAAAGCCATGGAGAGGGTGTGGAATTGGTCCAGCGCGTGAACCAGCACGTCCACGGTGCAGGTGTCCTCTCCGGCCGGGACAAAGAGGTCACCATACTTCAGGGTGTCATCGGAAGCCGGGTAGTCCCATCCCAGATTCGTGTTGCAGGCCGGCTGCATATCCATATCGATATACAGCCATCCGATAAGCCACATCAGATCGTGGCTAGTCACGCCTTCATAGCCGTCGAGGCCTGCGGCAGTCGCAGCATGAGCCGAGTCCAGATTACCAGTGACGTACATCCCATCCAGAAAGATGGCCACATCCATGATGGAAGCTTCGCCACTGCCGTCGATATCGACGCACGCTGGCTGGGCCAAGAGGCTTCCACCCATCAATAGACTCAAAACAAGTAGCACGTACAGGGAGAGGTTCACTTTCCTCATGTGCATCCTCCTAACTCCTTGTAATCGCGTCACGGAAACACAGCTTTTATCTTTTGTCCAAACCAAGTCGGATCGTCAATTTTGTCGGCCGCTGCCGGAACTCCTCAGTCATAGCAGGTGGGCAGCGGATCCATGGTGATAAACAGATGGTCCACCAATGTCTGCAGGTCGGAGATGTCCAGAATCCCGTCGGGATGCGGCTTCGGCGCCATATCTGCCTCACCTATCGCTATGTCGGCCATACCGCTGCCAAAGAGAAAATCTATTAACAGGCTTACATCGACAATGTCGACGACATCTTCCGAACTCAGGTTCACGTCACCGCGTTTGAGACCGACGCAAACGTGGCCGTATCTGTCAGTGCCAGGATGCCCCGGAATGCTGACGACTCGCGGTGCCCAGCCTTCAACGTGCTCCTCAAGCGCATCCGCCTTTGAGATAACAGTGGTATGGCTAATGTCCCCGAAATCGATTGTTGCCGGAGCGAACTGGATCAACCTGGACGTATCGGCCGGAGTGAGGCTGAACGTTAAACGAGCAATCTCGCCGGCCAGAGGGGCAGAGGCGTTTTCGAATATGCAGGCTTCGCCGATTAGCACCTGACGGCAGGAATCAATCCTGACTTCAAAAGGTCCCAGCTCGGGCTGGCGAAGATGCTCGATTTCGATTAGCATTATGTCACTTTCCGGCAAATCGTACTCCAGTGCGACGGTCAGACCCCTATGAGGATCGGTCAACCTGGCGAGGAGCTTGACGGTCCATACGTCCACCAAAGGGGGGACCTCGGTCATGGCTATCTGAATGATGTCGGCGGACGGCGGGAAGGCGGCCTCCAGGATCGGATTGCAGTAGGCGGGCGCAAGAGACGTGTAGATTGACATATTTATCGCGCATAGGTCATTATTGGTAATCAGATCATGGCCGTCCAGACCGGCTGCCCCCACTGAATCCGGGATTTCCCCTGAAAGGAACAGACCGTCAATCAGGACGGCGACGTCCTGG
>JAAERE010000493.1 GCA_024230675.1 bacterium | reverse complement strand
GCGATAGGGATTCCGCCTTGAAGAAAGGGCGCCCGGGAAACGTCGGGCGCCCTTTGACGTATTGATATTATAAATTAATATTATATTCTCTCTTTTTTTGGATCCTTTGGCATCTATCTTGCTGATCTATTTTGCAAGGAGAGAGGGCGGCCGTATTGGAATACCCCGACGGCCGCAGTATCACCGCATAGCCTTGGGGACAACGGATAACGCCGGGAAATTAAATATGCGAAAATCTATATAACGCCCTTAACTTATTAACTTAATCATGAGGGTTTTGGCAATCACGCCCACGTTCACCCTTTCGGGTTCATACCTGACCTGCGCCTCTGGAGCTGTTTCGTGCACGCCGGGCCAGACGGCCCAGGGGTACGCTAAGATCCATCGGTGCGTCATGAATGGCGGTCTCGTCCGGGGCGGAACTCTGCAAAAAGACTTGGTCGGAGGGATATAGATCGATGTAGGCCTCAATGATCTCGCCAAGAGGAAGGCCCGCGGCTGCGCGGGGCATGCCCGAGACATCCGGGACCGTGACGTATAAGAGGCCCAAAGAGACCCCGATGCCCAAGGGAGATCCTCCGAACGCCATCTCGCTTGGGCAGGATACTTGCTGATGACACGGCCCTCTGGAACCGCATCGCCGTATTGGTGAGCCGCGGGGTCCGCTATGTGATACGCCTCCTGGAAGACGGCCTCGGCCTGGTCTCGCCGACTTTCTGATTCAGAACTGACCTTTCCCGAGGCGTCGCGCGGGAATGAAGATTGTGGGGGGCGCCACTGGAAACGGAGCCAATCCACTGG
>JAAERE010000492.1 GCA_024230675.1 bacterium | reverse complement strand
TGCTGGGCCGGACCGACCTTGACGACCCGGCGCGCTTGCAGCACCTGGGGCGGGTGTTAAACAGCCAGCGTCTGCTGGTGGTGCTTGACAACTTCGAGGATAACCAGGCGCCGGGCACCGGGGAGATGGTCGAGCCGCTGGTCGCGATGTGTCTTGAGAGCCTGTACCGGGCCGCCAATCGCGGCAAGCTGCTGCTCACTTCGCGCTTTCCGGTAGCGGCCAGCGCGTATCTGGCGCGGGTCGACCTGGGTCCGCTGAGTGTGGCGGAGACGCGCAAGCTGATCTACCGCCTACCCGGTTTGCAGGCCCGGTTCGGCGACCAGCTGGGGGTGTTGGTACGACGAATCGGCGGCCATCCCCGGATGCTCGAGTACCTTGACGGTCTCCTACGCCGCGGCCGGGCCCGCTTGCCGGCCGTGACCGAGCGGCTCCGTGAACAGGCGCGCTTGGCCGGGGTGGACCTGGATCGCGAGATCTCCGAGCTTGACGATGCGGTGCGCGAAACCGTGCTGATCGGGGCCCAGGACATCCTGCTTGACGAGCTGATCGCGACCATGGAAACCGGAGAGCTCGAGGCCCTGAACCAGGCCGCGGTGTCGTCCCTGCCGCTCGACGCCGCCGGTTTGGCCTTTGCCCTTGCCGGTGATGAACCCACGCCCG
>JAAERE010000491.1 GCA_024230675.1 bacterium | reverse complement strand
GGCCACTTACAGGCAAACTGGATCTGATTGCTGCCCGCCGAAAGTGTGCGTGCCCCCTCATCCAGAGTATGGAGAGATCAGATTCGTCGGTACAAAGCGGGATTCCAAGGCAGGCCCGGTACACTTTTCATCAGAATTCTCTTTCAGCAAAGCTGTCAACCTCTCCGCCGTCGGTTACGAAGACCACACCATGTTCTCCAACGACAGACTCTTCTCCGTCCACACCACAAAAGAAACGTTCTACGAGCCCAGGTTCCTCGCATTAGAAGACGTCCCCGAGCCCGACCCGGGTACTCCGGGTCTTGTTTCCAATTGCTACCGCCTTCTGCCCGACGCGTTCGTCACCGCTCAGCCGTTTGAGGTAGAGATTAAGGCCGACCCGAAAGCAATAGGTGTGCGTTCAAAGCAGGCCGGCCTCTGCTGGCGAGACGAAAAAGAAAGCGAATGGGTCTGGATCAACGAGTTCTACGAAGACGACACCACCAGCGGCTTGACACCAAGTGCCAACCTTCCAAAGGGGCGTGGCTATTACCCGAGCGGGACTTCGCTGGGCGGCGGAATGTTCGCCGTCCTGATCGATACCACCGCGCCCACGATTGCTAAGGTCAGTTGGAAAAGATCCACAACCGATCTTGCTCTCAAAGCCGGCCTGACATACAAAGGTCTCAAACCGACTATCGAGTTCATCCTCAAGGACACCCTCTCCGGTATAAAAGATGACCGGTTTATCGACGCCCGCATCAACGGCCGTTGGCTGATCCCGGAGTACGAACCGGAAGAATCGCGTTGCCGCGTGTATCCATACGAGCCGCTGGAGCCGGGGAGATGTGAGTTGATGATCGTGGTCGAGGACCGGGCCGGGAATGTGGCCGAACATAGAGTCAGTTTTTTCGTTAAGGAATAAGAGGCAATCAATAAGGAAACATCGTTGTGCTGCTGCCGATCAAAGATAATCAGCCGACCGTAAGGTTCCCGCATCTGACCGTGGGGCTGATTTTCATAAACACCGCCATTTTCCTGTATTCCCAGACGATGGGCGTGAAGGGCTACACGGCGTTTATCTATGACTTTGGTTTTGTGCCGTTTCTGTTTTTCGACGGCGGGGCTACTTATGCGGTCGAGCCGTGGCTCTACGCCACTCCGCTGACCTACATGTTCCTGCACGGCGGCTGGATGCACCTTATCGGCAACATGCTTTTCCTCTGGATTTACGGCAACAATATTGAGGACTATTTCGGCCCGATCCGATACTTCATGTTTTATATAGTCTCAGGTTTGGCAGCGGTCGCTCTGCATACTCTTTTCGGACCCGGTTCACAATCGCCTTTGGTAGGAGCTTCGGGGGCAATCGCGGGGGTCATGGGCGCTTACATGGTGCTGCATCCACGAGCGGAGATAACCTGTCTGCTGTTTCTGGGGTTTATCTGGTTTTTCCGTCTGCCGGCCAAAATAGTCCTGGGGTATTTCTTTGCCATGCAGATATTCAATATCATGCTGGGCGGCCCGACCGGCGGTGGCACGGCCTGGCTGGCGCACCTTGGCGGTTTCATCTTTGGTTATCTCTTGATGAAGCTTCTGGTCAAGGTGAGGGGCCGCCGAAGTATGGTAGCCGGCGATGAAAACCGCGTCTACCGCATGCACTGGTGAGGCACAGCCTCTTGGATTGCCTAAGGGAGGGGCACAGGTGAAATCAGGTCTATTGCTTTTCGTAGCGTGTTTGCTCTTGCTCCTAGGCGGTTGTACGGGAGATCCGCCCACAGTCTGGCTGGAGCTAACTCCCATTGGCCGATTATCCCATCAGGTCTATGCCGACGTAATACTGACTTTCCACAACGACAGCAATGAGAAGATCGCCATTTATCGTTCGTCTCACAATGGGACCGTCGCCGCGTCGATGGACAACTTCCTGTCCTTTGAGATCGAATCGGACGATGGCACCGACCTTACGTTCAAAAGAGGCCGAGAAGTATGGGAGTTGCCGCAGGCGGAAGACCGGGTCGTAATAGAACCGGGCGAAAGGTTTGCCGAGAAGATCAACCTCGCGAGGTTTTATGTCGAGCCGGAAAAGGTCAGCGAGGAGATCGCCCAGCCCTGGC
>JAAERE010000490.1 GCA_024230675.1 bacterium | reverse complement strand
GTGAAACTAAGTCAAGTAAGGCCAGAATACATTTAAATACAAATAATTATTATATTAAAGATTAAGAGCAAGAAGGATATTGAGAAAAGTGCATATATGACTAAAGGAATAATAAAGGATACATAATTAAGAATGCATATGGTAGCTCTGCCTGTGATCTTCCGGAGACTTGTTGCGCGGCTGACCTTGCTGGAGCCGGCAATGTCGGTATCTTGGATCCGATCATAATGAAAAATGAGTATGGTATAAGTGACTGTCCCGATCGTGAGCTTCCCTGTAGAATAAATGAGTATTAGTATGTGCGATTTACAGGCTGATCTAAAAGGAGGTGATGATTTCTAAAATCTTGATAAAACCATGAGGGGAGGAGCATTAAGATGCCTGCTGCCCTCCCTGATTTTCCCTTCGGGTAAGGCGGCAGATGGGAGGGGATTTTTATTAACAATAACACCATTACTAAAAAGATACATTCAAATACAAATAATTATTATATTAAAGATTAAAAACAAGAAGAATATTGAAAAAAGTCCATATATTACTAAAGGAATAATAACTATTTAAGGTATTAAAAGCATAACTATTTAAGGTTATATTATTTAATGTT
>JAAERE010000489.1 GCA_024230675.1 bacterium | reverse complement strand
GAATCCCGGCATCTCCGCCGGTTGTCCGTCTCGAGTATGGCAATGACGCCCTCGGCAATAGCAAGGGCGGGCCTTTGAAGGCCATCTACAGGGGCACTTTCGGCCAAACCGGTGGTTCGGATAGTGGGTACTGGCAGAAGATTTTTTACGACGACGCCGGCAACGTCGAGGAGATCTCCACCAGTTTCGGCTCCCGCAGCGTCGCCCTGTACGATGAGGCGGACCGTCTGATTCGCTCACTCAGCGGAGGCAAGGCTGGCGGGGCCGGGGCCGAGTTTCGTGAAGTCGCCAAGGGCACCTGCGCAGACTGGCGAGGGGAAGAGGGCTGGCCAAGTACAGGAGCCTTGACCGAAAAGGCCTACGACGCAGCAGGACACTTGATTCTTGAACGCCGCTGCCAGGACCACATCACAGAGCAAGGCGTCATTGCGCCGAGGTGGGTCGAAACCAGGTACAAGTACAACGCCCGCGAGCAAATCTACGAGATTTCCCAGAACCACCTGGCATCTCCTG
>JAAERE010000488.1 GCA_024230675.1 bacterium | reverse complement strand
TGTCGGGCCAGGGCAACGTTGGCCGTCTTCTTCTTCGCAATCATCAGTTGAGGGTCCAGATTGAAATCTTCGGCGGTCTTTTTCTGTATACTCTCGATAGTGATCTTTCGACGAGTCGGCACAAGCGTATCAGAAAGAACTTTCCGGGCCAATTCCAGGTTCACATGTGATTTTGTGAGGGAAGCGTAAGCCAACAGCCTGTTAAGGGCGCCTTCAAGCTCCCGGACGTTCGTGGTCACTTTGTCAGCTATATATGTGACTACCGGCTGGGGGAGAGTAATTCCCTCAGATTCTATCTTCTTGTAGAGAATAGCCGTGCGGTTCTCCAGATCTGGAGCCTGAAGATCCGTCACCAGCCCCCAGGAAAAACGTGACAATAAACGTTCCTCCAGACCCTTGATGTCCTTTGGTGGCCGGTCAGATGTTAATATGATCTGCTTGCCACAATGGTAGAGACTATTGAAAGTATGAAAAAACTGTTCCTGGGTGCTTTCCTTACCGGTGAAAAACTGGATATCGTCAATCATCAGGACATCCACATCCCGATAGTATCTCGTGAAATCACTGATTGATCGATCCGAAATTGCCGAGATAAAATCGGAAGTAAACTTCTCCGAGGTCGCATACATGATCTTCTTGGAAGGATACAGTTCAACGATAGCGTGACCTATAGCCTGCACTATGTGCGTCTTTCCAAGGCCGGTACCGCCGTAGATGTAAAGCGGGTTGTATTTCGTCATTCCGGGGGCCTCAGCAACGACCTTTGAAGCGGCACAGGCGAACTGATTGAAGTCACCCACCACCAGAGAATCAAAGCGGTAGCGATCGCTGAGATTGGAGGTAGAAGGTATCGCTTGCTGCGGTTCAGCCCGGGTGGGCGTCACTGACTCAAGATCGAGAGCGCGCTGGTCGTCCTCGTCAGAATGTCCCGTAATAACAAAAAGCACTTCCTGCTTTCTTCCGAGAACTTCCTCAAAAGCCTCTTCAAGAAGGTCGCTGTAGTGTTCGGAGATCCAGTCCGCAACGAACTGGTTGGGAACGGCAATTTTGAAATCTCCATTGCCGTTGGGCTCACCTCTAGTTTGTTTGAGCCAAGTGTTGAAAGACTGTTGTTTCAAGCGTCGCGACATATAGTCGAGACAGTCTTTCCACTGTTGAGAATTAGCTATAACTGGTGTCAAGTCGACATCCCCACTCGTCCTGATATCATCAACATTTCCACAATCCGCTAACTCTATGATGGCCTGTTGCTAGAGGCCGGCGGATCGGTTCTAACTCTAACTTGCCCACATTTTTGTCAACAACACTTGTGCGATCATTCTCCCTTAACAGGCACGCGTGCAACCCTCATTGAAGAAGAAGGAGAAGTTATCAACACATTGTTAACATTTAGGGATTCAATCAGATTCACCTACAAGGATATTCATACCGGCCTACGTCGTCAAGCAGGCGAATCAAAAAAACAGGAAGAATATTGAACTGGTTGTTTGATGGTCTCTTATGGGCACAAAAAAGAGGGCCGTTTGGCCCTCTTAGTTTGGAGTGTGACGGCTCTTAAAAAGCCGACCCGCTCAGGATTCGTTATGGCAAGGGCTTATCGCTAATCTATACTCTCGATTGTCTTCGCGATAGCTTCGAACGTTGCTACCTGATCGGGTGTGCCTTCGCCCGCCACCGGCTGTCCGTTATCGGCCGCTTCACGAATGGAAGTCATCAAAGGTATCTCGCCAACAAGTCCAACGCCCAGCTTGGTGGCCAATTCCTTGCCGCCATCTTTTCCAAAAATATACTCGCGCTGTCCGTCGTGATCGTAGTACGCCATGTTCTCGATCACGCCGATTAGCTTCATGTTAGTTTTTTCCGCCAGCTTGCCGACCCGACCTGCCACGTGGGTGGCAGTCGCCTGAGGAGTAGTTACCACCAGCAGTTCTGCGCCGGGGATAGCCTGGGCGATCGTCAGCGTGACATCGCCGGTGCCGGGGGGGAGGTCCAGCAAAAGATAGTCGAGGTCGTCCCACATGACATCGGTAAGGAACTGATTGATAGCCTTGTGCAACAACGGACCGCGCCAGATGACCGGCTCATCTTCATCTATGAAAAGTCCCATGGAAACAATCTGAATATTGTCCCCCTTGCGCAGCGGCACGATCTTGTCGTCGATTATCGTCGGCTGACCGGTGACGCCCATCATGCGAGGAATAGAGAAACCATACACATCCGCATCAAGGAGTCCGACTTTCTTACCCAATCGCGCCAGCGCCGTGGCCAGGTTGCTGGTTACCGTCGACTTACCAACACCGCCCTTACCCGATGACACGGCAATAAACCGTTTGGCGAAATTCACAATTGTCGCCGGCTGCCCTTCGGCCTGCGGGGCCATTCCCAATTTTTCTTTCAGGCGGTCTCGTTGCTCGTCGGTCATGACGCCGAATTCAACTTTGACCGAATCCACGCCTTCGATCAACCCGACGCCGTCTTCCACATCGGACGAAATTTTGGCTTTTAGCGGGCAGCCTGGAACGGTGAGTGTGACGCCAACAGTGACGTTACCGCCGTCGATATTGACATACTTAATCATGTCAAGCTCGGTAAGCGGCTTCTTCAGTTCGGGATCGTCGATCCCACTAAGCACATGCATTACTGCTTCTTTGGTCAACATATATACCTCTGGCCCTCGGGGCGAGTCTACCTATAGGAACCTGAAACGGTTCGAGTTACAAAATCTCTCGGTCCAATATACGTAAATGATTGAAATACAAAAGGGGGAATTTTGTTCCTTAGAACTTCGCCAGGCACTTCACGGGGTCGGGTCGACTGGCTCTTCCGGCGGCGTCTGCTTCTCCTGAAAGAACAGCATAACAATCAGAAGGAATACAATAGCACAGCTTATGGCAGCGTCAGCAATGTTAAAGACCCAGAAGCGGTCCATGTGAAAGCCGAAGAGATCTATATCAAAAAAATCAGCGTCTACAAAGTCGATTACCTTACCTAATCGGATGCGGTCGATCAGGTTGCCGACCGCTCCTGCGGCGATCAGGGACAAGGGCAGGGAATACATCAAGTCGTTGCGATTGCGATAGATATAGTACATGAGGAAGGGTAGAACCACAACCGCCATAACCAGATAAGAGACCGAGGGGCCCAGCTGCGTGCCCATAGCGCCGCCCTCGTTATAAACGAGCGTGAACATGAGAAAGTCGCCCAGAACCCTTAGCGAAGGCTGCCCGCTCAGGGAGGCTACCGCCCAGCTTTTGGTCACCTGGTCGAGAACGACCACGACGACAAACGCCAATAGAGGCCAGATGAAGAGCTTGGTGTTATTTTTTTCGGCCAGTCTTGCGCTCCTCTTCTTCGGACTTGCACTGGATGCAGAGCCGGGCGTGAGGGACGATCTGCAGCCGTCCGCGCTGGATCTGCTTGCCGCAGCTGTGGCACTTGCCGTAAGTACCTTCTTTAATACGTCGCAGGGCCTCGTCGATATGGTACACGAGCCGTCCGGATTTGGAGGAGAACATGAAAGCCATTTCTCGTTCCATATTGTCTGTGCCCTGATCGGCCATGTGGTAAGAATAGGAAGACAGATCACCGGTTGATTCCTTGATGGTTCCGCGGTGAGCTTCGCCGATCAATCCCATTTCTTTGAGCAGCTCGCGTTTTTTGGCGAGCAACAGGCCCTCGAATTTACTCAACTCGGTTTTCTTCATAAGGGTCACCCCTCTATATCTTCTCGACCGCTATTGTTGTTTTTTCTCCGTTTATATTCCATTCCGTGGCCCCTTCGAGATCCCCCGGCTCGGCAAAGTCGAGGCTCCGGGCCAGCGTTTCGCTTCTGATGAAATCCAGATGTCGATCGGCCGCGGTGCGCAGGCGTTCGGTGGAACAGACCCTCACACAGATATGGTCGGTGACTTCGAGTCCCGAGGTCTTCCGCATGTTCTGGATTTTGTTAACCATTTCACGTGCAAAACCTTCATCCAGAAGCTCTTCCGTCAGCTCCGTATCCAGAGCCACCGCCACGGGGCCGTCGGTTTCAACCGCTACCCCTTCTTTTTCGGTCCGCACCGTTTCCACCTCTTCAGAGGAAAGAACGGCCTCCGCTCCCAGAGGTTCCACCGTAAGCTTGCCTGAGGCCGCGAATTCACGAACCTGTTCGGACGAAAGCTGGGCAATATACGCCGCGGCCTTCTTGACGTCGCCGCCCAGGCGAGGACCGGCTGCCTTGAAGTTAAGTTTGGCGCTGTAAGTTACATAGCTGTCGAGATTGTCGGCTTCGACAACCTCCTTGACGTTCAGTTCGCCGAGGATGATTGGAAGATACGGTTGCAGTTTCTCGAATTGCCCCTTGCCGGAGAGGCTGACCATCATACGGGACAGCGGCTGTCGGACTTTCAGGCTCCGGCGAGTTCGGGCGGCCCGGCCCAGCGAGACCAACTTCTCAACCAACCCCATGGTCTCTTCGAGTTCGAGATCGATAGCCGTCTCGTCGGCTTTGGGAAAGCCCGTCATGTGCACCGAGAGAGGGGCGCCAAACTTCTCACGATTTTCACCCTGAAGTTCTTTCCAGAGAAGTTCAGAAATCATGGGGCTGACGGGTGCGCTTAGTCGGCAGATGCCTTCGAGCATCCGGTACAGCGTAAGATACGCCTGCATCTTGGAAGGATCGTCTTCTTTGGCCCAGAAACGCCGGCGATTGTTACGCACGTACCAGTTGGAGAGGTCCTCGATCACGAAATGCTGCAAAGCCCGCACCGGCTTGGTGAGCTCATAGGCGTCAAACGACTTCGTAACTTCTTTGGCGAGCGAATTATAGCGGGAAACGATCCACTTGTCAAACGTCTCGGGCTCACCGGCCTTGCTTTCCAGGAAAGCGTCCACGCTCTGTCCGGCTTCGACCGCGCGTCCCAAAATATTGTCGATGTTGGCGTAGATTGCGAAGAAGGCGTAGGTGTTGCGCAATGTGTCGTAGTGTTTGCGGACCACCTCGGCGAGACCGCCTTTATCGAACTTGGTTGGCAGCCAGGGGTTGGAGGTCGAGATAAGATACCACCGCACCGGATCGGCGCCGTATTGGGCCACCGTTTCGAACGGATCGACGACGTTCCCCTTGCTCTTGGACATTTTCTTGCCCTTTTCGTCTTGGATCATCTCCAGCACGATCACATTGCGGAACGGCTCCTTGTCGAAGATCATCGTGGCGATCGCCAGCAGGGAGTAAAACCAGCCTCGGGTCTGATCGACCGCCTCGGAAATAAAGTCGGCCGGGAACTTGTTTTCGAACTTCTCTTTGTTCTCGAACGGATAATGCCATTGAGCAAAAGGCATAGCGCCGGAATCAAACCAGACATCGATCAACTCCGACACGCGGGTCATGGTGCCGCCGCAGTCGCACGTGAGCTTGACCTCGTCGATCATCGGTTTGTGAAGGTCCAGCTCCTCGGGGACGCGCTGGCCCTCGTTGCGGAGCTGCTCGACCGATCCGACCGCTCGTTTTTTGCCACATTTGGGATCCTCACAGATCCAGATCGGAAGAGGTGTGCCCCAGAAGCGCTCGCGCGAGAGGGCCCAGTCGACGTTGTTCTCCAACCAGTTAAGCATCCGGCCGGTGCGGATTTCATCCGGGACCCAGTTGATGGCGTTGTTGTTTTTGATCAGTTGATCGCGGAACTGGGTCGTCTTGATGTACCAGGACTCACGGGCGATATAAATCAACGGCGAGTCACAGCGCCAGCAGAACGGGTAGTTGTGCTCGTACTTTTGTTTCTTGAACAGCTTGCCGGAGATTTTGAGGTCTTTTATGATGATCGGGTCGGCGTCCTTGATGAACATTCCGGCATATTTGCCGCCGACGTCTTTGAAGATTCCGTTCGGTTCGATTGCCTGCAACACCGGCAAGCCGAATTTCTTGCCGACTTCGTAATCGTCGGCGCCAAACCCCGGCGCGATGTGCACAATCCCGGTACCGTCTTCAAGCGTCACAAAATCAGCGTTGACGACAAAAAAAGCCTCGTCGGCTTTGTCTTTGTAGCAGTCAAACAGCGGTTCGTATTTCCGCTTGAGGAAATCTGCTCCTTTGTGGCGGTCGAGAATCTTGGGTTCCTCGTCGAAAACTTTCGGGATCAGGGCCTCGGCCAGGACCAGCTTCTCGCCGTCGTAATCCACCGTCACATAATCGGCGTCCTCTTTCAAACAGAGGGCGGCGTTGGAAGGCAGGGTCCAGGGTGTGGTGGTCCAGACCAGATAGCTGAAATCGCCGTCGGCCGCTTTTACTTTCACGATCACCGAGGGGTCTTTGACGAGCGAATATCCCTGGGCGACCTCGTGCGAAGACAACCCGGTACCGCAGCGGGGGCAGAACGGTAAGGTTTTGTAGCCCTTATAGATAAGGTCGCGGTCGAAGAGGTTCTTGAGGAGCCACCAGACCGATTCGATATAGTCGTTTTTCAGCGTGATGTAGGCGTCGTCGAGATCCAGCCAATAGCCGATCCGCTTGGTGATCTCGTCCCAGTCTTTGAGATATTCGAACACCGACTCGCGGCACTTCTGGTTGAACTTGTCGACGCCGTACTCCAGGACCTTGGTCTTGTCCTTGAGATTGAGGGCTTTTTCGACGCCGTGCTCAACCGGCAGACCGTGGGTATCCCAACCGGCTTTGCGGTCGACCCGGAACCCCTGCATAGCCTTGTAGCGGCAGATTAAGTCCTTGACTGTGCGCGAGATAACGTGATGAATCCCGGGCGGGCCGTTGGCCGACGGGGGCCCTTCGTAGAAGACGTACTCCGGCCTGTCTTTGGCCGCCTCGTTGGCCTTGTGGAAAACGCTGTTGGTCTCCCAGAAGGCGATGATTTTTTCTTCGGCCTTTGGCAGGCTGAACGAGTCTTTTAACGGGTCGAATTTCATGATGTCCAATCTAGTAAAGCTGATTAATGTATTGTCAAATCGGGAAGTTGTAAAGTTTTTTCGCTGGCAAAGGCGGTTGGGATGGGACAGCAAATTAATTGGGTTGCCGGTTGGCGGATGTCACCCGGAGCCGTAGGTCAGGACCCCTGCCCGAAGGGTCCGCCGGAGGAGGAGGTCCTGACAGTATTGCTGTCGGTGATGAGCTGTAGGGCGGGATCCCTGCGATCCTGCCAGGGTCGAACCTACAGATTTCTCGACATACAGGAGCCTACGGGTGAGAACGAGACCTGGTTTTGATCACCACCAGCGGTGTCAGGATAGAAATTGCCGCAGCCACATGCAGGCCGAAATAGAGGCGAGCGAAAGGTTCGGCGGAGCGATAATCAAAATCCGGAAACAGCCAGTTGGCGAGATAGTATCCGGCAACCAGAGATGTACCTGCCAGCACTACCACCCAAGGGAACCGTCGCAGTTTGAAAAACCATTGGTACGCGTCCCGGTGCCCTCTCAGAAATGCCATCACCAACGGAATAATGAATACGAATGGAGGGAAGAACAGACGTGTCTCCCGGGCGTAGGCAGAGGTCAGGACTACCCCTACTACCATCAACGTGCCCCACAGCGATCCGTAGCGGATAACATTCTTCTCTCCCGCCAGCGTATCCCTTACTCTTCTCGAAAGCAGAGCGAACGGCGCCAGCAACCACAGCCATCCATACCCCATAAATAGAGAATACAGAGAATTGCGCGTCCAGCCATCGTCTCGGAAATTCTCCATTATGCTGCCTATTGTGGCCGCGGCCGGTTCGTGGCTGACAAGCAACCAGATGACCGCTGCCACCGCCGGCGGCGAAGCCAACAGCGCCAGCTTCCTGAGACGGCCAATGGGAATATTCCCCCAGAATGCAGACGCCCAGATGGGATAGATAAGCAGTGAAGGTTCACGTGCCGCTACCCCTACGGCGAAAGCTATCGCACTCCTGACAGGCTGTCTTCTGAGAAGATAAGTGAAAGCCAGAATCTGGGCGCCGTATTGCCAGAAATCATCCCAGGTGGAGATCGGTTCGTGGAAAGCGGCCAGTATTGGATATGACAGGTAGAATATGACTAATCCGCCTATACTCCAACGGGGCTCGAATCCCAGGGTTCTGAGATAGCGATAGAGCAATGGACCCAAAACGGAGACTAGAGAAAACACGATGATCGCAAAGGCCAGCTCGAACCGTCCACCCAGAAGTTGCCCCAGCCAGAGGGCGGGGTAGGTTGTGAACGTTCGCGCCGAGAAGGGATAATAGTCCTGATGTATCTGCAGGCGGAAACGCCAGCCTTCGTCACCCACATTGAACATTGAGTCAAGGTAGAAATGTGCCGCTAGGGTCAAGCCCAGAGCTGCCAGAGTCATGAAACCAACAAGGCGGTACTCGGACGAAGTCATCTTTTCCACGTTGCTCCCCACTTCGAAACAATAATCCGCACAGTACAGGCAGGCAAGCTAAAAGGACGCCGGTCGGCTTCGAAATCGCAGGGGTTTCGACCTACAGCAGAACTGGAAATACTCGTTGACAAGGCCTCGCGATCCACTAGCTTGCGAGTGAAGGCGGGCAACTTTCGACAATCATACCAGCAGAAAAATCGTCAAAACAAAGCGGAGGTGTGAGGATGTACCAAAAAGTCGTTCTGGCCCTGGTCGTCCTGTCACTCGCCCTGACATTTTCAAGCTGCTCCAACGTGGCAGACCAGAACGCGGCCAACAAGGCCCTTGTAACAGAAACGTTCGAAGCCCTGAACAACCGGGCGTACGAAACTCTGGATCAGTACATGGCAACAGATTTCGTGCGGCACAGCCAGGCAACTGTCGAAGCTCCCCTGATCGAGAGCCTTGAGGCTTTCAGAGCTATGCTTGCGGTTTGGGACGGCGCCTTGCCGGACGCAAAAATGACTCTGCACCAGTTGATAGCTGAGGGCGACCTCGTGGCCTTTTATGTAACGTACGCCGGGACCCATACCGGCCCGATGGGTCCGTACCCGCCAACCGGCAAAGAGATGAGCCTGGAATGTTTCGGGTACCATCGGATCGAAAACGGGAAGATCGCCGAGACGTGGGTTACCTGGGACAACATGGCGACGATGGCGCAGCTCGGTTTGTTACCGCCGCCACCCGGGGAGGAGCCGGCTCCGACCGAGGAGGGTTAGCTATCAGCGGCAGGATCGCAGGGATCCTGCCCTACGAAACTCCGACCTGATATCAGGAACTGCTGTCCCACAGAAAAATACGGCCGACAGCGGGGGGTGCTGCCGGCCGTTGTGTCACAAACGCAATGAGAGGACGCACCTGCGGTATTTTGATCAGGCTTTTTCTGCGCCGAAACCAAAGACAATTTCTCCTTCTTAAAACGGCGGAGCGCGATCATGGGGAATTTGTACCTACTATCTCCATATGATCGGTCGGCGGACCCGCAGGATTTAGGAGAATCTTAACAGCTAGCGAGACAGGGCGTTGTCGGGGGGCGTTCAGTGTCCCGAGGCTCGAACCAGCGTCGTCCCCAGCCAGACGGCCGAGAAGCCCAGGACCACGTTGCCGACCACATTCAGAAATGCCAGCCCGACTTTTCCGCTGTCCAGCAGCGTGACCGTCTCGTGCCCGAAAGTGGAGAAAGTTGTCGCGGCGCCCAGAAGTCCGACCGTGATGAACATGCGCGTATGGGTCGAAAAAAGCCCCTGGCTTTGAATCAGGTGCATGACCACGCCCAGGAAAAAACAGCCCAGGACGTTGACCACGAGCGTTCCGGCGGGGAACGATGTACTGTGAAAGCGCTGGACGAACTCGCTGAGAGTGTAGCGGCCGATTGCTCCAAGAAGTCCCCCCAGGCCGATCATGGTGAATTTGAGCACCGTTAACCTCCGAAAGCCAAGTCGTTGATGTCAGACCAGGAGTTATCAGCCGTTGCGGCGGTTAAGGGCAAACTCCATTGCCGCAGGGAGAAAGTATACCATGAAAGTTCAATATCGCCAAGAGGTTTTGGGGTAGGGCTCGGGGACTTGAGAACATCCCACCATAGGAATGGTGGGCCACTCGGGGACTGGTTGTGAGCCACACCAAGCAGGTGGGCCACAAGGCCTGGAAGCTGGAAGTGATGGAATTATGAATTACGGCGGGTTCAAGGACGGCCCCGCTCAACAGCTTCAGCCCCTTAAGCAGGTTTGACAGCGTAGACTTTTACCGAGGCGACCCGGTTGGCGAATTTCTTAACCATATCGTCCGTCACGGAACCTTCGCCGCAACCGCAGGCATCGTCCGCGAGCGTCGCGAGGGTGGTGTCGTCATAAACCATC
>JAAERE010000487.1 GCA_024230675.1 bacterium | reverse complement strand
TGTGCCAGAAGCGGCTCTCGAAGGGTCGGTTTGGCTGGTGGCCCAAGAGCGTTGCCGCCAGGAGTAGATCCCTGCAAGCCCATCAGTTGTCAGTGCTGCTCTCCGGCGGCAATCCGGAGGCGGCCAAAGGCGTAGAACCTTGGCGGCGGGTGGACGGGGATCAGTGAAAAATAAGCGTGCAGTTACGACATTACCCTCTTTACTATATAATAGTTAAAGCAAAAGTTCGTTCTGGTCCGATAACGTCACTGTTCTTTATTACTGCAGCGCCTCAATACGCTTAATGGAGCAGCGATGAGTAGTATGCGAAAAATCAAGAAACGCCGCGGCCGGTCAGGCCGGTCGTCAACCAGGCCGACCGTCGTGATAAATCGTTCGGCAACCAAGCCGACGGCCGAAACAGACTCGCCTGAGCGGCTGGAGCTTGAGATGACCGAACTGGAGGCGATCTTGGCAAGCGTGAGATCAAGCTTGAGCCAGGAGGAATACGACAAACTTCATGATGCGTTAGAAACTCTGTTTTTTGTAACTCAGGAACTGGATAAGAAGCGGGTGTCGGTT
>JAAERE010000486.1 GCA_024230675.1 bacterium | reverse complement strand
TTGCCCCACCTGAAAGCCGGGGCGGCCGAAGCGACCGCCCTGGCCCGGCAGTCGGAGCCAATGCTAATAGAACAAGCCCTCAAAAGCGACCCGGCCGTGGTGGTGCTGGGCGACCCCGGAGCCGGCAAAAGCACTCTGCTGAAAGTGCTGGCCCTGGCCTTGGCCCAACAAACTGACGGCCCCTTGCCCATCCTGTTGCCCCTAAATGCCTATGCCCGCCATCTGAGGCAGCAAGGCGAGGTCAACCTGGGCGATTTTCTGGGCCACTACTACGCCGCCCGCCAGCAAAAATTGGAGCGGGTGGGCGAACTGTTCAACGCCGCCCTGGCCGGCAAACAAGCGGTCATTCTGCTGGATGGGCTGGACGAAGTGCAGGCCGACCGGGCCTACCTGGTACGCTTAGTGCAGGATTTTGTAGCCGAGTACATCCCCCACCCGACCGGCGACCCTGACGCCGGGGCCGTGTTGGGCAACCGGGCCATTGTCACCAGCCGGATTGTAGGCTACCAGGAGGCCCCGCTGGCCGGCCGGCAGTGGCGCAGCTATACCTTGACCGACTTCAGCCGGGCCGACATCGAGCAATTTGTGGGCCAGTGGACCCTGGCTTTTGCCGTCAGCGTTCAGGGCGATACCGAACCGGCCCGTCAAGCCGCCGAGCGGGAGCGGAAAGATTTGCTGGCCGCCATCTCCAGCCGCCCCAGCGTGGAACGCTTGGCCAGCAATCCTCTCCTGCTGACCATCCTGGCCTTGATAAAATATACCGGAGTCACCCTGCCCGAACAGCGGGTCAAGCTATATGAACTGTATCTGGAAGCCCTGATTGAAAGCTGGAATCGAGCCCGTTCGTTGGACCAGTACCCGGTGGGGCCGGGCCTGGACTACGAGGAAACGGTGCAAGTGTTGGCCCCTCTGGCCCTGTGGCTGCGCCGGGAAAACCCTACCGCCGGGCTGGTGACCCAAAACCAGCTCAAAAATTGGCTAACCGACTACTATGGGCAGGAGTGGGGTCTGCCCCGGGGAAAGGCCCGCCAACGGGGGCGCGATTTCCTGGCCGGCGTACAGACATACTCCAACCTGCTGCTGGAACGGGGCGAACAGCAATACGGTTTTTTACACCTGACCCTGGAAGAAATGTTAGCCGCGCAGGGCATCGCCCAACTACTGGATGAAGACCGGCCGGCCGCCCTGGACATATTCAAGCAATATTTGCTCGATCCCGGC
>JAAERE010000485.1 GCA_024230675.1 bacterium | reverse complement strand
TGAGGGGAAGGCATTCTCCAGAGAAGATCAGGTCGGGGCCGGTATTCCGATAATCGTTACGGAAGCCGCCGTTGAGGAGTTGGAAGTGAGCAACGCTATCGGGCACAAGCTCTACGGCAGCGGGGACAGAGCTTACGAAATCGTCGGTGTCGTGAAGGACTTTCACGGATCACCGCTGACGTACGGTTACAACGCCTCCATCGTTCTGGTAGTGGCTTCGGATCGCCACAACAATCTGGCCGTCAAACTGCCTGCGGATGATATCCAGGGATCGATTGCCGCCCTTGGCGAAACCTGGGATACCGCTCTTCCGGGCTTTGCTTTCAACTACACTTTTCTCGATGACGAAATCGCGGGCAACTACACCGAAGGAAGCAGCCAGGGGAAGGTCTCTATGGTACTGGCGGCACTCACGATTGGTATTGCCTGCCTGGGCATATTCGGCCTGGTATCTTACACAGCGGAACAGCGTACGCGGGAGATCGGGATTCGCAAAGTGCTCGGAGCCAGTGTGCCGGGCATTGTGCAAATGCTTTCGAAGGAATTCATCATCCTGATTATCATCGCCAACGTTATCGCCCAGCCGCTCGGCTACATGGCCATGAGCGATATGCTTAGCTGGGCTCCCTATAGGGTAGAGATAGGCGTCGGGACATTTGTGGTAGTCTGTGCGTCGGGCCTGTTCTTTGCCCTGGCGACCGCCAGCTTCCAATCGATCAGAGCTGCTCTGGCAAATCCCATCGACTCCCTCCGCGCCGAATAGAAGTTTATGCACCCTGCCTGGTGAAAGGGTGAGGTAGAGAAGCTCCGGCATTGCGCCCGGGGCTTTTCGCATTTTTCGTTGTGGAGACTATTCCGCACAAGACGGTGGCTCCCGCGGAACAGCCAATTCATTCCAGACCATACACCGGCCGCGGGGCGAGGTGCTCGGGGAAACGGTCCAGCAACTCTTTGCGGACAAGGTAGCAGAGGTGACAGGCGTCGACGTGGGCGTCCTCATGAGCAATGCCGTATTTCCTGGCCAGCAGTTGAGGTCCCCCTTCAGCCAGCGGCCCGCAAATCGGGTGCTTTTCGACGCGGTAGCTTTTGAGAATCTCCGCCAATGACATCTCCCACAGATTGCCGATACTGATCCCCTGACAGAGTTGGACGTTGCCGTAACAATCGACATGCACCCGCCCGGGACGAACGAGTTCCTCGTACGGACAGGAGGTGAACTCAGTTGATGGTCTTCGCGGGAGGCCTTCGACCAGTTTCTCCGCCGCCCGGCCTTTGAAGAGTACATCCCCTCCGACAACCGGCTCGCCTTTGGTATCACTATCTTCGGCGCTGGCCACTGCCGTTGGTTTCTCGATACAGATGCTGCCTGTCGGCAGGCCGAGCTTCCGGGCAGCTTCAAGGGCCATAAGGGCGGTGTTGGGAGTATCCTCTCCTTGATGGAAGGTATCGTTGCTGATGCTCAAATCTGAGATCCCGTGTTCACACAGGGGACGGAGCCAGAGTTCGGCATCATCTGCCGAGGTCGCCCAATAAGCGTTGGTGACTATGCCGACCTCAAAACCTGCCTGTCGGGACAGGCGGACGGCCTCCAGCATAAGGGCGTAATAGAGAAACGGTTCGCCGCCTTCGAAATAAACCATTTTGACAGTGCCCAGATCAGAGGCTTGTTCAAGAATGTTGCGCACCTGGGCTAAGGTGAACGTTCCCTGCGCTCGTGGGCTGCAGTGCAGGAAGCAGTGATCACATTCGAACGTGCAGGCGTATGTTAGAAGA
>JAAERE010000484.1 GCA_024230675.1 bacterium | reverse complement strand
TGGTCGATAGCCAACAAGAAGGTGAACTCGGCCCTGCTCAACGTGGCCGCCCAAAACACCTCTTGTCCCTCGGTTATCCTGCAGTCGGCTGCCACCGGAGCTCTGGACGGCATCCAGTCCGGTGTCGAAAACCTTCGGCTAACCCTCGAGAACAGCCGCAACGTGATGCTAAACGAACTGAACGCTTTCACCGGTATTCACACTGTGAAGCCTGGAGGCACGTTCTACTGCCTTCCAGATTTCAAGGCCTACAGCAAGAGCTCAACGGAACTGTGCAGATTCCTTCTGGAGAAAGCACTGGTGGTCACGGTACCGGGGATTGAATTCGGCATGGAGGGTCACCTTCGCTTAAGCTATTGTGGCACGATCAAAGAGATTACCGAAGGCGTCCGACGCATAAAATGGGCGCTTGACCCCGATTCGCCTAATGAGATATACATCGGTGACCGTAAAATGAGGAGAGACTGGAAATGAGCCAGTATATCATCAAAGTCAAAACACCGGCCCAGGGCGAGGCCCAGTCTGTAAAGAGCGAGTTCAGCCTTTCCAATTACGGTTTCCGGAACCTCCACAACGTATACTGGAATCTCCCGGCCGAGTCGCTCTACGAAGAAATCGTCTTCCGCTCCGAGGGAAGCATTACCCATCAGGGAGCGGTGGTGGTTGAAACCGGCAAACACACCGCACGCGCCGCCAACGACAAGTTTGTTGTCCGCGAAGCTGACACTGAAGACAACATTTGGTGGGGCGAGTATAACCGTCCGGTATCGGTCGACAAGTTCAACGCCGCTTTCCAGCGCATGCAGGGCTTCCTGCAAGGTCGCGATCTATTTGTGCGCGATTGCTACGCCGGCGCCGATCCGAACCACCGACTTCCGGTGCGCATTATTACGGAATACGCCTGGCACTCACTGTTTGCCAGAAATATGTTCATCGAAGCCGCCACGCACGATGAGCTTCGGACCTTCGTGCCCGAGTTTACCGTAATCTCTGTTCCATCGTTCCAGGCAGCCCCGGAGATCGACGGCACCAATTCGCCGACTTTCATTCTGCTTAATTTCGATCAGCGCGTCTGCATCATCGGTGGATCGGGCTACGGCGGTGAAATCAAGAAATCTGTCTTCACCGTTCTGAACTACCTGCTGCCGCTTGAGGGTGTCCTGAGCATGCACTGCTCCGCCAATGTGGGTAACGACGGCGATTCGGCTCTCTTTTTCGGCCTTTCCGGTACCGGCAAGACCACGCTCTCGGCCGACCCCGGCCGCCAATTAGTTGGCGACGACGAACACGGCTGGAGCGACGAAGGGATTTTCAATTTCGAGGGCGGCTGTTACGCAAAAGTGATCGCCCTCTCCCCCACGGCTGAGCCCCAGATCTACGCCTGTAC
>JAAERE010000483.1 GCA_024230675.1 bacterium | reverse complement strand
CTGGCCGGACTGGCTTCTCAATGTTCTGTCACGGTTCAAGAGCCTGTGGTCACTCGCGATCACACCGAGCGAATGATTGCAGAACTGGGCGGAGAGATCGCAGTCCGGGAGATCAAACCGGTGCGTGAGGAAGACCCGCTAGATCCCCGCAAGAAGCGTATGGTCATGCCGGAGTCGTTCAAGAAGGAGATCGTTCTCAAATCCTCGTCAAAACTGTCCGGGGGCGCTGTTGACATTCCGGGGGATATCTCCACAGCGGCTTACTTCTTTGCGGCGGCGGCGATCTCAGGCAAGACAATCACGGTTGAGGGGCTGGGGCTCAATTCTACGCGCACGGCCCTCCTGGACTATCTTCGGGCAATCGGATGCACCGTCGAGATAGCTGATCGGGACACCATCAGCGGTGAACCACGGGGGACTGTTACGGTCACCGGGGGAGCTCTCAAGCCGCGCAAGATTTCGGGTAATCTGTCGGTCCGGCTTATCGATGAACTGCCGGTACTGGCCGTGGTCGCCGGCTTCACGCCGGGAACCACAATCATCCGGGACGCCGCCGAACTCAAGGTGAAGGAATCCGATCGCCTCGAGGCCATCGCCCACAACCTGCAAAAGATGGGGGTTTCATGCGGCGTGCTCGAGGACGGTCTGGTTATTGAGCGTAAGGCTGAACCGGCCGGGGCCGATTTTGAGAGTTTCGGAGATCATCGTATAGCTATGGCCTTCTCCATCGCCGGACTTTTCGCGGCGGGACCTTCGACCATTGACGACGACAGCCTGGTCGAGATCTCCTGTCCTGAATTCTACCATATCCTGAACAAGATCACGGAATGAATTCGTCGCTGTATTTTGCTCTCATAGGCAAGGACATCGAATATTCTCTGTCACCCGACATTTTTGAGGCGATCTATGGTCATCTCGGGCGGTCGGGGCGTTTCGAGGTTCACTCCATGGGTGTCAAAGACCTGTCATCTCGGCTTAAACAGTCGGTGCTGGACGGCGTTAAGGGGTTTTCCGTTACTATCCCTTTCAAGCAGGAGATCATCCCATATCTCGACGACATTGATTCCACGGCGCAGGCGGTGAGCGCGGTGAATTCTGTGGCGGTGGAAGATGGGAGGCTTTTAGGCTACAACACAGATTGCCACGGTTTCTCGCATCCGCTACTTCCTTACAAATCGCTCCTGTGCTCGGGCCGTGCCCTGATCCTGGGCAACGGAGGCGTAGCACGGGCGGCAATCTACTCTCTTCACCGTGATTTTGGCGTTAGAGATTTTGTGGTGGCGGGCCGGCATGCCGCCAATGTCGATCTTCTGAGAGATTCATTCAAAGGCAAAGCCGCCACGGAGGATATCAACATATCTCCTGTCAGGCTTTCGGGCGTCTGGTCCGGTCAATTCCAGATAACCGTCAACTGCACCCCGCTGGGCGGGTGGAACAACGCGGATTCTTTTCCGCTGCCATCAGCATATGACTTCTCTTGCACAGGAATCTACTACGATCTAAACTACAACAAAAACAATAGAGCGGTGGTATCGGCCCGTAGCGCGGATATCATAGCAATAGACGGGTCATCAATGCTTGTCAGTCAGGCGATAGAGTCCTATCGCATCTGGACCGGACAGTCGGTGCCTTTTGAACCGATTTTCGAGGCAGTATTTGGCGCCGTAAAGGGACATTCGCCCAGCTGCTAGCTCGTTAGAACGTGTTGCCCATGAGAGTGTACCTTACAGGTTTCTCCGGCTCCGGCAAAACTACGGTGGGAAAGTTGCTGGCCAAATCGATGAAATGCCGGTTCATTGATGTTGATCTCCTGGTAGAGGAGCGTTCGGGCATGAGCATTTCCGAGATATTCCGTCTGAAGGGCGAGGGCGGCTTTCGGACTCTGGAGCAGAAGGCGATCGTCGATATCCGCAATAACGCAGACCACGATCTAGTCGTGGCTCTTGGCGGTGGAGCGCTGCAAAGCCCCGATATTAGAAAGCTGGTGCTCGGCGATGGCCAGACAGCTTACCTCAGTTGTTCCGCCCGCGAACTCTATCGCAGGCTGAACCCGGCAGACGACCGACCTTTGCTCTACGTCAGG
>JAAERE010000482.1 GCA_024230675.1 bacterium | reverse complement strand
GACCAGCTGCTCGCGGAAATCCTTGACCGTCAGCTTGTTACCCAGATCGATCTCGGAGTTGGTGAATTCGTTCTGGTCCATCACCATCTGGGGGTCTTTGACTTTCTGGAGATCAACGATCACTACGTCGGTGTCTTTGGCTTCGCGGTCGACTTTCTTGAGTTCGGACTGCTGCCGACGATAATGCTCAAAGACCTCGTCGATCTCATCGTCGGAGACGTCGATCTTCTCCGTTTTCAACTCCAGACCGTCGAAAATAACCTTTTCAATCTCCGGGAGAACTTCGATTTCGGCGCTGTAAGTGAAAGCACCTTCCTCGGTGAAGTCGATTGCCGTGACGGTCGGTTTGGAGGCGATTCTCAGCTCGTTGTCGCGGACCGCGTCCTGAAGACTGCTCTGGAGCAGCTGGTCGGCCACATCGGCTTTGACTTTATCGCCGTAGATCTGGCGGATCATGTTCATGGGGGCTTTGCCTTTGCGGAAGCCCTTGAGGTCGGCCCCTTTACGGGCTTCGGCGAACAGCTTATCCATTTCCGTATTGACCGTTTCGGCGGGGACCTCCACGCTCAATTCCCGCACCAACCCCTCGCCCTGTTTAACTTCGACTTTCAAACCTTCACCTCAAACTGTCTCTGTCCCGGCCTTTTGTCTTTGCGCTTGTGGCACATTATAAGACAGGCGAGACAGGTCTTAAGTTCCTGCTTTTGGCGGATCTGCGAAAGGGGGGATTCGAACCCCCACTCCTTTCGGAACTGGATCCTAAATCCAGCGCGTCTACCAATTCCGCCACTCTCGCAACGTTTTAGCAGCAACAACTTATACTAAAATCAACCATTTTGCAACGGCGTTTTTGGGGAGGGGGGGACAGTTCAGGGCTTTGT
>JAAERE010000481.1 GCA_024230675.1 bacterium | reverse complement strand
GCGTGACTGCTCCATCCAGCGACGACACCAGAAACTTATCGAAGAAACCCCGTCGCCGGTGATGACCGACGACCTTCGTGTCAAGATGGGAGCAGCGGCTATTCAGGGGGCGCGGGGCGTTGACTATCGCGGCGTGGGGACTATTGAGTTCCTGGTAGATGACGACCACAAATTCTATTTCATGGAGATGAACACCCGCATCCAGGTGGAACACCCGATCTCCGAGGAATCTTACGAAGTCGACCTGCTTCAGGACCAGATCAAGATCGCTATGGGTCAAAAACTGACCTATCGGCAGGAGGATCTCAAACCGCGCTGGCACGCGATTGAATGCCGTGTCAACGCCGAGGATGTGGAAAAAGATTTCCGGCCGACCCCGGGCAAGATCGAGGCAATCCACCTTCCGGGCGGACCCGGCATACGGGTCGACAAAGCCGTCTACGCCGGATACGTTATTTCGCCGTATTACGATTCGATGATCGCCAAGCTGATCGTACGGGCTCGCACCCGCGAGCAGGCGGTGGTCAAGATGCGCCATTCGTTGGAGGAGTTCATCGTCCAGGGAATACCGACCACGATCCCGTTCCATCTGGAGATTTTCAATCATCCCGATTTTGTGGCCGGGAAATACGATACCTCGTTTATCGAAACCAAATTCCGTGATGACCGCGACCGAGAAGAACCGAAGAAAAAGTCTGTCACCCTGACACGCTCGGGTGAGGACAAACCTGAAACCAGCCAGGACGCCGCCGCGGACAAGGTCTCGGCGGCCACCGATAAAGAGTCTTAGCGACCGGGAGGATACTGTGAACGTACCTGCGGATCTGAAATACACCAAAGAGCACGAATGGTTGAAAGTTGACGGGAATATTGCCACTATCGGTATCACCGATTGGGCCCAGGGAGAACTGGGCGATATCGTTTTCGTGGAACTTCCCGAGGTCGGCGCCGCGGTCGAACTGATGGAATCGTTCGGCACCATCGAAGCCGTCAAGGCAGTCTCGGAGATATACTCCCCCATCAAGGGTACGGTTACCGAGGTCAATGCGGCGCTTGATGACGACCCGATGGTGATCAACCGGGAGCCCTATGGCGAGGGCTGGATGATCAAAGTTGAGGTGGCCGATGTCGCTCAGTTTGAACAATTGCTGGACGGTGAGGGTTATAAGAGTCTGATCTCGTAACCGGCGGCCAGATTCCCCGTTACGGCAACTTGATTTAGAAGAAGACAGCTATGCCATATATTTCCAACACTGATGACGACTGCAGGGCGATGCTCAACAAGATCGGGGCGGGCAGCCTGGAAGATCTCCTGAGCGTTATCCCCGAGAAACTTCGCCTGAAAAAGCCGCTGGATATCCCGGCTCTCTCCGAGATGGAACTGCTCTCCGAGATAGAGCGCATGGCTCACGGCAACAGCGGTGAGTTAACCTGCTTTGCCGGTGGCGGCGTTTACGATCATTTTATCCCCTCGGCCGTGGCCTCAATCGTCAACCGCCCGGAATTCGTGACCGCTTATACGCCGTACCAGGCCGAGGTGGCGCAGGGAACGCTTCAGGTCATCTACGAATTTCAAACACACATCTGCCGTTTGACCGGCATGGATGTGGCCAATGCCTCGATGTACGACGGCGCCAGCGCGGCCGCCGAGGCCCTGGCTATCTGCGCCGGGGTAACCAAACGCGACAAGGTCGTTATGGGCCAGGGTGTAAGTCCGCTCTATCGCGAGGTCATCCGGACCTACCTGCAGGGTCGCGGACTTGAACTGGTGACTATTCCCCTGAAGGACGGTCGGACCGACCTGGGACAACTCGAAGATATAGTCGATGAAAAGACCGCCTGTGTGCTGATCAGCCAACCGAACTTTTTTGGTCAACTGGAGGAAGTTGATCAGATTGGGGAGATCATCCGCAAGGTCGGTGGCAAGTTTGTCATGGCAGTCGACCCGATAGTTCAGACGCTCCTGAAAACACCGGCCGAAGCAGGGGCTGATATTGTCGTAGGCGAAGGCCAGCCGCTGGGAATTCCGCTCTCTTACGGCGGGCCGCTGCTCGGTTTTTTTGCCTCGAAAAAAGAGCTTATCAGAAATTTGCCGGGCCGTATCGCCGCCCGGACGAAAGATGTCGACGGCAAGGCCGGGTTCGTCCTGACTCTCCAGACACGAGAACAGCATATCCGTCGCCAGAAGGCGACTTCGAATATTTGCACCAACCAGGCGTTGTGTGCTACCACGGCAGCCGTCTACATGAGCCTCATGGGCAAGACGGGTCTCAAGAAAGTGGCGCTCCTGTCGGCCGAGAAGGCCCAGCAGGCGTCCTCGGAGATTTTTGCTATCGACGGCTACGAGCCATATTTCACCGGACCTTTCGTCCGGGAGTTTGCCGTCAAGACCCCGCGGCCGGTCCGCAAGATTGTCCTGGCCCTGGCGGAGAGAAACATCCTGCCGGGCGTGGATGCCGGACGCTGGTATCCGGGGATGGAT
>JAAERE010000480.1 GCA_024230675.1 bacterium | reverse complement strand
GTCGTAAAGCTCTTTAGTGAATGTTCCGACACGCATTTTGTCGCTCACGTTACCTCCCTGAAAAGTGATCGGTTCTCTAAACTTCAGCGGTCTCTCTGTCCGCTCGGCCGCTCGCGGCCCGCATAACCAGCCCGTCCCTGCTCTGATCGACCTCCAGCCTCTGCCCCGCTTTGAGGTCGCCCGCCAAAAGCATCTTTGCCACCCGCTGGCTGAGCTCCTTGCTGATGAACCGCTTGATCGGACGGGCCCCAAAGGTCGAGTCAAATGAGGTCTCGCCGATGTACTCAACGGCAGAGTCGGAGACTTCGAGCGCGATGTCCTTGTCCGCCAGAAGCCGGCGAAAGTGCTTCAGTTGCAGTTCGACAATCTTGTTGATCTCGGCCTGTGTCAGGGCCGAAAAGACGATATTCTCGTCAATCCGGTTCAGGAACTCCGGCCGCAGGCTTTTGCGAAGCGTCTCCAGCACGCCCTCTTTCATGTTCTCGTAGACCACGTCCCGGTTGAATTCGCCCAGGTTGGTTGATTCTTGCTGGATGTACTCCGCCGCGATGTTCGAGGTCATGATCAGGATAGTGTTTTTGAACGACACCGTGCGGCCCTGATTGTCGGTCAGGCGGCCGTCCTCCAGCACCTGCAGTAAAATGTTGAACACTTCCGGGTGCGCCTTCTCAATCTCGTCGAGCAGCACGACCGCGTAGGGACGGCGGCGGACAGCTTCGGTCAACTGGCCCCCTTCATCGTAGCCGACGTACCCCGGCGGGGCCCCGATAAGACGGGACACGGCGTGCTTTTCCATGTACTCCGACATATCGAGGCGAACGATCGCATCCTCGCTGCCGTAGAGAAATTCGGCCAGGGTGCGAGCCAACTCGGTCTTCCCCACTCCGGTCGGGCCCAGGAATATGAACGACCCGATAGGCCGGTTGGGGTCCGAGAGCCCCGCGCGCGACTGCCGGACCGCGTCGGCCACGGCGCTGACCGCTTCATCTTGTCCGATCACCCGGCGGTGCAATTCCTGCTCAAGCCGCAACAGCTTTTCCGATTCCGATTCGGACAGTCGGGTGACCGGGATACCGGTCCATTTGGATACAATCTCCGCAATCTCTTCGGCGTCGACAACTTCCTTGAGAAGCTGCCGCTTTTCTTGAATCACCGTCAGGGAGTGCGTCAGGAGTTCGAGCTTCTTCTCCGCGTCCGCGATGTCGCCGTACTTGAGCTTGGCAGCCGTCTCGAAGTCGGCGTTGCGTTCGGCTTCGGCGATGCGGTGCTTGTTGTCTTCTATCTCCGCCTTGATTGAGCGGATCGTATCCACTGTGTTTTTTTCTTTTTCCCATTGCGAACGAAGATCCTCGCGCTGAGCGTACAGCTCCGAGAGTTGCTCTACGATAGGCTTCAGCCGTTCGGTTGCGTCTTTCTCGCGCTTGACGCCTTCCTTTTCGATCTCCAGCTGCCGGATGCGCTTTTCGACCGCGTCGAGTTCTTCGGGCATGGAGTCGAT
>JAAERE010000479.1 GCA_024230675.1 bacterium | reverse complement strand
GATTGAACAACACCCTACCCCAAGTCCCACGCACACATACAGGCCCACTAATATATATATACACATCTGCGCGCTAATACAGCAGCCAGTGATCATATTCGGTGGGTATGCCTTCACACATTTCTGTTAAAGAGTCCTTCACGCAACCCTAGCGATGCTCTTACCATATTTCACAGCGCACGCGCTGTTTCAGAAATTTGTATTGGCTCAGCCTACCGGCTGACTACGTGGTTGTACGCGCTCTGGGGCTCTGTGTACGCGAGGGTCAGAGCACGCGACTTGCGTTGAAGCTGTCTGTGGCGGGCGGAGCTGCGGTGGTATACGAAGCTGTGGACTCTTGGGGACTGAACTCTTCAACACTGTGAACAAATCAGCGTGTATCAGACGTGTGTCAATTGAATGTGCATTGTATGCCTCATCATGGGTTGTTGAAATCCGCTATTCTGTTGTCACTGTGTGAGCCCTATATACTAACACCAACACACCAGGCTCACACATTTGATAAAAGGTCGATGGGGATAGTTGGAGTCAACAGTACTGCTGGGCGAGAGGTGAAATTCGTTGACCCTAGCAAGACTTCCAAAAGCGAAAGCAGTTGACTAGGCTATACTCTTT
>JAAERE010000478.1 GCA_024230675.1 bacterium | reverse complement strand
CTTATTGGAATCACGGGCTGTTCGGGCAGTGAGAGTACCTGAAAAATATGCCCGTCAAAGGCGATCAAGTCCTTTTTTATCAATCCGTTTCTAGCCAGGATATATTCGTCCACACAAATCCGCAGGGCAGTACAGATCCTGTCGTAGCTGTAATAGGAAATCCCGTTTCTATCGCCCACCAACACAAGAAATACATAAAGCAAGAGTTCCTGGTGGCTGAGACTGGAAAAAAAGCCATTTCTGATGAAACGATGCTCGATGAAGGCAAAGCTGCCGGATATCTTACGGACCCGCTGAGGACAAAGAAGGGTGTTTTCGACCATGATTGTTCTCCTTTTTGTCTTTCAATTTAAAAAGAGAGGGCTGAAAAGTCTATTGAGTCCTTTTTTGCAAGAAAGAAAAAAATTGGGCGAACAGACGCGTTAACTGCCTGGTAATAAATAGATTTTCTGCCATGACGCGTCCATCTTTGCAAGGTCCTTCTTTTCACCAAAAAAAATATAATAACCCCTTGCTTTCACTGGCAATTCATTTTTTAACGCGTCCATCTTTGCAAGCGCCTGACGGCGTCGCTTTTTATCTCTGGCTCTCTGTAATCGCAGGTTAGTTTTGACATATTCGGGGTGGCGTTGCCTGTATCTTTTCCAGTAATCCGGGTTTTGCTCTCTCCAATTCTTTTGGCTGTCTCTTTGATTTTTTTTATAATCG
>JAAERE010000477.1 GCA_024230675.1 bacterium | reverse complement strand
GAATCCGCGTTGTACACGAAGTCGACCTGGGTGTGCAGGAGAAAACGCTCCAGCTCAATCTCGCAGCCGATCTCCTCGGCTACTTCGCGATTGATACCGTCATCAAAAGACTCCCTCGGATTAAGCCCGCCCGAGGGCGCCCGGAAAATACCCGGCGGATAGAAAGGTTTGGCGATCACAATCAAATGGTCGTCTTTCTGGACATACAGGGTGACATCGTGATCCCGCCCGTGCTTCTGAGAAGACCTGATGCGGTGCAGCTCCTGTTCGGTAACCTCGAACCGGTATTGCTGCAGGGCCGGTTGCCCAAACCGCTCGACCATTCCGGCGATCATGTCATCGGTAACAAACACGGATTAGAACAGCGCTGCAATTTCAGTTTGTAAAGGCAGGGTGGTAACTTCCACGCCCTCGTGGCTGATGAGGCAATCGATCTCGGCGCGAAAACCGCAGTCCTTCATGTAAATACCCGGCTCGACCGAAAACAGGTGCCCTTTCTGGAGCTTGCGCTTGTCCTCG
>JAAERE010000476.1 GCA_024230675.1 bacterium | reverse complement strand
GGAGGATAGGTCCAACCGATTGTAAGCTTTTGCTGCCATATACACATAGTTACGCCCACTGTGCATGGACCTCAACAAAAACTGTGGGGAGTGATTCTTGCCTACCGCACGAAGCGGGTTGGGTCGGTGATAACACCGTGTAGGGCCGAGGCGGCTGCCGTCGCCGGAGAACAAAAGTAAACTTCAGATTCCTCGACCTCGGACAGAGCGACCGGCGGACGGCCGGCCGTCGTCAGGCAGCGCTCTCCCGCTGCCAGAAATCCTGACGTCTCCATTGTCCCGGGATAACATCCCGGATACATGACTACCGCTCCGGCCTCAATGAAGACTCGGATGAGTCCTTTTTTCAGAGCCTCAAGATATACTGATCTTGAGCCGGGGATGATAATCAACCGACAGTCTGCGTGTACCTGTCGGCCCTTGAGGACGTCGGCAGCGACACGAAGATCCTCGAACCTCCCCGCCGTGCAGGTTCCCAGGATTATCTGGTGGACGGTCAGGCCATCGACCTCGGCCAGGGCTTTTACCTGCCGATCTTCCCCCCGCTTTTCGATCTGTGGAGGTAACTGGTCGATATTGACCTGGTAGATTTCGTTGTACTCGGCGTCTTTGTCCGGCATCACCGGCTGGAACCGGGTCATTGTGCGCCCGGTCAAGTATCGGCGCGTAGTGGCATCGTAAGCGCACACCGCAGCCAGAGCACCGGTCTCGTGAGACAGACTGGACAGGGCGTAGCGCTCACCTATCGTCATCTGCGAGATGGCGGAACCGGCGTACTCGATCACCTTGCCTTCCAGAGCCCCCGGCCCCAACTGCTTTACTATGGACAGGGCTACATCGACAGCATAAACCCCTCGATAGCGTCTTCCGGAAACAACGATGCGGGCAGTTTCCGGCACTTTCATGGCAATCTTGCCCGTCTCCCAAATGCCGGCGAGAGACTCGGAGTCAGCCCCGGAGGCAAAAGTAGCCATCGCGCCATAGCCAGCCACCTGGCTCACCGGTCCCACCAGGAGCTGCCCCGGCAACACGAGACCTTTTTCTATTACCAGTTGGTGGCCGGTGCCCTCGCGGAGATCGTAAAACGACTTGATTCCCTGCCGCCGGGCAAACTCGCGGATCATCTTGTGGGCGGAGGCTGGGTTTGTGCCGTTATGAGTGTGCTTGTGATCCAGCGTGAGAACGATCTTGTTGGGATTCCAAACAAACTCGGCGCTTTTCTTCTTGAAATGCTCCACCACCGAGCCGGCGCCGCCGGGCGATAGAACCAGATCCGGCTCGACTTCGAGTTCCTCGCCAACTTCAACCCGCTCAGCCTCGGCCAACCCGGCCAGGATCTTCTGCACCACCGAACGTTTGCCGTAGAGTGAGCTGACGTGGGCGGGCTGCTGGCTGCCGGGGAAATTTAGTTCCAACTGCTCCAGCTTTAGAAACGCCGGTTTTTCGCGGATGCCGTAGCGCCGACGCCAGTTGTAAAACGCAGCCTTGGAGATACCCAGTTCAAGCCCGCTCTTCTCGTCATCGCCGTACCGCTCCCACAGATTGCGAATCTCTTTCTCGGAGAATTTGGGCAGGGAGTACTTGGGGATGTTCTTCTTGCGACGCCAATAGGCTACCAGATAAGCCGGCACTCCGCCCAGACGCTCACCGATCCGCTCATCGGTCTTGTAGAGCTTCTGGAGCTGGAGCAGCTCGGTCTTGGTCGGGATTTTTTTGCGCTTCTTCACCCCTTCTGGAATTCCTCTCGAAGGCGTTCATAAAAAGGCTCCAGCGGGAACGATACTACTTTGGTTTTGCCCAGGACGGGCATGAAATTGGAGTCCCCGGTCCAGCGAGGCACGACGTGCATATGCAAATGGGCCGGAATACCGGCACCCGACTGGCGTCCGAGATTCATCCCGATATTAAAAGCGTGCGGCTTGAAACAGCGCTTGATGACAGCAACTGTCTTACGAGTCAGCTCGAAAAACTCAGAAGCCTCGGCAGCTCTTAGCTTCTCCAACTGACCGATGTGACGGTTGGGGACGATCAACGTATGCCCGGCGTTGTAGGGGAACTTGTTCAGAATTACGAAAGAGCTTTCCCCCCGGTGCACGATGAGGTTTTCGACCGTATCCTCCATCTCGAACCGATTGCAGAGAATGCAGCCTTTTTCTTTTTCGCTCAGAATGAACGACGCCCGCCACGGCGCCCAGATAATCTTTTCATCCATAGATTTCCAATATACAACAAGCGACAACGCCGAAAAAGGAAAAAAGCGAGGGCTTCGTACGTATCTGGTTGCCCGATAGAAAGTTGAGACGCACGACGCAAAACCGGCATCCGCACGAGCCTTCAATATCTGCCCGAGCGATGTATTCTGCTATTGCTTTTGCACTTACGAGAGCCTACTTTCTGCTCCCAGATAGGGGCCTAAACACAAGAGGAGCGCTGTGGAAGAGAAAATAATCGTGATCGGCGGCACCGGAATGCTTGGTCTTCCGGTGGCTCAGAAACTAAAGGCCGACGGTTTTCAGGTCACTATCATGACCACCGACCCCGACCGGGCCAAAGCCCGGATAGGCAGCGATTTCACGCTGGTCAAGGGCGACGTGACCGACATTGAGTCTCTGAAACCGGCAATCGAGGGCCAGGATTTCGTATTCCTGAATCTGAACTCCAAGCTCGACCCGGATCTATATCAGAAGATCGAGATCGAAGGCACAGCTAATGCGGCGC
>JAAERE010000475.1 GCA_024230675.1 bacterium | reverse complement strand
GAGTAAACAACAGGAAGTCGTGATCGAACTGAAGATCCACTACGGTGACTTGAAGCAAACCATCGCCAAGGGTTTGAAACAGACATGGGAGTACATGGATAAGTGCGGAACCGAACATGGACACCTGGTGATTTTCGATAAAAGAAAGAATACAACCTGGGAGGAGAAAATATTCCGCCGCGAGGAGGAGTACAGGGGGGTTAAAATAATGGTGTGGGGGATGTAGGAATCGAGGAGGAAATACATGAAATTCTTCAACACGGCCGGGCCCGTGAAATTCGACAAACATTATTGCCTGCCGCCACTGGAGCGATTCAATCTGGATGAAATTCTGAAACTGATCGGGCAAGAAAAATATTTCGTTCTCCACGCCCCCAGGCAAACGGGAAAAACATCCGCTCTTCTCGCCTTGATGAATTACCTGAACCGGGAGGGCGAATATATCTGCCTCTACGTCAACGTGGAAAAAGGACAATCGGCCCGGGAGGACGTCGAGAGAGGCGTATTTTCCTTCCTGGCGGAAATCGCCTCCCGGGCCAGGGATTTCCTGGACGACCGGTTTCCCGTCGATCACATGAAGGATATCATGGAATTATGGGGGCCGGACAGCGCGCTGAACGAAATGCTTTCCAGTTGGACGAAAACGTTGTCGAGGCCGCTGGTTCTGCTGGTGGACGAAATCGATTCGCTGGTGGGCGACACCCTGATTTCCGTGCTTCGCCAGATTCGCGCGGGTTACGACAAAAGACCCGCTCACTTTCCCCAAAGCATCATCCTTTGCGGCGTGCGGGACGTCAGGGACTACCGCATCCATTCCAGCAAGGAAAAGGCCGTGATCACCGGGGGAAGCGAGTTCAATATCAAGGCCAAATCGTTGAGGTTGGGGGATTTTTCCAGGGTGGAGGTCCAAGCCCTTTATCAATGCCACACCGAGGAAACCGGCCAGGCTTTTACGGACGAGGCAATGGACGAAGTCTGGAGGCTTTCCGCGGGGCAACCCTGGCTGGTCAACGCCCTGGCGTATGAAGTCTGCTTCGAAATGAAGGCCGGACAAAACCGTGAGATCGCCATCACGCCGGAAATAATCGGCCGAGCCGCTGAAAAACTGATTCTTCGGAGAGAAACCCACCTGGACCAGCTCATTGATAAATTAAACGAGGAGCGGGTTTTCCGCATCATCGATCCCATGATGCGCGGCGTCGATATGGAGCAAAAGGTCAGCCAGGACGACATCCAGTATGTCGTGGACCTTGG
>JAAERE010000474.1 GCA_024230675.1 bacterium | reverse complement strand
GTGGAATTAGGAACCCGCCGCACATACCGAAAGGGTGCGTGATTCGGAAACTCTACACCTAATTCTGTGCGCGCTGCATTTCTATCCCAAGGGTAGCGGCCGACAAGGCTGCAATCTTGCGGGTGAAAGTCCCGTCGTGTCAGTTGCTCGTGTCGGACACGTAGCGATGCCACAGTTCGTGCAGGGTAACTGCACGTCCATTGCGTGGTGTAAACGGCCCGGCTGCTCTGGAGCCATAGAGCTTCAGCGGTAGGTGCAACCTGGGGGCCTAGCGAGTATGGGAGCCTGAACATAAAGGAATGACTGCAGCCTCGAAATCGCGACCCTGTTGAAGTTGCATTATAGGGAGTTTCCGGTGTGCCGAACGTCTCAGAACTAACGTGAGGCCGTCGCTTCTTGGGAAGAAATGAGCGAATGCACCAAGAAGACACTGCGGGGTAAGGGTCCAAGCGCCCATATATAGATTGCAGAGATAACGTCGGGAAGGGCCATCATCCAGCAGGGACTGATGTTAACCTGCAAGGACCAACCGCAAGAGGTAATTCCAAAGGCGGGGGGAGGATTTTGGTCTGGCCCATGAGCCAGTATGAGCTATGAAGGAAGGGTAATGCCTTCTGACGGGGCGCATTGACGCCACGCCACAAGAGGTAACACCTTGAGTGGGCAAAGGGGCTCTCGGCACTTGGCGGGCACCTCTAGCGGTACGGCCCGGGACTCTGAACCCACAAGGTCGGTAACAACCGTGATGTGTCGAGCCGTTAGGTAAACCTTTAGTGCAAGGGGTGTATGCGAGTCAGCGCTTAAGCTTCGGCATTAGACGGGAAGGCCTAGCGAGGAAAGCCAGGGTCGCCAACCGTACCCGGGAAATCCGGCCGTGCGGGATGAAACGGGGGGCTTGCAGAAACGTGAGTTATGGTGGAATTAGGAACCCGCCGCACATACCGAAAGGGTGCGTGATTC
>JAAERE010000473.1 GCA_024230675.1 bacterium | reverse complement strand
TTATGGTAATTTCGGGAGATCACGTTTGAACATATATGCGCGGACATTTTCGGCGCTCAAGCCCTTTTGGAAGCAGTTGGTCACCGCCTCGTCATCGGCGGCGTTCCACGCAATCTTCTCAGGGCTGATGATCTGGATGATCGGCCCTCTGCTGATGACGCTATTTCAGGTCGATACAGCGTTCGAGACAAGCCCCCAGTCGACCGAAGTCTACCAGCAGGCGGTGCCGGTGTCGGGCGATTCGATTTCAGCCGGATCACAGTTGGCTGCCGACGCCGAGGGCTGGCTCTTTCAGATGAAGAGCGCCTTCAAGGGCTTGATAGATTCCATGGTAGCCGGCGAAACCCGCAGCGAAACACTGGTCAATTTCGTTATCCTGGTTCTGATAATCTCACTGATTAAAAACGTGTTCTACTACATCCAGGGGTACTTCATGGTCTGGGTCCAACAGTCCGTGATGCGCAACTTTCGCGATCGCCTTTTCGAGAAATATCAGCGGCTGTCTTTGGACTATTTCAATTCCCGGCGCACGGGTCACATAATCTCAAGGGTAACCAACGATGTCGTTGTCCTCAACGATTCGATAGATATCGGCTTCAACCATCTGGTGACAGATGCAGTCACGGTCCTGGTGCTGTCCGCCTCCTTGCTGGTGCTAAGCTGGGAGTTGACCCTAACCGCCTCGGTGATATTGCCGGTAGTGTTCGGGTTCATCTGGTTTATCGGGAAAAAGCTCCGCAAGTATTCCGACCGCGCCCAGCGCAAAATGGCCGATGTTAACTCGGTGCTGGAGGAGGCGGTAAATAACGTAAGGATTGTCAAGGCTTTCTCGATGGAGAAGTTTGAATCGCGACGGTTTTTCGCTTCCACTGCCGATTACTTCCGCTCGCTGGTTCGCATGCGGCGCATCCGGCATCTGGCTTCGCCGATCAACGACATCCTGGCGACAATCGCCGGAGCGGCCATATTGTATTACGCCGGGACGCAGATTATTCAGGGTTCGGGCAAGATGGACGTGGGGGATTTCATTACGTTCATAATCGTGATGTTCTCCATGATCAAACCGGTCAAGTCACTCAGCCAGATCCATATCAAAATCCAGGAAGGTATGGCAGCGGCCGAGCGGATCTTCAAGGTCATGGACACAGAGGAGAAGATCGTTGAGATTCCGGGTGCGCGGAAGCTTGAGCAGTTTGAGAAAGCTATTGAATACGACGGGATAACGTTTGCCTACAAGGAGGGCGAGACGGTACTAAAAGACATCTCGCTCACGGTGAAGAGGGGCGAGGTGGTAGCCGTGGTAGGACCCTCGGGTGCAGGCAAGTCGACCCTGCTGGACCTTCTGCCTCGGTTCTACGATCCCCAAAAGGGCACTATACGAATCGATGACCTTGACATCCGCCAGGTCTCTCTGAAATCGCTGCGGCATCTCATGGGAATTGTCACTCAGGAGACTTACCTGTTCAATGAGAGCATTTACAGCAATATAGCCTACGGTCAGAGCGGCATGGCGCGGGAGCAGGTCGAAGAGGCAGCCCGCACTGCCAACGCTCACGACTTCATATCCGAGTTCGAAAATGGATATGATACGCAGGTAGGCAATCGTGGGGTCATGCTTTCCGGCGGTCAGCGCCAGCGCCTGGCCATTGCGCGAGCCCTCCTCAAGAATCCGCAGGTGCTGATATTCGACGAAGCTACCTCGGCGCTCGACACCGAATCCGAGACGCTCGTGCAGGAGGCTATCGACCGGCTGATGAGCAATCGGACGACTCTCGTGATCGCCCATCGCCTCTCGACCGTCAAAAACGCCGACCGCATTCTGGTGCTGGATCGGGGGGAGATAATCGAATCTGGCGATCATGCGGAGTTGATGGAGTGCGACGGCCTCTATCGGCGGCTCTATCAGATGCAGTTCAGGGAACCCTCATGAACCTGCTCTTTCTCAATTCCATCGAGACCGAGGTTTTCGGCGGGATCGAAAGCTGGATCGGGTTTGTCAGCCGGGGGCTGCTGGCAAGAGGTCACCGCATAAGCATCGCCGGTAGACCGGGTTCGGAGTTCATCCGGCGCACCGTGGCTGCGGCTCCGGGAGTCGAGACGCTGGAGCTGCGAATCTCGGGTGACTTCAATCCCTTTACGATCGGCAAGGTAAGGCGGTACGTGGCCGAGAGGGGAATAGATGTCATAGTGGTGAACTTCAACAAGGATGTTCGGATCGGCGGTCTGGCCGCAAAATGGACTGGCTCCGCACGCGTGGTCTGGCGCGTGGGCGTGAATCTGACCAAAGATAGT
>JAAERE010000472.1 GCA_024230675.1 bacterium | reverse complement strand
GGAGAGGTAGTGCTCGCAGCCGGTTGCAGTATCTATGCGGGAAACACCAACGACGGTACCACCACGGTTCCGACGCACGAGCGTCTGCACGAGATTTTTCAGCGCAGCGACCTGCTGGTAACCGGAGACAGCATCATGCACGATGCCGAGAATATATTGCTCATCTCTCGTGCTCGTGGTCGCTTTCTCGGCCCGACGAAAATGACGCCTCACATCCGCAAGATAGTAGCTGCTTGCTCGGAAGACGAATTCGTGACGCTGCTTGCCAGCACGGATAAGGCCGACCACGAAGTCAAAGCCACCTTCCGCCGTCTGCGGTTCAAGGCCAAAGTGAAAATGACCTCGGCCGAGTGCGAGCGGGAAGCCGCACGGCGTAAAAGACTGGGCATTGGCGGGCGACACCCTGTCTATCGGAAGGTGCACTTTTGGATGCGCGCGGCGATCATATTGGACACTGAGCGTCAGAAGGTGGATGCGAAACGGCGCCGCAGACGAATCGAGGCCTACGAGTCCGAACTGAAGTGGACCCTCGATCATCTGAACAAAGGGCGCTACTACGGCGACCCCGAATGGGTATCTGGACACTTGGCGGATTTGGCGCATCAGTTCAAAAACGTGCGCACCTTCGTGAAGGTCGATTTCACCATTCAGGATGGGACGATGAGTCTGACGTATGAGCAGCGCCCCGATCGGATCGCCGAAGCGGCCAAGCTGGATGGTCGCTGGCTGCTCATCACGAACCAGCGCCGCCAGGCGGGCCAATCGCTCACGGACTACTTGGACTGGATGTGGAATGTCTACAAGAATCATCGTCACGTCGAACGGCGGATGCGGAACTTGAAGAGCGACTTGCCCATTCGTCCCATTTACGTGCATCGGGATGATGCCATCGTCGCGCTCTGCTTCGTCAGCGTAGTTGCCCTGATGGTCTATACGCTGATCGAACGAGATTGTCAGACCGATCCGGTCCTGGCTGAAGCGGGATTGCGCACCACCGACGAGGTGTTGAATGTGTTGGATGGGTACTGCGTGAGCGTCCACTTCACGCCTTCGGGTTACGAGGTCTTTTGGCCCGACACGCCGACCGAGATGCAGAATTTGATCTGGCGACAGTTGCAGATCCCAGACCCAGGGACCCGTATGCCTGACGTGCGCCCGGTCTCCCAGGAAGCCGATTTGACGCCGAATTCCGCTTCTTTTTTTGAGTTCGAGGGCGACCTGCGAATACACGGGCGGATCGCGGCCTATCCCATCGCGGCTTTGGTTGCTCGGATTTGCCTCTGCTGGATGGCCTGCGCCCCCAATTTGGATTGGTAAGGTGCTTATCGCGACATACCTGTTTTGCTATGCTGAAAATCAATAATAAGTCGTATGTCCCAACCATGTCTTGAACCACGGATTTGAGCCTCAAGATCGCCCGTATCTGCGCGTCCGACAACAATCAAAATGGACGAACGTTCCTCCTCGATTTCCCCAACACCAACCAATGAGCGACGATAGCCAGCTATCTTGTCCAGATCTATTCTGTAGGCATCAGTTGTTTTGACCTCGACAACTACGATGTGCCCGTCTGGAAACTTCCACAACCCATCATAACCAATATGCTTGGATGTTCCTCTGTATCGACCATCAGTCACTGCAAACCCAAGCCTTTTTCCAACTTGGTTGACTATATCCTGCAAAGCTAAACCCGAGTCCTTGAAGGAGCTTTCAAGACATCCGTTAGCATACCGCTCAAGAACTTTCGAGGGAATATGTGATAAAAATTCTCTGAACTCAAGCGACGTATTGCTGCCATCTCGGAGCTTGCCGCCACCTGCAAAAGCGATGATTTGATGAACCTGTTTCTCTTGAAATTGGTCTCGTGAAGTTTGCCAAAGTTCAGTAAGCCCCATAATTCACAACTCCTTCGATAGTTACGTCGTTGTCATTGAGCGATGATAGGATACTCGTGTGTTGTTGCGAGGTCGTTGTAGCGCAGCATCCGTTGTAATTCTACCACACCCGCCCCCTGGCGCAAGAGGACGTATTCTTTCGGATATCCTGGCGCAAGTGTTCAGAATATCAACACCCAACGGATCTGCGAGATCCGTTGGGTTTCTGTCTGGAGTGACGGACTTTTTGTTTGCACAAGCGTCGCACGTCGAGTATAATTGAAGCATATTGAACAGGAGGCGTGAAATGAGCAGCACGGCGCCAAATGTCGTCGAGAAGCGTATTTTGCTGTCTGTAGAACGCGCGGGGCGCTTGAGCCATCTGGCCCAGATTCGCCAGATTCGCAAAGATCAGATTGTCGAAAAGGCGCTGGATATTCTCTTCAGTTTGACCGACCTGCTCGACGAACGCGCTGAAGAACGGGGTTGGTCGTTCCTCTCTGAAGCCACCTTGCATCGCGTGTGGGACAATGAAGAGGACGCGGTCTATGACAATTGGAGAGAGCTGTATGAAGCTCCAGCGCGGTGACGTGGTTCTGGTACCCTTCGGCGCTCAAACCCGTGCTATTCACACTCGATCCTACCCGTGTGGTCTATCGCATCGATGACTGACCTCGGCGGATGTGGAGCAAATAGATCGACGGTTGCGCCGTGCTCTGGCATTGTAGAAAGCAAGCCAATAGCGCACGACGATCCTAGAACTATAAAACCCCAAGAGATCGTGCGCCTCTGAGTTTTTGGTTGCTGACGGGCATTTATTCACGGATAGGGCGTTTACTATTCGCCGTTCATCCCCTTGACATATTGGTCAAAG
>JAAERE010000471.1 GCA_024230675.1 bacterium | reverse complement strand
AGATCCTCGCGTCCTCGCCAGGCCATGAAGTACGTGACGATCGAAGCCAGGATGCTGGCCGAAGCAGTATAGATAAGCAGATCACCGATGTACGGCATGAAGCAGCTCCCTTGTTTTCTCTTTAGGATTGCCCTGTCGGGCGATCAACCGACCTTCTTAGCCGACCGAGGTTTCCGTTTCTTCTTTTCCTGTTCAACAACATCGGCACTGCCGCCCGAAAGCTCCCGGAGCCTTTCGATAACGGCATCGACCAGAAAATCCGGGGTTGAGGCACCGGCGGAAACACCTATCCGCTCGAGCGTTTCCTCCTCACCCGTAAACCAGGCTTCGTTGATATCGGCCGCCGACCCGATCAATTCACCCCGACCGCACAGAAGTCTTGAAATGTGCGCCAGTCGGTTGGAGTTGGCCGAAGTCTTCGAACCCACCACCAGAATGATGTCAACGTCCGGAGCCATATCGGTGATGGCCGTCTGACGCTTGTTAGTGGCGTTACAAATTGTGTCGAAAGTCTCTATGTGCGGCCATTTCTCGCGGGCCGCTTTCTGGAACAGAACGAAATCCTCGAGTCCCATCGTTGTTTGTACCGTCAGTCCCAGTTTGCGTTCCTCCCAGGCAGGATACTGATCCAGCTCTTCAACCGAAGAGATGACCGTTATCTTGTCAGCGGCGTGACCCTCAACCCCCTTAGTCTCGTCGTGATTACGATCACCGAAATGAACGATGTGATAACCCTGCGGGATAACGTCTTTGATAATATCGTATATGCGACTCACCAGCGGACAGGTAGCGTCGATCACCCGAAGCCCCTTGGCGGCAGCCTCCTCCAGTACCGACGGCGCCACGCCGTGAGCGGAAATAATGAGCGTACCCTCGTCGACATCTTTGACGGCGAACTTCTGGCCCACCCCCTTACTGCGGAAATCTTCCACGACCGCGTCGTTGTGCACGATCTCGTTGAGAATCGTCACCGGACCATCGGTATTGCGGGCCGTCTCTTCGGCCACGCCAATAGCTCTTTTGACACCCATGCAAAAACCGTAGCTGCGGGCAATGGTGATCCTCTTGATCATTTCTGCTCCAGGAGTTCCTTGGACTGATCAAAAGCCCTGTAAGAACTGCGCACCAGCGGCCCGGATTCGACATGCCCAAATCCGATCTCTCTCCCGATGCGAGCCAGTTCATCGAATTCCTCGGGGAAATAAAAACGCTCCACCGGAAGGTGAGCCAGCGAAGGGCGAAGGTACTGTCCGATGGTCACGATATCCACTCCGGCGGCGTAGCACTGGTGCATCAACTCAACCACCTCGTCGACCGTCTCCCCCAGACCCACCATCAAGCCGGTCTTGACCACGGGACGGCGTTTCGAGTTCGAGATATGCCGGAGTACATCCAGCGAACGATCCAGCTT
>JAAERE010000470.1 GCA_024230675.1 bacterium | reverse complement strand
TGCCCGGTTGATACCGACGGTGACGGGGTCGCTGATTATCTCGACAAATGCCCCGGTACGCCTGCGGGCGCGACCGTTGATGCTGATGGTTGCGAGCTTGATACCGACGGCGACGGTGTGGCCGACTATCTCGACAAATGCCCCGGCACTCCGTCGGGAGCGACCGTTGATGCGGTTGGGTGCGTCCTCGATACCGACGGTGACGGTGTGGCCGACTATCTGGACAAATGTCCCGGAACGCCCGCCGGAATCCCGGTCGATGTCACCGGTTGTCCGCAGATAATCAAGAAGGGCGAGAAGATCATTCTGGACGTCAAGTTTGCGACCGATTCTGATGTAATCAAGGAGGAATCCTTTGAGATTCTCGAGGGTGTCGCAACGACCATGCTGGAATTCGCCGATATCAAGATTGCCATCCGCGGTTTTACGGACAACGTAGCTTCGGACGAGTACAATCTTGACCTGTCAAGCCGACGGGCCAATTCCGTGATGTCATTCCTGACGGGAGAGGGCGTGGCGGCCGATCGCATGACAGCGAAGGGATTTGGTGAAGATCCCCAGTATTTCATTGCCGACAACGATACCGATGAGGGCCGGGCACAGAATCGCCGGGTGGAGCTGGAATCGGTGGAGTGAGTTTTTAGAATACCTCCGGATTAGGGAGGACGAACTGATGCGGGCAGAGCTTGTGGCTCTGCCCGCTTTTCTATTCGTGGTGGGAACTCGTTGAGGAGCGCCGAACTTGCCTATGAGGCAACCCCAATCCACCCGGGGGCGCTATGCGGTAGACGCGGCTTAGGCTACGGCCACCAGCTCGATATCGAAAACCAGCGTCTTGCCGGCCAGGGGATGGTTGGCATCAAGCGTAATTGAGTCGCCCACAATATTGATAACGGTCACGTTCAGCGGCTGGCCGTTCGGCTGAGACATCTGCAGCTGCAATCCGAGTTCGGGCGTGATATTCTCCGGGAATTGTTTCCGTTCCACAGTGGCCACCAGGTCGGAGTTGGTCTGGCCGTAAGCCTCGTCGGGGACGATAGTCAGGGTTTTCGATTCACCGACTTCCATACCGAGAATACCGTTCTCGAATCCCGGAATGACGTTTCCGCTGCCCAGATCGAACTCCAGCGGTTCGCGCTCCTTAGAGCTGTCAAAGACCGTCCCATCTTCGAGTTTCCCGGTATAGTGAACTTTGACCTTGTCGCCTGCTTTGGCCTGGCTCATGTGCCTCTCCTTTGTTGGGGGTGCCTGGCACCCAAAAAGAAGGGCGGAACCAGCATGGCTCCGCCCACAATGGTATACGAATCCGTTCGCTCGCGCTTATGTCCCCATTTCCCAGGACGAGAGATATTCGATCTGCTCTGGTGTGAGACGGTCGATAGTGGTGCCCATCGACTTCAATTTCAAGCGCGCTATCTCAGCATCAATCTTCTCCGGCACCACGTATACTCGCCGTTCGAGCTTCTTGTGGTTCTTGACCACGTACTCGGCCGACAGCGCCTGGTTGGCAAAGGACATGTCCATCACCATAGCCGGGTGTCCCTCGGCCGCCGACAGGTTGATCAATCTTCCTTCGGCGAGGAGACAGACTTTCTTTTTGCCGAAAGTGTACTCCTCAACCTGCGGGCGAAGCATCTTGCGTTTCTTCGAAGCCTTCTTCATGGCCGGAATATCTATCTCGGCGTTGAAATGACCCGAGTTGCAGATAATAGCGCCGTCCTTCATCTTGCGGATGTGCTCCATGCGGATGACGTTGATATCGCCGGTAAGTGTGATAAACAGATCACCTTGCGGCGCGGCTTTGGCCATTGGCATTACCTGATAGCCGTCCATAACCGCTTCGATACCCTTGACCGGGTCGACTTCGGTGACGATCACATTGGCCCCGAGCCCCTTAGCCCTCGACGCGACGCCTCGTCCGCACCAGCCGTAGCCGGCGATCACGACCGTTGAACCGGCGATAAGCATATTGGTGGCCCGAATGATGCCGTCCAGCGTGGATTGCCCGGTGCCGTACCGGTTGTCAAAAAAGTGTTTGGTTTTGGAATCGTTGACCGCCACGACGGGGAAGAGCAGGGCGTTGTCGTCGGACATCGCTTTAAGACGAATAACGCCGGTAGTGGTTTCCTCAGTGCCGGCCAGGACGTGCGGGACCATATTCCGGCGACCCTTATGAAGGGTCGATACAAGGTCAGCGCCGTCGTCCATCGTTATGTGCGGTTTGAAATCCAGCGCCTGGTTGATGTGCTTGTAGTAGACCCTGTTGTTTTCACCGTTGATGGCAAAAGTTGGGATTCCGTACTCTTTCACGAGGGCGGCGGCGGTGCTGTCCTGCGTGGACAACGGATTGGAGGCGCACAGGGCGGTGTTGGCCCCACCGGCTTTGAGCGTCCGCATGAGATTAGCGGTCTCGGTCGTAACGTGCAGACAAGCGGCGATATTGATCCCCTTGAGCGGTTTCTGCTTGGTGAACCGCTCCCGGATGAGTCTGAGCACGGGCATTGACCGTTCAGCCCATTCTATCTTCTTTTTGCCCTCGGCGGCCAGCTTGATGTTTGCGATATCTCTCTTAATTGCCATAATAGCTATGCGTCCTTCGCCAATATCTTGGCTTTGTCGGTTTTCTCCCAGGTAAACTGCTTGCCGGTGCGACCAAAATGGCCGTAGGCGGCAGTTTTGCGGAAAACCGGTTTCAGTAGATCGAGCGACTTTATTATACCCGCAGGGGTCAGACTGAAATGCTTGCGGATTAATTGGGTGATTCTTTCCTCTGAGACCTTTTGGGTCCCGTCGCAGAACACCATAAGCGAAACCGGTTCGGCAACGCCGATAGCATAAGCGAGCTGGATCGTGCACTTGTCGGCCAGACCCGAGGCTACCACGTTTTTGGCGATATAGCGCGCCATGTACGAAGCCGAGCGGTCCACCTTTGTCGGGTCCTTGCCCGAAAACGCTCCGCCGCCGTGCGAGGCCATGCCGCCGTAAGTATCCACAATGATCTTTCGCCCGGTCATGCCGGTATCGGATTGCGGACCGCCGATGACAAACTTTCCGGTCGGATTAACCAGGAACCGGGTTTTCCGGTCGATCATGCGCTTGGGAATGATCGGCAGGATGATGCCGTCCACTATCTGCTTGATCGATTTCTTCGTGATCTTGTTGCCGGTGCGGTCAAGAATATCCTCGGTGTGCTGGGTCGAGAGAACCACGGTGTCGACCCGCTTGGGCTTACCCTTTTCGTATTCCACCGTCACCTGTGATTTGCCGTCGGGGCCGAGAAAGGGCAGAATGCCTTTCTTGCGGGTTCTCGCCAGTTGGCCGGTAAGTTTGTGAGCCAGCATAATCGGCAGCGGCATGAGTTCACGAGTTTCGCGGCAGGCGTAGCCGGACATCAAGCCCTGGTCACCTGCGCCGCCGGTATCTACGCCCTGGGCGATATCGGGCGACTGTGAGCCGATAGCGTTTAGAATAGCGCACGACTGCGCGTTGAAGCCGTAGGCCGGATCGGTATAGCCTATGTCCTTGATAACCTTTCGGACGAGGTTGTTGATGTCAACGTAGGCGTTGGTAGTGATTTCACCGCCCACAATAACCAGGCCGACCGTCACGAATGTCTCACACGCCACTCGCCCTTTTTTGTCCTGCCGCAGTACTTCATCAAGCACCGCATCAGAAATCTGATCAGCCAGTTTATCCGGGTGACCTTCGGTCACTGACTCCGAGGTAAAGAGGAAGTTTCCTCTTGCCATGTTTGCTTCTCCCTTTCAGCTCTATCGGGGCGGTTCCGGTCCGCGCTCTGCTAACCGGAAGTAATCTCTGTCGAATCCCCGATGTTCAAGACCTGGTTGCTGCCCTGGAGTTTGACGTCGTGTCCTATCAGGGAATCATCCAATATCATCTTATCAATATTGCAGCCTCTGCCTATAATCGAATTCGTTATCACCGAGTCGGTCACCTGCGATCCTTCGGAGATCGATACATTGGGGCCGATAACCGATCTGACAACCTTGGCTTCAGGATGCACGTATATGGGCGGTACCATCACGCAGCCCTCGAGGGCTTTGGTCTGGTTGCGGTGCGTAATCAGATGCCGATTGGTGGTCAACATCGTTTCCTTCTTGCCGCAGTCAAACCACTCCTGTACCTCGTAAGGTACGAACTCGGCGCCCCGACCGATCATCCCCTGGAGGGCGTCGGTAAGCTGTATTTCGCCCCTCGTCTTTCGGCCCGATTTAACATGTGCAGTCAGGGCTGTTTTCAACAGATTGACATCCTTGAAATAGTACAGCCCTATAATAGCGAGATTTGTCTTGGGGTTCTCAGGTTTTTCTTCAACGTCGACCACTCTGCCGTTTTCTGTCACGGCGATGCCGAACCGATGCGGGTCATCGACCTGCTTAAGACCCAGCACGTTGTCTCCGGCGGCTATGAAATCCTTCAGGTTACATTCGACGATAGTATCGCCGAGAATTACCAGAAGATCCCCGCCGTCGAGATGTTCGACCCCCACGTTCAGGCCGTAGCCCAGGCCAAGCAGCCTGTCCTGGTGGATAAACGTGGCTTTGAACGAGTAGTTCTCTTTTACAAAGGCCTCAATCTGTTTGCCCCTGTACCCCGTTACGAAAATGACTTCCTCGGGGTCCAGCCTTACTATCGGGTCGAGCAGATACGACAGGATAGGCCGGCCGGCCACATGCAACAGCGGTTTGGGCAGCGAATGAGTCTGAGGTCTCAACCTGGTTCCGGCCCCGGCTACCGGAATGACAACTCTCATGCACTTTCCTTTCAGAGTTTTTCCGAAGGTAGCCAAACGGCGAGAGCATGACAAGTACTATTCTGGACCGGAAAGGGCTATGTGGACCGCTGGTAGATATTTAGAGAGCTGTCGGGGCGGGGGAGTTAATCCGAAGAAAGCTTCCGCCGTCGTCGGACATTTCGAGATATTTCGCCCGTCCCTCGGAACGATCGATCAGGCCGATTTGCAGCGAGGACGGCGCCTCCGCAAAGTCGAACTGCCGGTAGGCCGCGAGGATTTGACCCGGTTTCCAGTCGGACGAAGGTTCCTCCGGTTTCAGCTGTAGCTGGCTGTAGTTGAGGCCGGGCATAGCGGTCGCATTCAGGGAGTCCGGCAAGGACATGCGAACCGCCACCGTTAGTTCGCCCGAGATCTTCTCGTGCGGTACCAGGTATACTTCGGCTACAAACTTCGAAGGCGCCAATTGGGTGATCCTGCAAGCGACCAGGTCGATTGAGGGATTCTCGAACGAGGCCAGACTTTCATCCACCGGCTCGTCGGTCAGGTCAAGGTATCGAGCCAGACACAGGTCGGTCGTGTTCAGCTCTGACATCTTCGCGGAGGACAATTGACCGGCTTGTTTCAAGCGGTCCTCAAACGCGATCCGCAGATTGCCGTCAAAGAAATCCCGATGAGCCTCGCCTCCAAAGACAAAATAGCGGGCGGCCGACAGATATTTGGCCAGTTGCGGATCGGTGCCGTCGACCAGAGACGCAAGATCGATGTCGGCGTTTTCGAACGCCTGGCGCCAGGTCTCGAAAGTTGAGGCTCGCTGATAGAGCTGTTTATCCTGCGGACGCGCGAACGAGGCCAACTGGTAGTATTCGGAGGCGTTCAGGAAGGATGCAACGCCCTTTCCACGAAGGCTGTCGGCTATATGTCCAAATTTAGAGCCGAGCCGATCGATAACCGCTCGCCAGGGCTCGGAGTCAAGCAGGTCGGTATGTTCGGTATATAGATCACCAAAGCCGCCGGCGATGGCGTCGAATCCCTGTAACTGGCCGCTTTCGATCTGCTCCAGCGTGGTCAGGGCCATCTGGGGGAAGCCGTCCGGGTTGGTGGCAGTATCATACACCGGCTCATCGGCGTTGAATCCACAGCCGAACAAGAGGATAAACAGTAGTAGGGGAGATAGTTTCCGCAGCATTGTGTTACCGGATTTTATATTGTTGAGACCATCGATCAAAAAAGTCGGGATTCTAAAGGAAAGACCCTATCCAGTCCTCGACAAGGAACTGTACCCGCCCTATTAACAACGACACACGGCCCATGACGGTATAGCCGAAATGCGCCCCGAATGAAATCATTATGAACCAAATACCGACCTTGGCAGCCACTCCCAGAGCCCCGGTGTGTTCTTTCGAGAAGTAGAAGTATATCAAGGTGGAAACAACGCCGACAACGATGATTATCGTCAGCAGGAACATCACCGACCGTCGCTCGGTCTCGAACCCCAGGTGGTAAACTCCCGCATCCAATGAATCCGGAGGATTGTACGCATATTCTGCCACGAACCTGCCGGGAGCTGTCTCCGTGACCGAGACGCCGTTCATAGCGTAGACATTGGTTTCCACTATTTCCATGGGGGCGCCCTCGGCGGGCTTCACACTGAACTTAATGGCGTAGAACTCTCCGAAAGCAAGGGCCGAAGTATCCGTGAACTCGGATCGGAGAACGACCTCGTCGAGACCTTCGACCATAACTGAATCCCGGTCGCTGGAAGTACTCCCCAGGATTGCCCGGGGGAAAGCCTCGATTACCGGCGGCTCGACCATGGCCGGGATAGGGTCCGCAAGGGAATCGGCTACGGTCAGACTGTCAACAGCCGACAGTGTGTCCGCGGGAGCCGTTGTAGCCGGGACCGACTCTGCGATCTCGACTGTGCCGTCCACCAGCACCAACTCGCCCTGGTTGTAGTAGAAATCATCAGAGGAGCTGTCTATTGCTTCCGAGGCCGCAATCATAGTGCTCTGCATCTGAGGAAGGACCAGACCGTGCAACTGCGAGATCAGGAAGATACCCGCCGTCACACCCATTACGAACGCCAGCGAAACGCGGGAGATCCATGAGAATTTTTCCCAGAAGCGGGCGAACATGAGAAAGCCGAGAATCCCCGGAATGAAGAGCCACCAATCGCCGCCCATCATGGGGTCCCAGAGTTTCTGCAGTATAACCGTATGCCAGACCAGTCCGACCTGATAGCCGGCGGTCAAACCGGCAAAGATATGTTCGGCCACCTTGTACAGGGGATTGTCCTTGTACATGAAAGAGAACAACGCCAGCGTGAAGAAGGCGATGATCCAGATCTGGAATATCTCCAAGCCGGTCATCCCAGTTTTTCCCTTCTTCCGGTGCCGCCCAGGAAGTAACCAAGGTTACCCAGGATCACCAGCGCGATAATGAGCAGGTGAACCAGCGACTGCGCGCCCATACCCTTGACGGCGTCGTCCTTGTGTCCGATGAGAATTTCGTATTCGGCTGCGCCCTTCATCCCGCCCAGCAGTCCCAGGAACTGGCGCGCGGCTACAAAAGCGTAGTATTTGGGGGCTCCCACGGCGGTCGTGCCGCAAACCATCGGGACGCCGTACTGGGCGTTGACAATCGAAACCCAGTAATCGGCTGTGGAATTGTCGGCAACTTCGAAAATGAACGAGATATCTTTATAGTTGGTCACCTTGCTCATGAGAGGCAGTTCCGATAGCGGCGTACCGCTGTTGTCGGTGGGGAAGATGGATTCAATCGAAGTTCCCATGCCCGTCATAACCGCTACGTAACCGTACTTATAGCCGAGATTCACGAAGTCCACACCGTATTCCTTACCGAATTCCTCTGCTACAGAGCGACTGACGGCCTCGGCCATCGAAGGGCCGCCAAGAGGAATGTTGGACAGCGTGATAACTTTGCAGTTTTTGCGGAAGAAGTGTCGCAGAGCGGTACGAGCCATCGGCTCACACTCGGCTATAGTCGAAGGATAATAATCGAAAACAACAAAAACGGTCGAGCCGTCGGGAACGGCCTCCACCGCATCAAACACCATCTGGGCCTCGGGAGTAATACTGATCGGCAGGTCGGCGGGTACAATGAAAGGGACGATGACAGCAATGGCCACCATGAGGTAGATCCAACGCCGATCCATCTGTTCCAGTTTTTGCCAGAAGCCCACGGTCGTTTACCCTTTCCCCATGTAAGTGCGTTCGATGCCCAGGATAATGCGTAGGGACATGGAGGCAGCTCCGAGAGCTGCACCGATGATAATACCGCGCTGGACAGCCATGTTGGCGCCGCCCATGATGTATGTATTCAGCAGATAAGGAATATCTCCCGGCAGTCTTTCCAGTATCCATTCACCCATGGGTACTCGCCAGAGCATCACGAGCGTAGCCGTAATCAGGAGAATCGTAGCCTCAACTGACCGGGCACGAAAAGCCCGGTAGGCCGCCGACGCGATATAGAACGCCAGCGTGGCGAACATGGTGGCCATCATCGGGGACTGGAGGTTTACGAACAACCAGTCGTATATGGAACCGTCGGCCCGACCGAAGAGCGTCGACCATTCAGGGGAGAGCACCGACGGAATCGCCATGGCAAAAACGGCGACCAGCGTGAGAACTTTGTAACCCCAGCCTTCTTTGCGGCGAGTGACCGCCGTCCAGTTGACCCGGGTGATTGAAACCACGCCCAGGAGCAGGGTGAAGCCGCCAACAATGATGAGCCATTCTGTAAGCTCTTGCTTCAGCCCCCCGAACCAGTTGTCTTCCCTGAAGAACGGCGCCAGAGCCAGCACCAGGCCAGACAGGAAGGCAACAATAATGGGGATCGTGGTTCTCATCAGTTTTCTATACTTTCAATTCTCAGGACGCCGTGAACGAATCAATAAACCAATTGCCATAGCCAAAAATGGCCAGCGCCACGCCGACCAGGATACAGATTACGATAATCATCTTGACAAAATCCTGCCCCTTGAGACCACCGGTCATGATCGGCTCGTGCGAGAGGTAGGCCGAGGCTGCGTAAAGCTCCTCGCCCATCAAGGTGTAGTCACACGCGGCGATGAAAAACGGCAGCTGTTCCGGGCGGGCGGTGCCTGCAATCTGAATCGAACCGGCGGCGTTGCCGGTTTCGGCCAGGAGCAGTGATTCCGCAAAAAAAGCGCCCATATAGATGTTGGTCGCCGGGCGCTCGCGCATCATATATCCGTTTACGTTGGCCGTGAACGCAAACTGCTCACCGGCCACATACTTTACCGTGTCTCTGTCGTAATTGTCCTTTTTGCCGGCCTCAATATATGACTGCTCGACCACTTCCTGTGCCGCCGCCAGTACCAGCGGATATCGCACCGGGACCGTCAGGGGGGTATCGTACTGGGCCACGATTTTGGCTACCCGTCCAAGGATTGAAACGCCGGCAATAGTCTCGATCTCGTCCAGTTCGGCGATACCGGGGACAAACAGGACCGGTCGGCCCATCTCGGTGGCCCGTCCGACAGCTTCCTCAACCGCGTCCAGACCGGGTATTTTGCGAAGAAACAGGGGTTTGCCTTCTTTGGCCCACTTAGTATAAAGGAGGACGGCGGCCGAAAAGACGGCTACCAGTATGAGAGCGTTAATGCGGTCCAGGCGAAAGACTGACTGCGGTTCGGTCTGAGCCATAACCGACTCACCAACAAAGAAAAACAGCCATGCAAAAACGGCTGTACCTGAGAGTCGGTGATTTCGAAGGGGTCTAAACACGCGCTAATATACGTCCTCTGTGTGATTTGTCAATCTTAGTTCTCCCGTGCCGAACGTATCAAGAACGCAGCCGGGGGCCGGGTGTTTAATGAGAAGCGAGTCAGAGCGTCCTCATTTTGTCAATCAGCCGGTCAATCCGGGCGTCATCCCAGCCCTTCTGGCTCGCCAGTTCCCCAAGCGAGCCCCAGAAAGGTTCTCCGCAGATCACACAGGGGAGACCTTCTATAATGAGAAAGCGAACCACTTCGGGGTTCGCTTTCACCAGGTCTTCGACCAGACTGTCTCTGGAAACCGTTTTCACTTCGCTATTGTTGGGCCTGCGCCTGCGCCAGGGCCTTGCTCCGTTCGGCGATTTCCTTTTTGAGGTTTTCGATAATATCCACCGGAGTGGGATTGACCTCGTGGAGTATCGCCAGGTAATATGAGACGAAATCTCCCATCTGGAGCAGGCTGAACATCCGTTCCAACCGGGTTTCGCCCGAGGCGTAGATATCAATAACCTGAACGTCCTGTTTCTCGATAGTCTCTTTCACCACGTCCATGCGCAGAGATACCTTGGGGTGATCCTCAGAGTCGCGAAGATTGATCACGATGAAATGATCTTTGAGCGGGGGCGGGAAATGTGACCAGCCGACCAGTTCATTGTGATTGAACTCGGGATATAGATTGCAGAAAGAGAGCAGCTTGGCATTTTCGCAAATCTGACCTTTCCACCTGGCCGCCATGACGTCGGAAAGCGTCGGTCCGCCGTAGATAATCGGCATCTTGCCGTAGATCAACGAGGCCAGTTGCTTGGCCGGGTTCTGGTTGACGTCGCGGTCCTCGATCATCCGCTCCCGACAGGCCTTCAGATGGGCGATAGCCTTGTTTATCCGGTCCGACACATCCTTGACCAGGCCGATCTTCTCGAGGAACATCATCAGGGGTACGAAAGAATAGCCAATGGCCGCTCGGGGCTGAAGGCCCTCCGGCAGCTTGAGCATCGGTATCTCGTTGATCTGGGCGATCTCTTCGAGCAGCCCTCCCGTCGAAAGCGCAGCTATCATGGCACTGCGCTCCATAGCGTCTTCAATCGCCGACAATGTTTCTTCGGTATTACCGCTGTACGAAGAAGCAATTACCAGCGTTTCGTCGTCGACATATTCCGGCAGAACGTAGTTACGACAGATCTGAAACGGTATCAGGAGTTCTTCGGAAAGGAAAGAGCGGGCAATGTCGCCGCCGATGGCCGAGCCGCCCATACCGATAACCACGATGTTTTTCACATCGGGAAAGTCGGAGGCGGGGACGTTCCAGCCGGTCGCCAGTTTCATCGCCTGGGTCATCTGTTCCGGCAGATCGAAAATCCGGTTATACATGTTCTCCGGATCGAGTGCGCGGACAGCTTCAACATCGTTTAGTACTGACAAAGTCCTGATTCCTATAGCTAAAGGTTACTTGTTCTCCAAAGCGTTGCGGTAGTTCTGTAGCTTGCGCACTACCGCCATAGCAGAGTTGCTGGACAGGACCGGTTCCACCAGGTGCTTGACCAGACGTGAATCTATTTTCTTCACCAGCCGACAGCAGTCAAAAATCTTGACCGGGTTCATCGATAGACTCGAGACCCCCATGCCAATGAACAACGGCAGGGCCAGCAGGTCGCCGGCCAGCTCGCCGCAGATGTTCACCGGTTTCTGGTGCCGGTGGCAGGCGTCGACCGTCATCTTTATCAGGTTTATCACCGAGGGGTGATAGGGATTATACAGTCCGGACACGCGTGAGTTGTTGCGATCGGCCGACATTGTATACTGCGTCAGGTCGTTGGTGCCGATCGATACGAAATCAACCTCGGAGGCCAGGAGGTCGGCGGTCAGGGCTGCCGAAGGTACCTCGACCATAATCCCGACGGGAATATCGGAGTCGAAGTCGATCTTTTCTTTCCGCAGTTCGAACATCACCTGCGAGACCAGGCGCCGGGCTTTTTTGTATTCGCTGACATCCGAGATCATCGGCAGCAGGATGCGGAGATTGCCGAGAGTCGAAGCGCGCAAAATCGCCCGGACCTGACGCTTGAACGTTTCCGGCTGCTCCAGCATGGGACGTATGCCGCGCCAGCCCAGAGCCGGATTGGCTTCAGCCGCCTGTGGGCTGTCGGCCCTCACCTTGTCGGAGCCGAGGTCGAAAGTCCGCAAAATGACGCTGGTTCGCGAAAACTTCTCGGCCAGTCGGCGATAGTAGCCGAACTGGGCGTTTTCGTCCGGGAAGTCCGAGCCCTCAAGGTACAAAAACTCCGTCCGATAAAGACCGACCGGTATCAGGTGATCCGCAAGGATATCGTCGACCGGGCCGGGGAATTCCAGATTGGCCGCCACCTGAAGGCTTACGCCGTCGGCGGTGGTGGGCGGGATCTCCGTGAGTTTCTTGATTCGGCTGAGGATCGCCGGTCCCTGGCGTTTGCGCTTTTTCTGATAATCAGCCCACTCTTCATCGGTGGGGTTGAGAATCACCACGCCGTTCGTGCCGTCGACTATTAGCCGGCTGCCGTTCGGTATGCGGTCGCAGACGTTTCCTGAGACCGTCAGGGGAATCATCAGTGAGCGCGCGATCAGGGCCATGTGCGAGTTCGGGCCGCCTTCTTCGGCTACCATACCCACGGCCTTGAGATTGCGATAATTGAGGACCTCACCGGGGGTGATCGTCCGGGCGACGATTATGGTGCCCTCGCGATATCGGACCGCCGTTTTCTTGCGACCTCCGCCCAGATGAGACATAATGCGGTGTGCCACCCCCTCGATTTCTTCAGCCATTTGGCGCATATACAGCTCAGGGGACCTCCTGAGCTCAGCCGTGGTCTGGTGAACGAGCAGGTTGTAGACAAAACCGGCGTTGCGCTTGCGAAGTGTGATTTCCTCTCTGACGCGGCTGAGAAATTCCTGGTCGTCGGCAATAAGTAGTTGGGCGTCAAAGACTTTACCGACCGCGTCGCCCAGCTTCTTGCCGGCGGAAGAGCGAAGTTCCTGGAGCTCCTCGACCGTATCCTTCACCGCCCGATCCAAAGCGGCAATCTCGGATTTCACGGCCGAGGCGGCAACGCGCATCTCGGGCACTTTTTGCTGTCCGGGGGCCACAACGCGGGCTCGCCCCATAGCAATCCCCGAGGATATGGAAGCGCCTTTTATGATTCTACGTCTGGCGGTCATCTATTCACACTTATCAGCAAAACGGTCCATATTAAGATAAGGTAGAATAGGGGTAGGCCTTAGGCAAAGGCAAGCGGAATATCGGCAGTGGGTCAGTTTGGC
>JAAERE010000469.1 GCA_024230675.1 bacterium | reverse complement strand
TGCCAACGTTTTCGGTCGGCACTGGCTGACAAGCAGCCAGTGGCACCCAATTATCAACAGGAACTAGCTATGCAAACATCGATCAGCGTCGAACGTCGATCGGCAGGATCGCGCGTCTTCGGTCAACCGGCAAACAAACCAACCTGGGGACTCGTACCATGGAACATCGTATCTCTCGCCGAACCGCCCTTCGCAACGTAGTCGCCGGTGGTGCGGTTGCGGCCGCCGCCACGTCGCTCTCGATCACTCCCGCCACTGCCCAGGCGGCACCCCTGAAAGGCCGGATCAAGCAGTCGGTCTGTCGCTGGTGCTACGGCAAGATCCCGCTGGAAGAACTCTGCCAGGCGGCCAAGCAGATGGGCCTTCTGTCGATCGAACTGATGGGAGAAAACGACTGGCCGACGCTCAAGAAGCACGGCCTCACCTGCGCCATGGCCAACGCGAAGGGAATATCGATCGGCAAGGGTTTCAATCGCGTCGAGAATCATGACCGCCTGATCGCAATCTACGAAGACCTGATCCCCAAGGCGGCCGACGCCGGGTTGCCCAACGTGATCTGCATGTCCGGCAACCGGGAAGGACTCGACGACGAAGAAGGGATCGAGATCTGCGCCAAAGGCCTCAAACGGATAATGGGCCTCGCCGAAGCCAAAAAAGTCAACGTGGTGATGGAACTCCTCAACAGCAAAGTCAACCACAAAGACTACCAGTGCGACCACACCGCCTGGGGTGCCGAACTCTGCCGCCGCGTCGGCTCCGAGCGGATGAAACTGCTCTACGACGTCTACCATATGCAGATCATGGAAGGCGATATCATTCGCACGATCAGAGAGAACATCCAGTACATCGGCCACTTCCACACCGGCGGCAATCCCGGCCGAAACGAGATCGACGAGACCCAAGAGATCTACTACCCTGCCGTAATGAAGGCCATCGCCGAAACCGACTTCGACGGCTACGTCGGACAGGAATTCATCCCCAAAGGCCCCGATCCCCTCAAATCGCTGCGCAAAGCCGTCCAAATTTGCGACGTTTGACCACTCATGTAGGATCGCCAAGTCCGACAGACTGTTAGCGGGTGGGCTTGCCCACCGTTTCCGTTCGGCTATCCGCAAGACTTCGGTAGCGTGCACAACGTCGGGACCCTTGCTCGCGTAACGGGGTGCGGATTCACGACATCTAACCGATTGACCGAGTCAGAAGACGACCGACGTGCCCCCCAAGCCTCCAGTTCGGATTGAGGAAACTGCTCCTCTGGACCGCCGTGATAGGTCTCTATCTGCGCATCGCCCGTTGTCTGGATTTGGACCTGGCTACCGGCGCCATGCTGACCGCTTTTGTGGCTGTCATCATCGTTCTCCGGTCGACGGTCGGCTGGCAAGCCACCGCCGTTGCATCCCTGGCGGGCTGTGCAATGGGGCCCCTCCTCTGCGGGATCGTGGAACTCACCATCCGCGAGGTCGATTGGGCCGACAACCTTATGCAAGGCACCGCCGCCGTCACATAGCACGCAGGCAATCCAGGGGAGTGCGGCGACAAAACAGTCTGAGCCAATGCGGAATCGGCGTTCGACCCTCGATACGAGAATCCGAGCGAAATCGCTAATCTGCGACCGGACGGAAGTTGGGGAGTCTACTTACGTTTTGGGCTCCGGTAGGCGGCCAACGCCTCGTAGAGCTTTCCAGAGACCAACTTTTCAGGCAGCATTTGCTTTGGGGCCAGAGCACCCAACTCGTGAGCCTAGAATGAGGATGCTCAACCTCGGCTCCAACGAGTCTCTCGTTTCGTCGGAGCCCTTCGGCATAAAGTTCGGCGTCGGCAGGCACGATGTCCAACGAAGGAAACCGCTCTCGCTCGACATGGACCATCTGCGTGTACTCAGCGGCGGGGTCGTCGGCTCCGAGGAAGTGTGATTGAAACGGGTACTCGATCTTCCGCTTACCCTCGGCAATCCGTTTGGCGAAATGCAGGGCTAGAGGTGACCAGACTTCCTCCTCGTTCGCCCGAACGTTCTCCTCCCAAAGCTCGTAGAGGCGGTTCATCCGCCGTTCGGCCTCGGCTCTGTCCGACCCAAGGTTGAATCGCTGTTGCTTGTCATCGACCCGGCAGCCAAGATACGGACAGTAGCGGCCCTTGGGATTGGGCTTCAGATTCCGCTTGAGAACAGCCATGGTCTCGTTCTCCAACCGTGGTCACGGGGCCAAACGACTTTTTGCTCAACCCCTTATCTGACACATCCAATATCCAGAAGTCCTCTGAAGGCAATCGGATTGCCGTAAGTACATAAAGAAAGGCAGTTTACGATTTCTCGCAAACTGCCTTCGAGTGGAGGCGGCGGGAATCGAACCCGCGTCCCGCGACATTTCCATGCAAGCTTCTACGTGTGTAGTCGGATGATTTGAGGTTTCGCCTGTCCGGCCCCCAACCGACGGGGTGCCAGGCCGGCTAGTCGGGAACGGAATTTAGTCCCGGGCGTGCCCAACAGTGACCTGGGACGAGCCGAAATTGATGGCCGGCAGTTGGGCCTCTTCGGCAAAAGCCCTCAGCCGGGACTGCGTATTCCTACGCAGCCATTACGAGGTTATCTTCGGCAATTGAAGATTTTGGTCAGCTTTTAACGTGGCCAACTGACCAACCACGACACGCCACTTACACTTCATACTATCCGGTCGAACCCAGTTCGCCCCCCGATTGTCTTCCCCGGCAGCCGGACTCTGGCGAGTTTGGCTACCTGTAAACGGTGTCACCTGGGGAAGCTGCAAACGGTAGCCACACGGCTACTGTTACTAATTGTATCGTCAACGGCGTGGATGGTCCATTGAAACAATCGAGCTATCGCCCGGAGGAGGTCGGCGAGTGCGCCCCCCCGGCAGCGCAGTGCCGGGACGTTTTGGAGCGTATTTGCTCGGCGGCGGTGCAGCGGGGCGCGTTCTGGGCTGTCGCAGCGTTGCACCTCACCCCCCACTTTACAGCGGCCGGTGGATGATTCATTATGCATAGTTCACGTTTGTGTCTCACCGTTTGCCCCCGGTTTCTGATGAACGACGACAGTCTGCCCAACGAACCGATCAATCAGGATCGGACCTTCTCCATCGGAGTGTCCGATCGAGTCAAGCGGTTGCCGCCGTATCTGTTTGCGCGGTTGAACAGGGTGATGTACGAGAAGCGCAGAGCGGGGGACGACGTGATCGACCTGGGGATGGGCAACCCCTCCGACCCACCCGAAGAGATGGTGATGGAGAAGCTGGTCGAGGCTGCCAGGGACCCCAAGAACCATGGGTACTCGGAGTCGCTTCTGAACCTCCGCCGCGAAGTGGCAAGCAAGTATTTCAAGCAGTTCGGAGTGCGGCTGGACCCGGAGCACGAGGTGCTCACCTGCCTGGGCTCGAAGGACGGTTTTAGCCATATGTGCCTAGCACTAATGGGCCCGGGCGACACGGCAATCATCCCGGCTCCATCGTATCCGGCCCACCTGTTCGCGGTGGCCCTGGCGGCGGGGAACCAGATCCTGCTGGACGTTTACGATAGCGAAGAGCTGCTTTCCAACATCGCCTACACCTGCCAGCACCTCTATCCGAAGCCTAAGCTGCTGATCGTCAACTACCCACACAATCCGTCGGCCGCCACGGTCGAGCCGGAGTTCTACGTGGAAGTAGTCAAGCTGGCCAAGCGATACGGCTTCATGGTGATCAGCGATCTGGCTTACGCCGACGTGGCCTTCGACGGCTACAGGACGCCCAGTTTTTTGGCCGCTCCGGGCGCAATCGACGTGGGGGTCGAATTCACGACGATGAGCAAGGGCTACAACATGGCCGGCTGGCGAGTGGGATTCTGTGCCGGGAACCCCGAGATGATTCGAGCCCTGGCCACGATCAAGAGCTATTACGACTACGGCATGTTCCGGCCGATCCAGATCGCGGCCATCATGGCCCTGCGGCACACCGACGCCGCAGTCGAGTCCCAGGCCCAGATTTACCAGCGGCGTCGCGACGTGCTCTGCGACGGTCTACAACGTCTCGGCTGGCCGATTACCCGGCCGAAGGCCACAATGTTCGTCTGGGCCAAGATCCCCGAGCCGTGGGCGAGCCAGATGGGGTCGGTCGATTTCGCCATGAAACTGATGGAAGAGGCGGACGTATCGGCCAGCCCCGGTGCCGGATTCGGGCCGTCGGGAGAGGGGTTTCTGCGACTGGCGCTGGTTGAGAATGAAGAGCGGCTCCGCCAGGCGGTGCGGCAGATCGGGCGGTGCCTGGGTGGCGGCGCCGGCGGCAAATACTAGTTGGGCAGCGCCACTTTGACGCCGCCTGTTATTGTAAGTCGTGAACGGCAACGGATCTATGTCGTCGTTTCGGTCCTGCGGTGATGCACGATTTGATTTTGTTGGGATCGATTCTCAGGGCGTGTAGCCGGGCGATTCTGGTTTTCACGTGAGACACTCGCGCTTGCCGGTTGCGACGTTGATGGTAGTGTTGCTCTTTCAGTTCTTGCTCGTAACACTGTTGGCGTGCTGCGGGCTTCAGGTCGACCGACCGTAGCCACGTGTTCATCGCCTTGCGAACCTGTTCCACCGTCAACCGATCGAGTTGCTCGTCGTCCGGATGGTCGTATTTCTGACGCATGCGGGCACAGAATAAGTGGCTCAGCTGTGTCACGAAGAAATGACGATGGAGCGGACGCCAGCCGCGGACTTGATAGTGATCCATCCCCAGTTCGTCCTTGGCCTCGCGAAAGCAACTCTCCACGCTCCAGCGACCGAAGGCCACTCTTAGCAACCATCGCAAGCTGACGCCCTTGTCGCCCGGAACGCGATTGGAAACGAAGAATTTCACTTCCCCCGTCAGCACGTTGCGGGCCACGACCAGGCAATGCCGTCGGCCGGGCAAGCCGTCTTCGCCCTTGCGCCAGAACACGGCCCATTTGACCTCCCAGACCTCCGGACCTTTGTTGGTGTCCTTGATGCGATAGCGTTGCCACGACTGATCTCGAAATACGGGTGAATACTTGAGCAAGTTGCGGACTTCACACGAAGGGCGCGCACGCGCCAGACGTGGATAGTTTTTGGTTCGGCCACGTTTCTTGCTGTTTTTCGGCCGGTTGCGGAGGATTCTGGGCTCCTGGAGCCAGCCGTGAAAGGTGGCGGGAACCTCGGCCACAAACACCTGCCGACGCTGCTGGAGGCCGTCTAGGAACTTTCCGTCGCGACCGTACAGTTCGTCGCACGTCCAGGCCGAGACGCGGATTCCATTGCTCAAAGCCCGATCGATGCTCTGCAGGGCAATTTGCGGTTTGGTGCAAAACTCCACCTCCGAGGGTACGTAGTTTTTTTTCGACGTTCCGGGTCGTCGGCCCAGTCTTCCGGCAGGTAGAGGGCGCTATCCAAGAGGCATTGGAATCCCGGCGTTGCGTAACTCAGATGCACTCCCACCACGCAGTTGTCGACCTTTCCCCGGTTACCGTTCCATTGCCGTCCCACACCGACTGTTCGTTTGCCGCTCTTGGCCACCCCCGACTCGTCCACCACACCAATCGCCTCGGGGTGAGCGTGATCGGTGGCCACGATCTCTTGACATCGATCCCGCAGTTTCTCCGCATCCCACTTGATCGATTCGAGAAATCGTTGTAACGTTCGAGGTGCCTCGCCGAACCTGAGGGCGATGCCTTCGGCCGTTTTGCGATGCACCTCCGATAACTGCCCCTTGACGTAGACCCTCAATAACCCGCGTCCCTCGCGCCGGCCGAAACAATCGGCGAACAATCCGAGAAACAACACCAACTCCCTCCCCAACGCCGCGATCTGTTTCAACGTCATCTTGACGATCCTCCGTGAATAGTCTTTCCTGACTGTTGTGAAAACGCGGAGGATCGTCTTCTACAACATCCGCTGCAACACCAACTCCACTACCTGCCCCTAAAGCCAATACACAGACTCACTTAACCATGCTAGCATCAAG
>JAAERE010000468.1 GCA_024230675.1 bacterium | reverse complement strand
TCTGACCTTTGCAGCCGTGCTAGTAATTTCCGGCTCGGCGGCGGCTGAAATAGGCTTTGCCGGTTTTGATGCCGGTATTACGACCGGCTATTCTGAAAACCTGCTCCGTGACTCCAGCGACCTTGCGGACACCTACCGGCAGGCCAACCTCGCCCTAAAACTGTATCCCGTCTCCATGGCAGAGATATCGCTAACGGGCAACTACACGTTTTATGACGCCATCCCGGGCCTGAGCAATTTCGTGGGAGGGGGAGGCTTCACTATTATCCCCCTTAGAGAGTCCTCTCCCCTGTCTGTCTATCTCTCGGGCAATTTCTCGAAGAGGAGTTATCGTCTGGGCAACGCAGAGGCGCGCAACGATGAATACAACACGACCGATCTGGACGCTATCGTTTCGGTCGGCTACCGTCTTCGCCCCAACCTGAGAATAAGAGCCGCGGGCGCATACAAAACGACCCTGTATGAGGAGACAGATTACACCGACAGCTCCGTCACACCGGTATCGACCACCAGCATCCAGCACGTAGACGACAAGAGCGAGTTCGAGTTCCTGACCGGACTGAACTGGACTCTTCCCGGCTCAAACGTACTGGATATTGAGGCCGGTTACATGCAGGCCGGCTTCCAGAGGGTCGACCCGGAGCATACGAGTGCCGTTGAACTGGACCGGGGGGATACTGTCGCCTACAACCTCCTCATCGACGGCGGCGATCTTAAGACCTGGTACATTTCCCCCCGCTGGTCCCGGCCACTGGGGAAACGTTCCGGTTTCAGCGTCACTTTCTCGCACCGTCGTCTCGTCGACCAAAACGACAGCACGGCTGTCTACGGTTACTCCACCGGTCTGCAGTCACCGTGGGTGGGGTCGTACGAAGGCAATGCGATTCAGGTCAACGTCAAGACATACCTCCTTGAGAAAGTCGTTGTTTCCGCCGGCTACGGCTATCAAGACAAGACATACATAGACGTACTTGAGATGACAACGGCCCGAGTAGGACCAAGAGTATTCAGTTATCTAAACTGGTTGCACGGCTGGCACGAACGAAGCGATCAGATACGCCAGGCTCGCCTGAGCCTCAAGGTACCCGTTCCGACTCGGGGCGGCCTGGTTGTGGAGCCGTCGCTCAACTTCAAGTACACGAGCAACAGCTCGACGGTCGCTGTCTACGAGTATTCGGACTTCACAATTTCCAGCGGTATAAACATTCGTCTCTAGCAGGTTGCCAAGATCTGACGGTCGCCAAAAACGTACTTTTGAGTGCACTTTAGAATCGCAGGAATTGCGACAAAGCTCGAAACGGCGATAACGGATAATAATATCCTTGATTTGTCTCGTTTATTGATTATATTGTTCTGTTAGACAGCCCCCCGATTGGTACACACACGGGAAACATATCAACCTTTGGACGAGAGGAATAGGTATGCAGAAGGGTAAGACTGCGTTTATTTTCTCTGCCCTGATCCTGGCCCTGGCACTTTCCACCACCGCGACCGAACCTCAAGTTTCGCGCCTGGCGGAGTCACTCGACCCCGCTGTTGCTCCCGAAGCTCCGACTGAGATCGTTATGGTGAAGAGCCCGGAGGCCACCTACCCGGGCACACTCCGAATCTACATTGTGGAGCGTTTCTCTAGATACTCGAACGTCATAGGTGTTCCCTTTGACAACGGCTTTCTGGATTTCGCCACCGTCGAGGATTTCACCGTCGATGACGGTGCCACGTGGGAGTCGAACATAACCTACGACGCTTCCTCCCTGGGCGGAATTCCCATCAACCGGCTGAGGGCGTACGCGGTTGTCCTCAACCAGAATGCTTTTGTGGGCGATGCCGACCCTCCCTCAGGAAGGGCCTTCACCGGCAATCGAGTAGATGCCGCGGCCACGGCCTGGATCGGCAACCCCGGACTCAACGAGACGGGAGCCGGTTACACGCATACGGTACTGGTCGAGGAAGGTATGTCAACCTGGTGACCCAGCTGCCCTAACGCGCAGTTAGCGCTAAAAGCTATTGAGGCCACTACCGGCATTTCAGTTCTGACAGTTGCCCTGGTTGCCGACGTGAACACCGTCGCTGCCGACTGGCTCTCCAACCATTACAACTTCCCTGGATACCCAACTCTGTTTTACGACGGTGGCGATCAGGTCACAGTGGGTGCCTACTCCGACTCGGCCACCAATCACAACTGGTTCGAGCCAATCATCGACGATGTTGCTGATCGGGTCGTGGAGCCTTTGAACGTGATCATCTCGGTTGACACCTCCAACGCCGCCGCTAACGAGTTCCTCTTCCACGTAAGAGTCGGCAACGGTGTTGGCGTCAACTCAGCTCCTTCCAACGCCGCAGCCCCGACCGGGCTTACCACGGTGACGGTTGGCGCTTCAGCCGACTACACCACCAGTGCCACCGATCCGGACGGCGACGGTCTGTATTTCCAGATGGATTGGGGTGATGGTCAGATCACGGAATGGCTGGGACCGTTTGATGAGGGCGTGCCTCACGTCTTCTCCCATTCCTGGTCGGCAGGCGGCAGCTACGACATAAAAGTGCGGACCAAAGACTGGTACGAAGAAGTCACCGACTGGAGCAGCCCCCTTACGGTTGCCGCCGGTTGCTGTCTGTCTCCCACCGTGGGTGATTGCGACCAGTCCGGCGTGGTTGACATTACCGATGTCTCGGTGCTGATCGACAACCAGTTCCTGACGCTGACGCCGCTGTCGTGCGAAGCCGAAGGTGACGTAGATTACTCCGGAGTAGTGGACATTACCGATCTGTCGGTGCTGATCGACAATCAGTTCCTGACACTGACTCCGCTAAACCCCTGTCCGTAGCGGACACCGATAAGAAAACGAGAAGGCCGTCTTCTGGCAGGAAGACGGCCTTTTTCTTTATCTGGGCAATCGTTCGCTAAATCTTGAACTTGCCGTTGCGATAGATCACCTTGCCGTCGGCCACGATCTCGCCGCCCTTCTTCAGGTCGCAGACCATGTCCCAGTGCAGAGCGCTCTGGTTTTTGCCGCCGGACTCATCGATGGACCGGCCCACCGCCACGTGGCAGGTGCCGCCGATCTTCTCGTCGAACAGCGTATTGCCGGTAGCCTGCTTGATCTGGTAGTTGGTCCCGATGGCAAACTCACCGATCCGGCGAGAGCCCTTATCCATGTTGAGCATCGCTTTCAGATAATCCAGGTTCTTCCCGGCGCTCTCTTTGACAACCACGCCTTTCTTGAACTCCAGACGGATATCTTCCACCACCCGACCGCCGTAATTGGCGGGGAAGCTGTAGTGGATGAATCCCTCGGCGGAGTCCTCGATCGGCCCGGTGAAGATTTCACCGTCCGGAAAGTTTTCGGTCCCGGCGCAATTGATCCACTTGCGACCTTTGACGGTGAGCTTGAGGTCGGTCTTGGCAGATTTCACGTGGATTTTCTTGACGCGATTGAGGATCTTGACCAGACGAGCCTGCTCTTTGGATATCTTCTTCCAATGTTTGATCGGGTCGGTCAGATGCAAATTACCAGCGCGATAGACGAACTCCTCATAGTCGGTCAACGACATCTCGGCTTCCTGGGCATCGGCGTGAGTCGGATATTGCGTCCCTACCCAGTTGAGCGACTTGTCGGCAATGCGCCTGAACAGAGTTTTCATGAGGGGGCCACGGGACTTCTGGCGAAGCGCCTGTCTCTTGGGATCGACGCCCGAGAGGTATTTGGTATTCTGGTTTGCCCAAATCGCCAGGAGAGCGTCCATCTTGTTGATCTCCGTCCTCTGTACCGGAGAGATGTATTGCATCTGGGCATCGCGGGCCTTTTTCAGGAAGTATTCGTCGGTATCCGGAACAATCACTTGGATGTAGGGATTGGCGCCGACGTTTATAGCTTCCTCGTAAGCAGCCTGAATCAGCGGTAGCGCCACGAGTTCGCCCTGAATCTTGAAGAGCTGCCCTTTCTTCAGTTTCAGGGAGTAGTTGATGAGCACTTTGGCGAGTTTGCGTATTCTCGGGTCCATAGGGTTTCTCCTTCGCGCGCCGCTTGCAACGGCGTCCTTATTATCTTCCGGAGCCCTCCGGGGTCAGAGCGCTCCCTCCATTTCCAGGAGTTTTCTTTTCAATTCCAATCCACCGCCGTAACCGCCCAGCCCAACCGAAGCCACGACCCTATGACAGGGGATTATCAAAGGCAGTCGGTTGCTCCCGTTGGCCGAACCGACCGCCCGGGAGGCTTTCGGCTTTTCAATTGAAGCTGCGATCTCTCCGTAGGTCCGCGTCTTGCCGTAAGGAATACGAGACACTTGTTGGAGGACCTCTCTCTGGAAGGGAGTACCGGAGATACAAAGCTCAACCTTGAACTCCCGAAGTCTGCCCTCCAGATAGGCTCTCAGCTCCCGTTCGGCCTGCTCGTTGGTTTTTCCGCCGCGCATGACTTCGTAATCCGCAAAATCCTGTTTCACCTGACGATCGAAACGCTCGGAGTCCTTACCGGGGAGGGCGATAGACACCAGACCTTCGTCCGTGGCGGCGGTGCTCATTCGTCCGAACGGAGTATCGAACGAGTTGAGGTAAAGGATGCTCAAGCTGCATCCCCTTTTGCGGGAGTGTCGAGGCCGAGCAGAGCCGGCAGCTCTCTGATTGACCCGATGGTGAAATCCGGCTTCAGAGCCCGCATTTCGTCGTGCCCACCGTACGGACAGTTGACCGCCGCAATTTCCATTGGTACCGCCTGAGCCGCAAGAACATCGTTTATCGTGTCTCCCACCGCCAGCGAGGTTTCCGGCGTCCCGCCAAGTTCTTCGACAGCCCGGAGGAAAGCGTCCGGCGCCGGCTTGACGTGAGCAACTTCATCGCCGCCGACCGTGGTATCAAAAATACCGCGCCAGCTGAACTTGTCCAAAGTGCCGTCCACATTGACTCGAACTTTGGTAGTGGCGATAGCCATCTTGTAGCCGTGATTGCGAAGGAGCCGCAGAGTCTCCTGGACGCCGTCGAGCATAACCGACGAGGCCACCACCACCTCATCGGCCTTGACACGAAAGTGGCGATATAATTCCGCGACGGGCGCGTCCGTGAACGCCGGGAACATCTGCGTGAGCGGAAAACCTATGTAAGGTTTTATCTTTTCAGGCGGCTGCTCCGGCTCGCCCATCATGCGCAGCGAGTAGTTGGTCGACTCCACGACGCCGTCGGAGGAATCTATCAGAGTGCCGTCGAGATCGAATACGAGAAATCTGATGTGTTTCAAAACAGTCGGCTAACTCTCCCCGTCAAGTTGTCCAGCGAAACCTGGCGCGTACGGTCTACGGCCCCCAGGTTGAAACTAGCGACCAAAATAGAGGAGGGTTCCACCAATGTCAACGGCATATCACCTGTGAGCCTCAGGTTGCCGGAGGTCTTCAGCAAAACGGGGAAACCGTTGGCCCGCAACTGACCCTCGATTACCTCGACCTCTTCGTCGCTCAGGCCCAGCACCAGTCCGGTGTGTACACTCGAATCCCGGTCGACAAATCTCACCAGATCACCGCGATTTGGCAGTTCGTGCCAGACGGGCAGATCGAAGAAAAAGAGGTTCGCCCGGTAGGCCAACGGATTAGTGAGGGCAAAGTCACCCGAACGGAGCATCGGCGCCAACCGGTTGTCGCCGGTCCGATATACTTCGGGCGTGTTACGCGCCGCGAAATTAACCGGCGTAACAGGTGCGGCTAATTGAAACACGACAGTTGCCAGCAAGAACGAGGCGGCCACCAGCGACGAACGGCCGGCAACATCCCGATTCCTTTTCATTGTCCGGGCCAGATCCACAAAAGTGAAGAGATAGAAAACGACGGGGAGAGCAAATAGCGCCGCCCCCAGCGGGACGGGGATAGGAGCGAGAAACGAAGCAAAAAACAGGGCCGCCGCCAGCAGCAGAATCAGGAAGACAAAAGATCCAAAAGCGTACTCTCGCCGGTATATGTGCCCGGCTCCGGGCAATAGAAGATTCAGCAATAGTCCGAAACCTGACGAGTCCTTTAGACGTTTCATACTTATGGATGACCGACTGCTGTCTGAAAAAAGAACATTCTGCGTCGGTCCCCTCTACGGTCGTAAAATGTAAACCGATACCTCTAAAGAGGTTTCGGCCGTGAAACACTACTTATTGGACGGATGAAGGCACGAATTGTTACGTCCTCACGTCTATACTGGGAGATAACAGGTTGATAGTCAACCGAATACGCAGTTCGATCGGCGCCGAGACCGACGAGGTGAAACCGACCGGCCCCGCTAAGTGTATATAATTACGTCAGATATGGAGCCGGGGCGGAACGGACGGCCGCTTGACAATTGTTGTCTCAGGATTAAATTGAGTCTAAAGGATTTGTAAATATAGGGGTTCTCTGATGGTTCGCTATTCTATCCAACTGTTCGGCATCACAATCTTTGCGCTGGCCCTCATATGGTTCGCCGACCCAGGCGACGCCAGTCAGTTGAGCGCCGAGACCCCGGAACCGGTGTTATGGGCCGATACCGTCCATATAGATCTCGATGACAAGGAGGTCCGCACCGAGGTAGAGGTCCCGCAATCGCGAGACACCTTCCTCCGTAACGTCAAGAAACTGACCCAGACGGCGTTCAGCATCCGCAACCATTACATGGAAGACGTCGATGCCCAGGAGATCATTAAGTCCGGCATCGTCGGCATGCTCTCCGACCTGGACCGTTTCTCGGTGTTGATGGAATCCTCAGCTTATGAAGCCCTGATGGAGAGCACCCACGGCAAGTACGAGGGGCTGGGTATGCAGATCGACGCGCGTGATAATCGCATTATCATCGTGACGCCTATTGAAGGTACGCCGGCCTATCGCAAGGGGCTCAAAGCCGGCGATGTTATCTGGGAGATTAACGGAACGTCGACCGAAGAAATGAACTCCTCCGATGCCGCGAAACTCATGCGCGGTGAGGCGGGTACCAGTGTTCTGCTGTCGATCAAGCGGACCGGCATCAGCGAGGTGATGGAATTCGAAGTCAACCGGGCCGTAATCGAGCTGAAGTCGGTCAACTACGCCGGCGTCATCCCGGGTACGGATATCGGTTACGTCCGCCTGTCGCGGTTTGCCGAGGAGACCAGCCGGGAGCTTCGCGAGGCGATCAGCACCTTGAACGACCAGAACGTATCTTCGCTCGTATTCGACCTTCGCTCCAACGGCGGCGGCCTGCTGGACCAGGCCAAGGAGACGGCGGAGCTGTTCCTTGAGCAGGGACGTGAGATAGTATATACCAAAGGTCGCGAGGCCCATTCCGAACGCCACTATCGTTCCGAGCGCCCGCCGCTCTTCCCTACAGACAAGCCGCTGGTTGTGCTTGTTGATGAAGGCACCGCTTCGGCCTCAGAGATTGTCTCCGGGGCGATTCAGGACTGGGATCGCGGTATTATCATTGGCAGCACTACCTACGGCAAAGGTCTGGTGCAGCAGATATTCCCTATCTCCAACGATGGCTCCCTGGCTCTCAAGCTGACCACGGCCAAGTATTACATCCCCTCGGGTCGCTGTATTCAGCGGCCGGAAACCCAGAGTAAGGATCCCCATGTGCGGGCCGAGGCGGACGACGAGGACGGGATAGACTCGCTGGTGGTAAAAGGCGAAGAGGATATCTTCTACACTAACGGCGGTCGCATCGTTTACGGCGGCGGCGGCGTCGTACCCGACGTGGATGTAGACCGAGAAACCTGGAAAGCCATTGAAATCAACCTCGAACGAAAGTCGATGTTCTTCGACTTCGCGGTCGCCTACATCGCCGACCACCCGACGTTGAAGCCCGATTTTGAAGTCACCGATGAGATGATTGCCGAGTTCAGGGGATTTATCGAAGAGAAGGAATTCGATTACAAATCCGCCCTGCAGGTGGCGCTCGAGAGTCTGAGCGAGACGGTTGTTGCCGAGGACCGAGAAGAAGTCTTTGAAAAGTCCCTGGAAGACATGCAGGCGCTGGTGGAAGCCGAGAAGGAGACCGATCTGGACCTGGCTCTGCCGTACATCAAGAAAGCCCTTAAGAGAGAGATCGTATCGTCGATAGCCGGCGAGCGCGGTGTTTATGAAAACATTGTCCTGAAGACAGACAGGGCCGTGGAAAAGGCGGTCAGCATTCTGACAACACCGAAAGAATACAGCCGCCTGATAACAGAAGGCAAGCAAAAGGCCGAGTTGTAAGATATCCCTGCGAATTGATCGCTAAAAAAAAGCACCCGTCCTTGCGGCGGGTGCTTTTTTTATTCAGATCCGGCTACGAACCGGACGCGGGCGTGGTCTCCCCGCCCTCGAATTTCCTTAACAGCCAGATCTCATCGAACTTCTTGAAATGCAGTTTGATCGGGCGATCGGCCGTTTCCGTGGAATCCATCACGTGACAATCGACCACGGCGACTTCTTTGGTGTAAAATATCTCGCAATCGCCAAGTCGATGGAACGGAAAATCATTGTCGGGACCGAAGACGAACCCAAGCAGAGAATCGCTGCTCAGACCCTCATCAAGTATCTCCACCGACAGCAGCGAGTCCAGGATCAACGGATCGCCGGAGGCGATAGCCTGCTCGAGGGCAAAAACGCGCTGTCGGAGTATCGGGATCTCGTCGCGAGAAGGCAGTTCTTCTTCACCGCACCCGGCCAGCGCCCCGAGGATCACTGCGACTGTCAAAAAAACGCGGATCACTTCTTAGCGGCCTTCTTGCGATTCAAGTCGTGGCTCTGAAGGCTGAACTGGCCGTTACCCGACCGAGTTAGCACTCCCTCCTCCACCAACTTCGTAACGGTGCGCGTGGCGGTCAGATTCCAGAACCAGAATTTGACACCCCGGCTGAGTTTCGCGTGCCCGAACTTCTGATCGATTTCAGCCAGCCGATCGATCGCTCCGAGCAACATCTCAGGGAATCCGGTTCGCAGATGGCGAATCGCCGGGCTCGACAGCGCGGTATCAAACACAATCGCCTGCGGAGAAAACTCGGGATCAATCGACCAGTCCTGACCCTTGACCACTCGGCCTGTTGTCGATCGTGCCTTAGGTGTACACTCGATCCGGGGGACAACATCACCAAAATCCACCTTGTGATACCTGATGTTCACGGTCGGGTTGAAGTAATGGCTGCCGTTGTAGTAGTCGCCCCCTTGAGCAAGATACATAAACTCGCCAAGCTTGGGCGCACACATGGCGTTGGGTCTGTAGATCATCATCCGGCCACCCTCGGTGATGAACCGATGTCCCAGATCGTACCAAAGGAGCATGCCGGCGATCAGGGGATAACGTTGGTAAAGCAGCGCCCCCCCCTCGTAGAAGTTGGCGGAATCACCGCTGAAAGCTCCGGAGGTTTTGAGACTGTCGATAAGCGCCGGGTAGGTTTCAAGGTTTTTCTTGATAAGCGCCACCATCTGGTCAGACAGTTCGTCGGCATACTTCCGCCCTTCCTGAGCCTCGGCCAGCGTTATGACCGGAACGTTAAGACGATAGCCGGCGGCGACATCTTTCCTGATATGGCCGTCCGCTACCTTACGCTGCACTTCGCGCGAGACGATCTCCTTCTTGACGTTAAGGATCTCGGCGATCTCATCCTCTGTCTTTCCTTCGTTGAGCAGAGTAACGGTAAGAAGTGAGAGTTCGCTGTCCCAGGCGTAACTCCCGCCGACCAGCGGCGGAACCGTTACCTTCTCCTGCCGGTAGGGCTGAACGGACACCTGGTCCCGGAACTTGAGAAGGAATTTCTGTTCGAATAACTTGGTGGCCAGGGACACGTCATCGAGCGTATCAACAGCGTCGTACAACCTTACCCAGCAGGTTGCCTGGCCGTAGTTGCCGGGAATCTCCACCTCCGGGTTGATCGTCATACTCATGTCGGGTCCAAGAGGGAAATTGGACGTCTTGACTCTTCGGGCGCCCGAATAGGACTCCTCGAACGTAACGTCGGCTTCGACCATGATGAACTTCAGATACTCGGTATGATTGGTAACATCAAAGGTAAGCCTTTGTGTACCCCAGACGCGCTGTGGAAAGTCTATTTTGCCTACCGACACTTCGGCCGATTGGGCGGCCGCTACGCCGGTGAGAGCCATCAGGCCAAGCAAGAACGTTACCGTTACCAGAATGAACCGCATTCCTTCCTCCTATGCTTTATCTTCAGCAGCAAGTTGTCCACAAGCAGCGCCAATTTCCCGTCCCCGGCTCTTGCGAACCGTGACGGCCGGGGCGCGCGGGTAGAGTTCGCGAGCGAACCAGTCGACCTTTCCATCGCTGGGACGCTTGTAGTCCAGACCCGGCACCGGGTTGTAGGCCAGTATGTTTATTTTGCAGGGAATCCCCTGAATCAGGCGGGCCAGCGCCTTGATGTCTTCTTTGGTATCGTTGAAGCCTTCCAGCAGGACGTACTCGAACGTCACCCGCCAGCCGGTCTTGTCGGTGTAATACTTGATCGCTTCGATCAGCTTGGGCAATCCGAACGTCTCCGCCACCGGCATGATTTGCGCGCGCTTTTCCTGCGTGGCGGCGTGCAGCGAAACAGCCAGACGGACTTTATGGCCCGAGTCGGCCAGTTTTTTGATCTTGGGAGAGATGCCGGAGGTCGAGACGGTGATTTTCTTGGCGCCGATGCCCAGCCCCATGCTGTTGCTCATAATGCGCAGGGCCTCGGATAGATTGGCGAAATTGTTCAGCGGCTCCCCCATACCCATGAATACGACGTTAGTAAGACTGTCCACGCCGTGAAGCTCGCGCACGAAAACTATCTGTCCGATGATCTCCCCCACCGTCAGATTGCGAAGCAAACCCATCGTCCCGGTGGCACAAAACCGACAAGCCAGGGCACAACCGGCCTGCGACGACACGCACAGGGCGGCCCGGTCCTCCTCGGGGATCAGAACAGACTCCACCGGATGACCGTCTTCGAGCGTAAAAAGAAACTTCTCAGCGCCGTCCGAAGACCGGCTTTGTTTCTTCAGCTCAAGGCCACGGATATCGTAGCGGTCGGCGAGCTGGGCGCGAAGCTCCTTCGAGATGTTGGTCATACCGTCGAAATCGGTTCGGCGGTCGTTGTACATCCATTTGAAGAGCTGGCGGCCGCGATAAGGCTGCTCGCCGAGCTGCGTAAACAGCTCTTCCATCTGTTGGGCGGTGTAGCCCATGAGGTTGATTTTGGACATCGCCTATAAATGTACGCCAAATCGGTCTTTTTGCAAGCGTCAAAATGGTGGTGCCGCCACAGGCGGACTTGTCCTGCCGCCACCCGTTCCTTACGTGATTCCAATTGCTATACAGCCTTTTACACGAAAGGGGCCGTCGGGGTCCCGAACAACTCAGCTTGACAGGTTGGCGGGGCGGGGGTATTATGGGAGGTTGATATCGGGGTGTGGCGCAGTCTGGCAGCGCGCATGCTTTGGGAGCATGATGTCGGAGGTTCAAATCCTCTCACCCCGATAAACACACTACTAATCACGGATCCAACAGCACCTGCCAATTAGCGAGCTTCTATGGACCGGTCAAAGCGCATCTTGGGTCAGATGCCTGAGTATGTCAAGCAGAAAGCTGGCAGAGACATCCTCGGTCATTTCACTCCACTACTAGGTCTGAGGACGGAAAATGCCCGCGAGATGCCTATCTTGCTTGGCTCTTCGACTCTCGCGCAATTCGGAGACGCCAGGGGCCTGTTGACTGCCAAGCATGTTGTGGAACAGAGTAGCTTCAAGGACTTCGCCTATATCGGTTTGATCATTGCCACCGGAGAACAAAGATTCACCGTAAGAAGAGAGTTTCTTCGTGTATACAACACTTCGTCTGACTGCACAGAGTTTGGCCCGGATTTGGCCTTCATAAGGCTCCCAGAATTGGACGCCATGAAGATAGCAGCTCGAAAGCCGTTCTGGAAAATGGACGCAAATCGGCGGAAATTCGAGAAGCTGTTGACGACGAGAGACCTCTGTTTGTGGATGGCGTTCGGATGTCCCGACTCTTACAAGAGCACGGAGCCCGGTGACACGCACTTCGAAAAGAAGTTCGTTCCGAATGCGCTTGCGGCTATGTCACGAAAGCCGTCCTTTCAGTGCAGGGGTGAATTCGATTATGTCGATTTGCCGGTGAATTATAGGGACAACGACTTGCCCGAAACATTTGGAGGGATGAGTGGCGGCGGACTATGGCTTGTTCCATTGGAGAGAGACATCGACAGTCCCAATCATATTCATGTGAGATACCCAACTCTGATGGGAGTTGTCTTCTATCAGTCTGCGCCGGAGAACGGCTCAAGGATCCTTCGATGCCACGGCGCCAGATCTATCTATGATAAGATGGCCGACTTGATCGCTAAGACGTGACCGCGCCAAATGTCGACGGTTCAAATCCTCTCACCCCGATAATCATTCAGCAAGTCAGGTTCAACTTCCCCGACATCAATCAAACTCAAACTCAGGATCAATCGGGGTCTGGTCGGGGCCGACCCGGCCGATCTGGATATCCGCCTTTAGGTAAACCTCGGACTTCATTTTTGAACCGGAGAGGCGCCGAAGCATCGCCAACTGCCCCACATGCGTCAGGGCGTCGGCTACCGGCGCTTGAAACATGAGTTTGAGATCGAACGCAATTCCGATGTCGGAGGCCAGGAGATCATCGACCTTCTTGAGGTTGTCGAAAAACCGGCTGCAGGCGGCTGTCCAGTCGGTCATCGGTGCCTCAACCCATTTCGGTTGGCCCTGAATCATGGTTTGCATCCAGGCCATCAGGTTGGCCATGTGGCAGACGACAACCTGCGGCGTGTTGGAGTTCTCGTCGAGTTTGAACTCGGCGAAGGAGTCCGGAACGCCCCGCAGGGTCTTGGCGGCGCGATACGCCAGCGTGGCGAGAGTGTGTCTGAGGAATGCACGGTCAGTCATGGGGCGGTGTCCTCCAGTTATCAACGTGGGCGGCAGAAACCAGGCTGTGCCTGCGCCCTCGTCTGCCGCTTTGCGCAGGCATTGAGAAATTACCTCGCGCCAAGAAGACGCGCAATCACAAATGGAGGAGTTGTCTCCCGCTCCTATCCACCGTCCAGCCGAACATGCCGGCCGTCTATTGCGTGCTGTCGGATTTAACGCTCCCTGAACTCTTCGGCCCAGTTCTGAACCACGACAATTTCCCCGGGGTCGGAATCAGAAAGTCGCGCATTTACCAGGAATCGTTCTCCGTCGGCAGAGACATCGTGGAACCTATCAATCTCCGCTAATACGAGACCTTGTCTCGCTGTTGTTCCCGGTAACTTCCGCTAAACCTTCCCCGTTCCACCACAAACTGTGCACTTGCCAGTTCCATCGCATCTTTTGCATTTATTGGAAAACAATGTCGAGTTCGACATGATTTTCCCTTTGCCGTCACAATTTGAACAATCGCCGGAATTCTTACATGCTTTGCATTCTGCCATCTGAATCTCCTATTTCCTTTCTGGGGTTACTGCCAAGATTTACTTCCTAGTTAATTCTTTGTTAGTTGTTTCGATTATCCATCTTCACTTTCTCAGCAGATCCGCCGGAGACCCGTCACCACTTTTCATTAAGCACCTTTTCGATATCTCTCATCTCCTCCTCCAGTCTCTGGAGTTTAGCCTCCTCAAGCCAGATCATTTGCGGCATTTCACCATGGTATGAGTCAGGGGCCACGTTAGGCCCGTTGTATTCATCATCCATTTCCCGCAACTCCTGTCGCATTCCGGAAATCTTCTGCGGAAGTCGGGCCGCATCCCCCTGCCTTCGCTCGTATTCGGACCGAAGCCGATCCTCAGAACTACCGCGCAGTTTTTTGGCCCAATCGGTCTCCAACTGACCCGAACCCTTACACTTTGAACAAGGCACTTTCCGTGAACCGGAGCATTGGTCACAGCTGGACTGAACAGAAGTGCCGTCGCACACCTGACACTTAAGATGTGAGCTTCCCTCACATTGGGGACATGACACCCTCCTGCTGGCATTGCAGGTCGGACATGAAACTGTTTTGCTCCCGCTGCAGGCAGGACAATCCACATGACCCTCGCCGGAGCATGTAAGACATGGTACTTCCTTCTTGAGTATCCAGGTCTTTTTCGTGACGATTCCCTTCCCAACACAATCCTGGCACGAAACCGACCCGGTTCCAGCGCAGACATCGCACGGTATTGTGCCCTTCGAGGCACAGGCTTCACATGGGATTTTTCCCCTGTCGCAGCCGGGACAATCCCTTTTTCCTAACCCCTCACATTCAGGGCATATACAAGCTTCGCACTTTACCGACTTTGATCCTCCGCATCTGTAACATTTCTCATACAAGGACATTAGCCTCCCTCCAGAGTAGAATTCGCAATTCTCTCCACAATCTACATTGAACACTCATAGTTTATCAAAGCAATCTTATCTCCCTTTCCTCTGGACAGGCAATGCCTCCAAATGAGCAAAGAAATGTCCATCGGAATCGCACTTATTCCAGGGAAGGTCAAACTGAGTCTCCAATAAGGGGAATTTGGGGCACTGATTCTGAATCGCTTCCAGGGTAGCTACTGAATCCTGTTTACCGACAAAGTTCGCCAGATCATCCAGTAAGATTTGCACCATATAGACATCACCGGCCCATGGAGATGGGTGGAAGACCGTATGATCGGTCGTGGATCCTGAAAAGTGGGCCAGGAAGCTCGACAGAAAGTTCATTCTCTCGGTCTTCAGTTTACATTTGCCTCTCTTTTTTGTTCTTACTGCGTAGCATGACGTATTGATTAATGCTTCCCCCATCTAATTGACGTTATGACATCAACCCCGTCCTGAAACATAGCTCACCAGGTCTTCAAACGCAAGAAACTTTCCATCACGTCCAGCGTTTCGGGTCACCGGTCATTCCGGCCGCTGATCAGGCGACAAGACGGCATGGGCCGAGGCGTCAAATAGATGCCTGGACGTGCGCAGAGTAGGAGCAGCCTATCTACCGAAGACCTCCCAGCCTGAATTCTCTTTGCCCGCCGCCGCCGGCGACATACATTGAACTGCCATGAAGTTCCTACCGACCACAAAAGCCGAATTGAAAAGGCTCGGCTGGGACCAGCTGGATATAATCCTGGTCTCGGGCGACAGCTATATAGACTCGCCTTTCATAGGAATAGCGGTGGTGGGAAAGTACCTTGTCGCGCACGGCTTTCGGGTCGGGATAATCGCCCAGCCGGATATTTCGTCCGAAGAAGACATCACTCGACTTGGCGAGCCAAAATTGTTCTGGGGAGTAAGCGGCGGATCGGTTGACTCGATGGTGGCCAACTACACCGCCTCTAGAAAGAAACGAAGGTCGGACGATTTCACTCCCGGCGGGATAAACAACCGTCGTCCGGACCGGGCGGTCATAGTTTACAGCAACCTGATTCGCAAGCATTTCAAAAACACCCGGCCGATTGTGCTGGGCGGAATCGAAGCCAGCCTTCGCAGGATCGCCCACTACGATTACTGGTCGGACAAGATCCGCAAGTCGATCCTGTTCGACGCCAAGGCCGACGCCCTCGTTTACGGCATGGGCGAAAAAACGACTCTGCGCCTGGCCGAGGCGTTCCGGCAGGACGAGGATTGGCGTAAAACTCCATCGTTGTGTCACATCTCGAACGACCCTCCCGAGGGCTATGTCAAGCTGCCCTCCTTCAGCGAGGTTCAGCGCTCCAAATCGAAATTCACGGAGATGTTCCACACCTTCTACAAGAACAACGATCCCGTCACGGCCCTGGGGCTGTACCAGAAGAGCGACACCCGTTATCTGGTGCAAAACCCTCCCGGGGATCATCTCTCTCAGAATGAGTTGGACGAAATATACGAGATCGATTTTGC
>JAAERE010000467.1 GCA_024230675.1 bacterium | reverse complement strand
GGCGACGACCTTCAAAAGAACGGCTTGCTGGACAAAATCGGCGGTTCTGTCTATCTGGTCGAGCTTGTCGAGCAAGTGGCTTCGACCGCCAACGTCGCGGCCTACGCCAACATCGTTCTGGAGCGCGGCGTGCTCCGCCGTCTTATCGAGGCCTCCAACGAAATCGTCAAAAGCTGCTACACTCACGAGCAGCCGGTGGAAGAACTGCTGGACCAGGCCGAGGCGAATATTTTCAGCATCTCCGAAAGCCGGCTTCGCAAAGGTTTCGAGAGAGTCGGAAATCTGGTGGCCTCGAGCATCGAGCAGGTAGAGGCGATGCACGGCAAGGAAGGCGCTGTGTCCGGATTGCGCACCGGCTTTCCCGATCTGGATGACATGACGATGGGCCTCAACGGCGGCGATCTGGTTGTCATCGCGGGGCGGCCGTCCATGGGTAAAACCGCCCTGGCTATGAACATCGCTGAACACGCGGCCACCGCCGATAAGGACAAAAAGACGGTCGGCATATTTTCGATAGAAATGTCCAAGGAGGCGCTGGTCCTGCGTATGCTGTGTGGCCGCGCCCGGCTCAATCAGCACAAAGTCCGTTCGGGAAGGCTCAGCCAGTCGGAATGGGATCGTCTTCCCCGGGCGGGGGATATGATTGCCAGCGCCCCGATATACGTCGATGATTCCCCCAGCCTCGCTCCGCTGGAGCTGAGGGCAAAAGCTCGACGGCTCATGTCGACCCACGGCCTGGATATGATTATTGTCGACTATATCCAGTTGATGCACAGCAGCGTGCGGGCAGAGAACCGTCAGCAGGAGATATCTCTGATAACGCGAAACCTGAAGGCGCTCGCCAAGGAGTTGGACATT
>JAAERE010000466.1 GCA_024230675.1 bacterium | reverse complement strand
GCACGGTTACTATGAGTCGCTGTCGAAAGTGGGCGATGCTCTGCCGAGTACGTTCTCGCTCGACGATAACTATCCGAATCCGTTCAACCCCAGCACGAACATTGGCTTCTCTCTTCCTCAGAAACAGGAAGTCACCCTTCGAGTCTTCAACCTCCTGGGTCAGGAAGTGAAGACGCTGCAGCAGGGCGAGATGGACCAGGGTCATCATGTGCTGACCTGGCACGGCGACAACAACAGCGGTGAATCGGTAGCTTCGGGCGTGTACTTCTACCGCCTCGAGACCAGCGGGTTCGCCGAGTCGAAGAAGATGATGCTGCTCAAGTAGAATTCCCTTGTCCGAAAGGGACCTCCCGAACCGGGAGGGGCCGCAGGGTCTCTCCCGGTTACCTATATTTGGAGAGACATAAGAGTTGCCCTGGCGCCCGAAAAACCTGATCTTTGATCGGGGAATGACAATGCAAAAAAGAGCCCGCAACAAATTCTGGATGATACATCCGGGTTCGGTCCTTCGGCTGCTGGTGGCAGCATCCTTGAGTCTGGCCTGGTACACCTCTGCTGTCGGCGAAACGCCGGTAACCCGAGACGACTTCATCTGTTGTGACACCTCCGCCGACAGCCTGGGCAGCCCGGTGTGGCCGTCCGTGGCTCTGGATGGTGCCGGCAATATCGCCCTCTCGTATCTTCGCCAGCAGATTACCGACACCGAGACCGCGCTCCGACTGTTCCTGATGCGCCTGGAGCCATCGGGCGCTTTGATGAGCCCCGAATTTCGTTTGCTTCCGGACACTCTCTCGAACGACAGTGTCTGCTGGCCGACCTCGCCCGCGAACGTTTCCAGTGACAATTTGGGGCGGTTTTTCGTCCCGGTGCATTCAACGTACATAGATACCGCTAGGAATACTTTTGGACGGGGTGTCAGATACTTCGCACTTGATTCCTCCGGCATCTTCCCGGAGGAGCCCGTGAATGCGGCTCTGGTGCCGATGGAAGGGAATCACTTTCGTCCGCACATGGCAGTCGGCGATATGAACAGCTCGGGATTGAGCGGCGCCGCCTGGGTCGGCCGTCAGATCGAACCCCCTTACGGTACCAAGCTGTTCGTCAGGCTATTTGATGTGGTTGGCGAGGAACTGGGCAGTTTCATTGTCCCCACATCCCGGCCTTCAGATCCTCATCCCCTTGGTTTCATAGAAGACCGTCGGATAAAGGGACCGCCCGCTTTCTCAATTGATAACGGCGGCGGTTTTGCGGTAGCCTGGATAGCCAACTGGCAGGGTGGCGGGCGGCTTCAATATGCCGTGTACGATCCGAGCGGACAACCGCGTGGACGAACGCAGTTTGCTGAGACCGGAGACATTTCTGCGGTGTCTCTCAGGACGGTCAATATGGCGGGGGAGAGCGACGGTGACTTTTACCTGGTCTGGTCCTGCGATAAGCTTGGTCTATCCGAGCATTATTCCAGAACACATATCTGGATGCGGGGATTCAACGCCGACGGCTCTCCCAAACACGACGCCGTACGGGTTGATGACGCCGACTCCACGAATATCGTCGACGTTCAGCTTGTCTATCCCTCGATCGCCTGCGACGATTCAGGAAACGTCGTTATCGCCTGGGCCGACGGTCGGCTTCATTCCGACAGTCATCCTTCCGATCTAAAACGGGACGTGTTTCTACAGCGCGTAGCCCCCGACGGACGGCCGGTCGGGGGAAACAGAAGGGTCAATAACAACTGCGGCGTGGCCGGGCTCAAAGGCACCCACAGCGACTGTGACCTCAACAACGACGGGCAGGTGATAGTGGTGTGGCGGGAATTCGGAGAGGCCAATACAATCAAAGGCCAGCTCTGGCCGCTAGAGAACGTGGGGCGCGACCTCCCCGGCGATCTAAACTGCGATCTGGTTGTCGACGACAACGACCCGGGCGTTTTGCGTGATTATCTTCTGGGAGACAGCCCTAATACATTCTGGCCCCGTTCGCAGGCCGATCCCAACGGCGACCGGCAGGTAGATATCTCAGATCTGGTCTACCTGACCGATTTTCTTCACAACGGGGGCGAGTCTCCGGTGGTCGATCCCTGAAACGCCTTTCTGGGAGAACGTCCTTACGGCGTCGCCCACCCGTTCGTCTTTCCGGCGAAGGCCGGAACCTATCTTCTTATGCCGTGGGCAGCAGACCTCCCCGTAGTCCCTTGGCCTTCCCGCCCGCCTCTCCGGCGAAGGCCGGAACCCATCTTTCCCCTCGCAGGTGCCCCACAGCTTGCTGTGGGATCCGTCGTGGAAGTCAGACTCTCAGGTTCACGTCGAACCCCACCATAAATGGTGGGTTACCCGGACATAAATAGTGGGTTACCCGGGTGTAGGTCGAAACCTCTGCGGTTTCGACAACGGGGCACGACCCTTCTTCCCCACAATTTCACCTTGTTTTTTCGGCGGAAGGGCATAAATTGGGGGATTCATCGCTGAGAACGCCCGTCACCCTGAGCTTGAACCAGGCCGTGCCTGTCGAAGGGTGTTCCGGGAAAATTCGCGATGTATCGAACGGAGAGGTGGCCGAGTGGTTGAAGGCGCACGCCTGGAAAGTGTGTATAGGCAACCCCTATCCAGGGTTCGAATCCCTGCCTCTCCGCCATATTGGAATCGCGAGTGAGGTCACCGATGCGTGGGGGGGAATCGGCCAGTACATGGCTGACAGTCTAACACTTGAGTAAATGGCGATCCTGCGCGGAATACAACTCCCTATGGACGTGGAGTGGAACTGTAGAGTGGAGGACAAGTGACATGAGTCTGGAAGAGATGGCAGGACACGATCGAGTCGATTTTCTGGAAAAAAACTTAGCCCGGCAGCTATCCTGGATTGGCGCAGCTGACTCGAAGATTTCGTTCGTTTTTGCAGCGAATACCGCGATGCTTGGGCTATTGGCGGCAGTCGCGCCAGCGGCGGCGAACGACTGGGGAGTGGTGCAGGCAGTCTCTGCGGCACTTGCAGCCTTCCTGCAACTCATATGCCTCTTCTACCTGTTCAAGGCCACCTTTCCAATAACCGTAGGACCTAGGAGTTCACTCATTTTCTTTGGAGGAGTGGCGCGGCATGGCATCGATGAATTCAGAAGCACAGCCTGCAATATGACGTTGGAGGAGTATATAGATGACTTGTGTTCGCAGTGTCATCGCAATGCCGAAATAGCAGACCGCAAATATTCCTGTGTCAAGTGTGCGATGATTTTGCTGTACACTACCTCAATACCTTGGGCAGTAGCCATTCTCCTGCTATACAAGGATGGCGTATAACAGAGAAATGTCACTGCATGATGATCTAGAGAGTGAGGTCGGGTGGCCCATCATTCTTATGGTGGGGGACAAAGTGATTTGCAGAGCCGGGGTTATAACTGTATCCATAGCCCATGCCAAAGCTTCGACACATCGACAATACCGGCACCGCCCGGTTTATCACGTTTACATGCTATCGCCGACACCGTTATCTTACTGACACCGCCAGCCGCCGGGCAGTTCTCGACGCCCTGGCTCGACTCCGATCCGAGAACGAAGTGAGGATTCTCGGTTACGTCCTTATGCCGGAGCACGTTCATCTGGTGTTACAGCCGCCGGACGCAACAGTCCTGGGCGTCCTTATAGGGCGAATGAAAGCGCGTTCGGCTCGCGCATTGCTTGCACTGCTGCGAAGACCTGACAGTCGGGACAAGATTCTGACCCGAAATGATGGACACGCGGCCATATGGCAGCGTCGTTGTTACGACCACAATTGTCGCACCACGGATATTGTTGTTGAGAAGATTCGGTATTGTCACAATAATCCGGTAAGTCGAGGGCTCGTGTCGAAGCCGAACGACTGGCCCTGGTCGAGCTACCGATGGTATCATGGGGCGCGTGAAGGCGAGTTCGAGATCGACTGTGTAGAATTGTGAGGGTAGTCTATGGCCTTGGAAACCCACCATAGGAATGATGGGCCACCCGTCGAATGAAACTTCTCTTGCTGTTGGTTGTCTTTAGATATCCTCGGGTGGGCCACAGTTGAGAGGTGCGCAGAAAGTGATTCTCCTCCACCTCCCCCGCCCGTAGATTTTCAATATGACAAACCAACGCAGACTAATAGACCTGGTCTCGGTGGGGCCGGCAACACTGGCGGACCTCGAAGACCTCGGGATCACCGAAGTCGAACACCTGCTTGACAAAGACGCCCACGAACTGTGGGAGCGGCTTCAGGAGATCAAAGGGACGAGGGTTGACCCCTGCTGCGAGGACGTTTTTCGAACTGCTATCGAGCAGGCCCGCGATCCCAACCTTCCCAAAGAGAAGCGCCCGTGGCACTATTGGTCCAAAGAGCGAAAACAGCGGGCAGGCGAGTAGACCTTTTCGACTCGCGGTGATATTGGGGCAGACGGGGGCGTCTGCCGCCCACGGAACTCAATCCCACCCGGGGACGGATGGGCCACCAGTCGGCTGGATCGCAGGGATCCTGCCCTACACGAAGCGGACTGTAACCCACCAAGAGCCGAAGGCGTCTGGTGGGATATATCCTGTGAATCCCACCATAGGAATTGTGAGCCACACAGAATACGGTGACACAGGGGCAGACGGGGGCGTCTGCCGCCCACGGAACTCAATCCCACCCGGGGACGGATGGGCCACCAGTCGGGTGGGACAGGGGCAGACGCAGGCTTCACAGTGCAATCTCCTCGCATCGGCCACAGGCTTCGCACTCCAGCCTTGCTAACCGGATTGCAACTGTCTATATTGTTGGAATACAGTAACCGAGCAATCGGTCCCAAGCACAGACCAAACCACACAAGACGAAGAGGGACAAAATGCGTACACGCAAGATGCATCTCTGCGGGATTCTTGTTTCTGTCGCTTTCCTGATCGCAGGCGTTCAGGTGTCCGCACAGGACGAAGTTGTCGATTGGACCGGATGGTACGCCGGAGCTTTCGGCGGCTATGTCTCCGGCGAACTGACTTCCGATGATGCTGCACACTTCGAGTCGACCGGCGATTTCGACGACGATAGCCCCACGTTCGGTATTTTTGGGGCCTACAACCGCCAGTTCGACAACAACTGGGTGGCCGGATTCGAGCTCATTCTGCCGCTTTACATGCAGAAAGGTACTGCGACCGACAAACAGTTTCATCCGGACTCTGTGTTCTACGAAGCCACCTACAGATACGGAGTTATGGTTGCCGCCAAGGGAGGGAAGGCGTTTAACAAGGTCTTGCCTTACGGCTATGCCGCTGTTGGCGTGACAAACGTCAATGGCAAAACGTTGAACATCGATAAGGACAATATGTACTCCGAGGGGGCCGAACAGAGCGCAGCCGCAACCCATATCATCTGGCAGCTTGGTGCCGGCGCCGACTATCTGGTCAAAGAGAACCTGTACGCGGGCGCCCGAATAGCGGTGTTCACCGGTGCGAAGGCCGATCACACCATGCCGTGGAACGAACCTGGCCCCAACGAGTTTGGCTATGACGCCGTTCTCTTCCAGGTGAATTTCGGCTACAAGTTCTGAGGCCTGCCGCCCAACTCGCTCGAACAGGTGGGTCGACTGTTGACTCATCACGTGTGGTACGTTAGTTTACAGGCAGCAGGCAGGGCGGCCCTTGCGAGCCGGTCAGCTTCGCAGATTCTCACTCAGGGCGTCGTGCAATTCCAGGCCTTTTCGCGGAGGTAGTCCCATGTTGACGCGTATCATAGCCGTACTTCTGATCACTTGTACGATGCTGGTTGCCGGACCGATCAGCGTCGCAGATTGTCCGCAAGCTGACAGCCCCGGTCGGGTACCTTCGGAAGAAATCACCAACCTTCCCGCATTGAAGAGCGCTACGGCCGAGTGTACTCTTTTCAAACACATTGTCGACGATACCGTCCTGGCGTACAACTCGACCTACGATTCCGGGCAAGCCACCGTGGCCTACTTTGACCCTGTCGAGTGCGGTGCCGGCGCGTATCCGTTCGAGGTAACCGCGCTTTCGTTCACGATGCTTGACCCCAATGATCTCTACGACTCCCGCAAGTTCAAGTGGCCGGTCCAGATAGAAGTTGTCCTTTACGATGTATTGAGTCTCGACAGTTGTTTTGGCCCGGGACTTGAACTCTGTCGTGTCCCGGTGGAATGTGATTCGGCTACTTTTGCCCATCCCAACGTCGGTACCGTGGCTTTCCCAACACCCTGCTGTGTGGAGCGGCCGTTTTTTATCGGCGTAGAGTATACCGATCCCGGTCCCGGCCTGCTGCCGTCGGTGATGTTTGACTATCACTCCGAACCCGACCTCTGTCACATTATGCAGTTCTACGGCGGCGAATGGTACGGCTGGTACTACTATTGGCCGGACCCTCCCGGCTATCCATTTTTCTGGGTCCACGGCGAGACTGAGTCTCTCAGTTGTTGCGGCGATGAGGACGCTGATAGCGTGTGCGCTGATTTTGACAACTGTCCGACGGTCTATAATCCGTTGCAGGAAGACAACGACGGCGACGGTCTCGGCGACGCCTGCGATGACGACGACGACGGCGATGGCGTAGACGACCTAGCCGACAACTGTCAGTTTGTCGAGAACCCGACGCAGGCCAACAATGATGGTGACGCCGAAGGCGACCTGTGCGATGACGACGACGACAACGACGGTATAGCGGACCTGATAGATAACTGCCAGTAT
>JAAERE010000465.1 GCA_024230675.1 bacterium | reverse complement strand
TGATCGAAAACGGCCGCAATCTCGGTTTTGCCAAGGCGGTCAATATCGGCATAAAGGCTGCGTCCGGGGACAATCTTTACGTTCTCAATCAGGATCTGCGTTTTCGGTCCGGGACCGCCCGAGGTTTGCTGAAGCGACTCGGCGACAACAAGGAGATCGGCTTGATCGGGCCGGGGTATGTCGATTTCGAGGGGAGGGCTCAGAAATCGGTCCGGGCTTTTCCCACGTACCGCCATGTTTTCTATCGGGCCCTCTTCCTGGATCGCATGTTCTCGACCCACCGCGAGTTCTCGCACTGGCGCATGGGCTGGTTCGATCACAAAAGGGAGATGTATGTCGATCAGCCGATGGGTGCCGTCATGATGATCCCCCGCCCGGTTATCGACAAGGTCGGCCTGATGGATGAAGCGTTTCCGATTCTCTTTAACGATGTGGATTTCTGTCGCCGGCTAAGTGAGGCCGGATACAAGCTGCTGTATTATCCGGAGGTAACGGTTGAGCATTATGTCGGGGCGACCACCGGCCGATGGCCGTACCGGATGAAAGCGATCTCGCACGCGGCGATGTATCGTTATCTCAGAAAGTATGCCCGCGGATACGAATACCCGGTTCTCTGGCTTTGCGGTCTGTTGCTGCTAATCGGTCTGGCGCCGTCCATGGCGGGCCGATTTCTCCGCCGACTCTTCACCTCAGCAGAATCATCTTCTTGACTTCGCTGCGCGCTCCCGTTTCCAGTC
>JAAERE010000464.1 GCA_024230675.1 bacterium | reverse complement strand
GCCGACGACATACAGGTCGTGGTTCATCCTCAGTCAATTATTCACTCGATGGTGGAATTCTGCGACTCTTCGGTAATAGCCCAACTTTCCAATCCCGATATGCGCCTGCCAATAGCCTTCGCCCTATTCTGGCCCGATAGGACCAAGTCGGCCTATGGGCGGATTGACTGGACGGAACTGAAGAAAATCACGTTTGAGCCTCCGGATTTTGAGCGCTTTCCGGCTCTCAAGCTGGCTTTCGAGGTTGCCCGGACCGGCGGCACTGCCCCGGCGGTCTACAACGCCGCCAACGAAATCGCCGTGGAAGCTTTTTTGAACAAGGAGATCAAGTTTACAGAAATAGCCGATACTATTCGAGAGACGGTCGAGAAAGTGACCTCGGTTGACCGGCCGGAACTCGAAGACATTTTGGAGGCTGACCGCCGGGCTCGCGAACTGGCCCGGAGCACTTTGGAGAAAACTATATGTTGATGACGATAGTCTCGTTTGTTTTTGTTTTGGGTGTATTGATTTTTATCCACGAGCTTGGCCATTTTCTAGTAGCCAAGAAAGTCGGGATCAAGGTCGAGAAATTCTCGTTGGGTTTCCCGCCCAACATTTTCAAACGCCAGTACGGCGAAACTGAATACTGTATAGGTATGATCCCTCTTGGCGGCTATGTGAAAATGGCCGGAGAAAACCCCGACGAGGAAAGCACCGGGGCCGCCGACGAGTTCATGTCCAAGTCGATTCTTCAACGCGCCGCCGTAATCCTGGCCGGCCCGTTCATGAATTATGTCCTGGCCGTGGTTATCATGATAAGCATTTACATGATCGTGGGCGAGGCCCAAACCGATCCTGACCGCGCCTTGATCGGGGCTGTCTCCGAGGAAGGGCCGGCGCAGAAAGCAGGGATTGTCGACGGGGACCAGATCATTGCCATCGACGGTGAGGCGATTGGCGGCTTTTCCTCCATGAGGGACAAGATCAACGCCGTCGTGACAGGACCCATCGAGGTTACCTGGCTGCACGAGGGGGATACCGTTTCGGCAGAGATTGTTACGGCGATCGGAGAGGTTCCCAATATGGAAGGGGGCATAGACTCCGTCGGAATCATAGGTATTGAGGAAAAGGCTATCAGCTTCAGGAGATATGGGGTCGGCGAGGCCGTCGGCCGGGGCTTTACCGATACTCACCGCATCGTGGCCGTGACCGCCAGTTTTGTCAAGCAGTTGGTGTTCGGCGAAGTTTCCACCAAGATGCTGGGGGGACCGCTGTTTATTGCCCAGCAGTCCGGCAAGGTGGCTCGCAGAGGATTCCTGTACCTGATGTCGTTTATGGCCCTGCTGTCAATTAACCTGGCGGTGCTGAACGTTCTGCCGATTCCGGTACTCGACGGCGGCCACCTGGTGTTTCTCGGCATAGAGGCCGTTAAGCGCTCGCCACTCTCGATGAAAGCCCGTATGATAGCTCAACAGGTCGGAATGGTGGTCCTTCTGGGGCTCATCGTTTTTGTCACCTACAACGATATACTGCGGCTGTTCGGGTCCAATTGAGTTGTAATTGACATCCCCGCCGAAACCTGTTATGACCAGAGGCGTAGAAGGTATAATGAAAGTAGCGCAGTCCATTTCGACGAAGTTCAATAGGATCGGGAGAACACTATGAGCCAATCCGGTGGCACACTCTGGGAAAACGTTAAGCAGATCGGTCTGGCCGTAGTCCTGGCCCTGATTATCAAGACTTCGATTGTCGAGGCCTACAAGATCCCGACGGCGTCGATGGAAGACACTCTCCTGGTTGGGGATTTCCTGCTGGCCAACAAATTTGTCTACGGCGCCCAGCTGCCCCTGGTGAACTGGCGTATGCCGGCGGTAGGTGATCCCGAGCGTGGTGACATTGTGATCTTCATTTTTCCGGGAGACCAGAACGGTACCAAATATATCAAGCGCTGTGTGGGAATACCGGGCGATACGATTGAGGTCAAGAACAAGAACCTCTACGTCAACGGAGAGCGCTTTCCGGATCAGGACAAGGCGAAGTTTTCCGACACCACCCGTTTGGGCAACCTCAGGATTCAACCTCGCGGACCCGGCGGGCAAAACAGTCGGGATAATTTCGGCCCCTACGTCGTACCCAAAGAATCCTATTTCATGATGGGCGACAATCGGGACAATTCCTACGACTCGCGATTCTGGGGACCGGTACCGGCGCCGTTGATTCTGGGGGAGGCGATGGTCATTCACTGGTCGTGGAACGACGATGAATACCCCTCGCCCGAGGTCTCAGTGACCGATCCTCTGTCGGTGCCGCGTCTGTTCGTATTCAACGTCGTGCATTTTTTCCAGAAAGCCCGGTGGGAAAGACTGTTCGATATCATCTCATGATCCGATGAAATGGGTATTGCGTAGACGATTCCAGGGAAAACTTAGGTGGAGGCAGCGGTAGTATGAGATCAGGTCTGGTTTTTCTGGCAACCCTTGTAGTTCTGGCGACCGGTGTTCTGGCCGGTCCGAAACTGGAAATAAAAGAAGCTACTTTTGACTTTGGCAGAATCTCTCAAAACCGCATCCTTACGCATGATTTCTGGCTGAGGTCAGTCGGCGACGATACCGTTCGAGTCATTAGACTCTGGCCGGGCTGCGGCTGCACACAGATACCGCTGGAGGATTC
>JAAERE010000463.1 GCA_024230675.1 bacterium | reverse complement strand
CGCAATCCGCCCAGCGGCATGAGCGTTCGTGCGAGAGCTTCCTGCTTGAGGCCCCAGAGCACGTAAGACTGGTCGCGGGTTTCATCGACTCCCTTGCGAATGCGCCAGCGATCATTTTCACCTTGTTCGATGAACGAGTAATGCCCCGTGGCGATGTAATCACAGCCGACCTCCTGCGCCTTGCGCAGAAACTCGTCCCATTTGACTTCGCTGTTGCAGCGCACACAAGGATTAGGGGTTCTTCCGGCGCGATACTCACTTACGAAGTTGTCTATAACGCTCTTTTTGAACTCTGGCGATAAATTTAGAACATAGAAAGGCGCGCCGATCTTATCGCACACAAACCGGCAGTCGGTGATAGAGTCAAGCGTGCAGCAGCGGCCGTCCTTGTAGATATCGGCGCCGACGTCGACGTAATCCCACAGCTTCATGTGCGCGCCGACGACATCGTACCCTTGCTCCTTGAGCAGAAAAGCGGCGACGGAGGAATCAACCCCGCCGGACATGGCAACCAGAACTCGTTTATTGTGCGTCATAACATGCAAAAAGGGCCGCGCGAACGGCCCTTGTCAAAAACCCGTTCCCAAGAACGTCTTTAAGATTTAGCCTTCTGATATACCGGCGACATGGCGCGAAGCCGTTCGACCACCGGCGGAAGTTTCTCTATAACGTAGTCAAGCTGCTCTCGGGTCGTGGATCGCCCGAGCGAGAAGCGGATCGCTCCCTGCGCCTCGATTTTCGGCTTGTCCATAGCCACGAGCACATGCGAAGGTTCGGTCGCGCCCGAAGTACAGGCCGAGCCCGAAGAACAGGCGATGCCTTCGATGTCAAGCGACAATAGGATCGACTCGCCCTCAATCCCCGCAAACGACAGATTCACGGTCTGCGGCACCCGATTTTCTTCAGGGCCGTTCAAAACCACATCCGGGATTAGTGAAGTGACCTTATCAATGAAATAGTCCGCCAGCTCTTTGAGACGTGTAAAATCCGGCTCCATGAGGAGACCGGCAATCTCCAACGTTTTAGCCAAAGCCACGGCGCCCGCAACGCTCTCTGTCCCCGGGCGGCGTTTCTTCTCGTGCGAGCCGCCGTAGAACAGCGGAGCCAGCTTCACGCCTGACCGGATAAACAGACCGCCGATTCCCTTGGGACCGTAGATTTTGTGCGCCGTCAGCGACAGAAGATCAACGCCGAGGTTTTTGACGTTCACTTTCACTTTGCCTACTGACTGGACGGCGTCGGTGTGAAACAGAATATTCTTTTTGCGCGTCACGGCGGTCAGAGCGGCGATGTCCTGCACCGTGCCGGTCTCATTGTTGCCGTGCATCACCGAAACCAGCGCTGTTTTGTCATTCACAAGAGAGGCGAGCCTTTCGGGCGATGCAAAACCGTCGTTGTCAACCGGCAGGATGTCCAACTTGAAGTCTTCGCGGTGGGCCAGATGTTCGGCCGGTTCGAGGACTGCGTGATGCTCCGTCGCCCCCACGATCAGATGGTTCTTGCGCAAGCGAAGATTTCGGGCCACGCCCTGGACCGCCAGGTTGTCGGACTCGGTCCCGCCCGAAGTAAAATAGAACTCCGAGGGCTCGCAGCCGATGAAAGCCGCGATTTGCTCACGGGCGTTTTCGAGCGCCACCTTGGCGTCGCGCCCAAACGAATGCACCGAGCTGGCGTTGCCGAAACCTTCGGCCAGATACGGCAGCATAGCCTCCACGACTTCGGGGTCAACGGGTGTGGTAGCGTTATGATCCAGATATATGCGATCCATCAGAAAATATCCTTATGAGGGTTGCTTCAATATTTCCACCGTGGGTACACGATCGAGAGAAGGCCCGGTCGAGACACCGTTTCTAGAACGCGTACAATATGGTAAAGTGCCAGCGATCGGCAAAATCAAAATTCCTGGTATCCAACACCCGGGCGTAGTCGAAACGGATAGGACCGGCCGGCGATACTATCTGCAGCCCGGTACCGTAGCTAACGGCGAGGTTGTCGAAACGCATGTCTTCCTTCCTCCGAAAGCCGTTGCCGACGTCTACGAAGGCGGATTGCCAGAGAGGCATGGTTGCGAAAATGTCTCCAAATAGCGGCAGGACGTTAAGGACCTGTACGGTTTTCCAGCGGAATTCCTGATTAAACACGACGATATACTGGGCGCCCTCAGGGGTCCCGTCGTCGCGGAGCGGTCCCAGCCGGTTCTCCTCAAACCCACGTACGGTGTTGGCACCGCCGAGATAGAGGGCTTCGTCAAGCGGCACCGACAGGGTCTGGTCGAATTCCTCGGCCCAGCCGACGCGCAGTCTGGAGGCGTTTATCCAACCGGGCCAGACCACGCGATATCTGGACCATTCTGCCTCGATCTTAAAGAAGCTGTCGTCACCCTTCAAGAAACCGCCGAAGTACTCGCCGCTCAACTCCGTAACGGAGCCCCGGTGGGGGATGAAAATGTCGTCGCGGCTGTCACGCCGGAACGAGGCGTATAGTTTTCGACGAGCCGAATTACCTTCGAGCGTCTTCGCCTCCTCGACAATCTCATCCGACGCGCCCGAAATCTTGACGAATTGGTATTCCATGCCGAGCATCACCCGCACCTTGCGAGCGAACCACTTGGTGAGAACAGCTGCGGTCGACCAGGACCGCTTGTCAAACGCCTGCACAGCGTCTTTGGTCCTCGGCTGGACCTCGCCCGTAAGCGTGACCGGCATCCTGATCCCCAGGAACCAGGGCTCCGTGAGGCGAAGGCGGTAGCGATGTTTGATGAGTCGGCTGTCTTTGCCGACCGCGAAGGAATAGTCGTTGAGGAGATCGTAGCGCCGCGACCCGAGAAAGTTGCGCTGACCGTAAGCCGCTGAAATGTCCCATTGAAGGTCCCGGACCTCCGACTGGGCGGCACCCGCCTTGAACGTCAGACTCCGCGTCTTGCGCTCCCTGAGACGCAGGACAAAATTCGGGTTGAGGCGATCTTCGGAGTCCTGCGCCTGCCTTAGCTGGAAGGTCGTGTAGTACCCGGACTCAAACAGGCGGCGCTGTGATTCAAGAATGTCCTCACGACGATAGATGTATCCCGGAACAATTTTGAGCTCTCGACGGGCGGCGTATTCGGGATAGTCAGAGGCTCCCTCAACCTCCACGTTGCCAAAATGAACCAGGGAATCGGAGTTGATGTCGAACGTTACGCGACATGAATCCGGGGGACCGGTCGTATCCACGGTCTGAACGATAGTCGCGTAAGGATAACCTCGGTTGGCCAGAATCTCCTTGATTTCGGACTTTATGTCGTTGAGCTCGAACGGGTCCACCGGCTCACCCGATTCCAGACGCCGTGCGATCTCATTGAACCTCCAGGCAAACAGGGTATCGAAAGAACCGCGCACGGTCTTACGCCCATAGCTGAAGCGACGGCCTTCGTTGACCGAGACCCTCACCAGGGCGGCGGAGTCCTCACCGATCGGCTCGTAATCGTGGGTGACTCGCACGTTGAGAAAACCGTTGGAGAGATACAGAAACTTCACTTCGAGCGTGTCGCGGCTCAGAGTCTCTCGTTGCACACGGCTGCGGCGGTCACCTTTTATGGCCAGCCAGATATTGCGTTTGCGGGAATAGAGGCGCGACCTGATTTCAGAGTCTTTGAAGAACTCGTTGCCGTCAACTGCGATTGAATCTATCCGGGGACGGCTCCGCGCCCAGCGCAGCTTGGCCTTGTCGATAGCGGCGACTTCCTGACCCAGAAGACAGGCGACTATAAGTATGAGCAGAAGCCTACCCGGCATCAGAACTCCCAGTGCAGCTTAAGGTTCAGATGGTACAGTTCGTCCTCGTCCCGCTGACCTTCAACCAGGAACGCCCGGTTGAACCGATATTCGAACCCAACCTCCTGACCGCGGTCAAACGTCACGGGCGTTCGGCCGTAGAGATACAGATTGGAGGTGGTTTGTACTCCCAGCGTCACGCGGGTTTTCCGAAGGTCCATGCGTCCGCCGTAGGTGGGATCAATCTCAAACGTTTCCACCCCCAGACGACGAGTACCAATCTGAGACACCTGGGACGAGACGAACTGCGACACTCGTTCTTCGAAAGCTCCCGGCGACCCTGACTCCGCACCGTAGTAATTAGCCAGGATAAGCGGCAGGATGTCTTCTTCGCTGAAGTCGGAGCCGCCGCCCTCGCCTTGTTCCACGCCGAACTCAGGCTTCTCCAGGGTACCGCCCACGTGAATGCTCAGCTCCACCTCGCTGCGTTCCTCCTCCCCTGCAAAGCCGGAGACCGGGATACGGGTGGTTGCCACTATATCCAGACGCGG
>JAAERE010000462.1 GCA_024230675.1 bacterium | reverse complement strand
TACTAAAGTTTTTTTTATGCTTTGAAAGTTTTTTCTTTATTATATCTGTTATTATAATTATTTGATCATGTTCTATTAATGGAATAATTATAATATTATACTTATTATGAAATTCTACGTTTGAGGTTATATTAGGATTAACTATATCATTTACCTTCTATCTACTAATTATTTATTAATAAATAGTTATTATTAATTGTTATTATGTTAATTACCCTAAAAAAGTAGTTCGATTGATTATTAACTATTAATTATATAATTGGTTTTTATATATTATTAAATATCTTATTCGGCCGAATTATTGATTAAAGGCTTTTTATTCGAATACCAGCTTTTAATCAATTATTGTTTTTCTTCATATTTTAGTAATATTTGTCCTTTATTTAGCCTTTATCCGATTAATCTTTGGATATCTTTTAGTTAATTAAAAGCCTTTATTTGATATGTTTTTAGCCTTTAATCCATTAGTCGATCGGTGGAATTATTGATTAAAGGCCGAATAAAGGCTAATCGAATAATACTTTTTTATTGAATTATTATAATTTTAACATTAGGCAGTGTGATTGGAATGATTATTCATCGAAACCTCTTACTAAAGTTTTTTTTATGCTTTGAAAGTTTTTTCTTTATTATATCTGTTATTATAATGATTTGATCATGTTCTATTAATGGACTAATTATACTATTATACCTATTATCAAATAGTACGCATGAGGTTATATTAGGATTAACTATATCATTCACCTTATATCTAATAATTA
>JAAERE010000461.1 GCA_024230675.1 bacterium | reverse complement strand
TTTACTGCATCGGGAAGTAGAGGAACGTAATCAAACGACCGCGAAGGCGGGACTGTTTCGAGCGGTCCCGCCTTTTGCGTGGGCGGCAGAACCAAGGCTGTGCCTGCGTCCCCGTCTGCCCCTTTAGTCGCTCGTGTTCGGAGCAAAAGCATATCCCACCCCGGAGGGGTGGGCCACCCGTGGAATTGTCGGGTTTCAAAGGGTTTGGCAACCCTTCGGAACCCGACCTACGGCCTCCGTTCGTCCACGGCGGCGGCCGTTCAATCGAAAAACCAGGCAACCTGAATTCGTTTCACCCGTTTTGAATAAAGGGGGGCTTGGTAGCGTATTAGACAAAACAGTATTGCGGCCCGGACGGGCCTGAGCGTCGGGCTCCCACAGGAGGGATAAACTTGAACGTTGTAGATATTGCCGGCGTCACCAAGACGTTTGGCGAACATACCGCCGTGGATGACCTGACCCTGACCGTTCCGAAGGGCAGTATCTACGGTTTCATCGGACCCAACGGTTCCGGCAAAACCACCACCCTGCGTATGATAATGAACATCCTCCGGCCCGACCGGGGGGACGTGCGGGTTTTCGACGAAATCCAGGACGGCGCCGCCACCAGCCGGATCGGGTATCTCCCCGAGGAACGCGGCCTCTACAAACGCATGAAAGTCCGTGAGCTGTTGCGGTTCTACGGGGGCCTAAAACGCGGCCAATCAGTCGACGGCGCGGTCGACAATTGGCTGAAGCGAATGGATCTCGTGGAATGGGCCGATAAGAAAGTCGAGGCGCTCAGCAAGGGAATGGCTCAGAAAGTACAATTCATCGCCTCGGTAGTCGCCGACCCGGAACTGGTTATACTCGACGAACCTTTCACCGGCCTCGACCCGGTCAATACCGACGTCCTCCGTTCGGCCGTGCTGGAACTTCAGAGAAAAGGCACCACGGTAATATTCAGCACTCACGACATGAATACCGCCGAGCGCATGTGCGATTTCATATTCATGATCTTCAAGGGCAAGAAAGTCCTCAACGGTACGCTCAGCTCGATTCAGGATCAGTACGGTCATGACACTTTGAGAATACGCTGCAAGAACGGCTCGGGCGTGTTGGCCGATCTGGACGGTGTGGATCGCATCAACGATTTCGGCCAGATGCAGGAACTTCACCTGACTCCGGAAGCCAACCCACAGGCAGTGGCCGCCACCGTAATGCAGCGCACGGAGGTCTGGGGATTCGAAATCGCCAAGCCTTCGCTTCACGATATTTTCGTGCGCATCGCCGGACCCGAAGCCTCGGAGGTTGATCATGCGTAAAGTTTTCTGGCTGGCCCGGCGGGAATACCTGGCTGCGGTCAAAACCAAGGGCTTCGTAATAGGTCTGGCACTGGCGCCCATAGTCATGTGCGGCAGCATCCTGGCTATGATCATTCTCGAGAACCGAGTGGATACTACCGACAAACACATCGCCGTCATCGATCATTCTGGCGTGGTGGTCGAGGGTCTTGTCGAGGCGGCCGAAAAACGAAACTCCGAAGTCTGTTACGAAGAAGGCTCCGACAGGAAAGTCAAGCCTGAGTACATTTTCGAGCCGGTCGAGGCCGACCTGGAGAACCCCCGAGCTCAACGGCTGGAGCTGTCCGACCGGGTACGCGAAAGTGAACTGGCCGGGTTTTTGGAAATAGGACCGGACGCGCTTCATCCGGGGGAGGACGAAGATGCGGCCCAGATTTCCTATTATTCACGAACCTCCGCCTTTGACGATATAACCGATTGGATGGGCTGGCCGCTTAACCTCGAACTGCGGCGCAGCCGCCTCGCTGAGGTGGGGGTCGACCCGGAAATCGCCACTCAGGCCCTCGCCTGGACGAACGTTCAGCCGATGGAATTGATGACGGTCGATGAGGCCAGCGGAGAAATCGAGGAAGCCCGGGAGGCTAACCGCGCCAAAGCGATCCTCCTCCCTCTTGGCATGATGATGCTGATGTTTATCCTCGTCCTTATGGGCGCCACGCCGTTGCTGAACTCGATCATGGAAGAAAAGACGCAGCGCATAGCCGAAGTTCTTCTGGGCTCGATCAGGCCTTCGGAGTTCATGGCCGGGAAGATTCTCGGCGGAGTGGCTGTGTCGCTGACGGCGTCGTCCGTATACATGCTGGGCGGCATTGTTGCCGTGACCTACATGGGCATGTCCGAACACATCCCGTTTCACATCCTGCCGTGGTTTTTTGTGCTGATGGTCTGCGCGATCGTAATGTACGGCTCGGTGTACGCCGCGCTCGGGGCGGTCTGTACCGATCCCAAGGACGCCCAGAACCTGATGTTCCCCGCTATGTTGCCGACTATGATTCCGATGTTCGTGATTGTCCCCGTGGCTAAGGAACCGCTGGCCGGCTGGGCAACCGGGATGTCGCTTTTCCCACCGTTCACGCCGCCCCTGATGTTGCTGCGTCTGGCGACGCCGGCCGACATTCCTGCCTGGCAGCCGTGGGTGGGCCTGCTGGGAGTGATTCTGTTCGCGGCGTTGTTCGTGTGGATCGGCGGCCGGATTTTCCGCGTGGGCATCCTGATGCAGGGCAAATCCCCAACGCTGGCGAACATCGTGAGATGGGCGATTAAGGGGTAGGTCCTATCTGACTACTATCTGAGTCCTATCTGAGTCCTATCTGAGTCCTATCTGAGTTCTATCTGAGTTCTATCTGAGTTCTATCTGAGTTCTATCTGAGTTCTATCTGAGTTCTATCTGAGTTCTATCTGAGTTCTATCTGAGCTCTATCTGAGTTCTATCTGAGCTCTATCTGAGTCATCCCCGTGAAAACGGGGACCCAGTTCCTCGATTCGTACTGATTAGAACTAAGGCCTGGGTCCCCTCTTGCGAGGGGATGACTAATTAGGGAACACTGGAATTCGTAGGGCAGGATCCCTGCGATCCTGCCAAGGCGCCCCCCTTCGACAGGCACGGCCTGGTTCAAGCTCAGGGTGACTTTTCCTAACTCTGGAAACCGTCAATCAAGTCAGGCTGAGCTTGTCGAAGCCTCCCTACTTGATTGGCATACTCCCGTGGGCGGCAGAAGCCAGGCTGTGCCTGCGTCCCCGTCTGCCCCGTGGATCGTCTGCGTTCTAGGTGACTGCACATCCCACCATAAGAATGGTGGGCCACTCAATTAGCAAATGCTCGGGAAAAATGGAGTCTGTACGTCGTCCCGCAGGGACCACTCCGGAGAAAAAGGTGTATCTTGTAGTTGTTTGTTGATACTGGGTATCGTATCTCTAGGCTGGTAACATGAAGGTTGGTAGAGAAACGACAGAACTCAGTGAAGCATCTGGCTGATTGGAGGCAATGATGAAAGGTAAGAAGACAACTACGATCCTGCTCATGGTCTGCCTGCTGGCGATTGCTACTGCCGCGGAGGCAGGAACCCGCCTCGGCGGAGGAATTCATTACCTCAGGACTTTGGGAGAAATCAAGGACGTACCTGAGTTCGACGAGAACGCCTTTGGTCTTATGGGATCGGTTGTATTCACCGACCAGCTGTTCAGACTGGAAGCTGATCTGGAGGTCATACCGGATTTTGGAGGAAGTGATGAGATGATGCTGCAGCCTCAGGCGTATGGCATGATAGGCGATCTTATATACGGCGGTGTTGGTATAGGTATCGGCTACATAGATGGCTCCTGGCAGAGCAATCCGTTCTTTGCCCTTCGAGCCGGGGTGGACTTCTATGCAGGTGGTCTTGATCTTGATCTGTTTGCCAGCTATCGTTTTCAGAAGGCCAATGATCTGGAGTACCTCGGCAGTGACGACCTCAACTCGATCACATTTGGTGCCTTAGTTCGGTTTGGTTCGAAGTAACCTGCGCCCATTGGCCGTGGAAGGGGCAGACGTCCTTGTTTGCCCCAATCATCGAAGATGGATTCCTGCCTTCGCAGGAAAGACGGACTGATGCCCTTCCGAGCTTGGTGGGCGGCAGATGTCCTCGTCTGCCCCATGTATCGTTTGAATTCGGCGTGACTGCAAATCCCACCTTAAGAAGGGCGGGCCAGCCGGCGGCCTGACATGAGTAGGTCAAAATGCTTGCCATTTTGACCCTTCAGCCGAACTCGCTCGGCTAGTCTTGCAGGGAGTATCCGAACGTTCGGTCCGCTATAGATGTCAAAACCACAAGGGTTTTGACCTACCCACCTTTTCAGTTTACCTTGGCCTCGGCGGTGTTGGCGGACCATCATCACCGTCCCGCCTTTGAATAGGGGGCGGCTTGGGAGGCATCGGCGGTTTTGGCGGCGAGGGTGGCTTCGGCGGTGGTGGCCTGTCACACTTTGAGTTCATGACCTTGTCTCCTCTCTTACTTGACCCAGACATTGTACCCGGCAAAAACACCAAGAAAGATCAGACCAGATACAAACGCTCCCAACGAGATTCTATTGAGCAGCCGTATTCTACTCTTAAGCTTGCGAACTTCCTCCTGCAGATCCTCTGTTTCCTTCTCCAGGTATATGGCATCCCAGATTTCTATGTCCTTGAGATGAGCCGCCTTCGAAGTCTGAAAAGAGGAAAGTGTACAAGAAATGGAAGCCAGCAGCCCGCCCCAACTGAAGTAAAGAAGGATTAGCGAACTCGTGACCGGATCGGGCGCTATCTTCTCGAGAAAGACGATGACACCGCCAAGAACACCCGATGCTAGAGTCAAAACATGCCGGTCGAACGATGCAGATTGCTTCGAGCCACTCTCTGCAAGTGTGTTTCTATGGAGTAGGAAAGTCGCGTAATCCAAGCCGGGTTTGGCGTCCAAAGACTCCCCGGTTTCGGCACCGCGCCCCTTGACCTCTGTATTGTCGTCTGTGTCGCTGTCCATGGTTTCGCCCTGAACGAATTCTCAACCGAACGAAATATACCTTGCGACAATACTGGGGTCAACGGTTTTTCGGACCGCCGTCCGCCATGACTACAATCCCAGCTTCTTGAAAATGAATTCCGGGATGCAACGGATGATAAGCATGATCCAGCGCCAGAAAAACGGCAGGTAAACCACGTCCTTGCGCTTGTCGATCGCCTTGATAATCCCCTTCGCAATCCCCTCAGGCCTGGCCCACAGGAAACCCTTCTTTTCAAACTCCGCAGTCATCGGAGTGTCTACGAAGCCGGGTCTGAT
>JAAERE010000460.1 GCA_024230675.1 bacterium | reverse complement strand
TTGCGTATTTCGCTCAAAGAGATCACCTGAATCGGTGTAACGAGATCGCTTGTTTCGCTCGATTGAGATCGCTCGTTTCGGTGCAACGAGATCACCTGTGTCGGTGATTGAGATCATTCTTTCGGAGCGAAGCGACGATCTTGTTTTCTTATCCTGGAATCGCTTCCAGTTGTCAAAAACTTGTCTCTGCAATTGCTCGATGTCGACGGTGGCGATCTGATAGTGATTTTCATTTTTCAGCCTTTTTGATTTTTGTTCGTTTTCGGATTTTCAGATTTCTTTCTCATGGATTTTCCTCGCATTTCGATCCGATGGGCATTGTGGACGAGGCGGTCCAAGATCGCGTCGGCTATGGTCGGATCGCCTATTGTGTCGTGCCACTTTTTCGTCGGCAGCTGACTGGTGACGATGATCGATTTTCTCGCGTAGCGGTCTTCGACCACTTCCAATAGGTCCCGGCGTTGAGATTCATTTAAAGGCGACAAGCCCAGGTCGTCCAGAATGAGCACGGACGGTTTTAGAAGCTTCTTCATTTCTTTGGCGTATGAGCCGTCCGCGTGGCTGACATAGAGGTCCTGGAGCAGTCTCGGGACTCGTGCATATTTCGTCGTATATCCTTCGCGGCATGCCTTGTTGGCGAGCGCGCAGGCGATCCACGATTTCCCCACGCCGGTCGGGCCAGTGATTATCAGATTTTCGCTATTGGAGATCCATTGACATGCCGACAGCCTTTGGATGACAGACTTGTCCAATCCACGGGGGTGTCGATAGTCGATGTCTTCCACACAGGCCTCGTGACGCAATTTCGCGCAGCGCAATCGATATCTGAGCCTGCGTTCCTGACGCTCGGACCATTCGCGATCAACCATCAGTCCGAATCGTTCGTCAAAGGACAGTTCGTCTTTGGTCGGCTCATTCGCGTATTCTTGAAAGGCTGCGGAAAACCCGGCCATCTTCATTTCCACGAGCTTGTTGTATGTCTCTTCATTGAGCATTTTTATCTCCTTGCGATGTCAATTGTAATAGTCGGCACCACGCACGTTTTCGTGCTCGATAACCCGTCTCGGTTTTTCGTTTTGCGGCAGTTGTTTGTTTTCCAGGTTGTATTTCAGAGTCGATTTGACTGTTTTGTACGACGCTGAATTGAGATCCAGAGCACGACGACACGCAGCTTCCAGGCGCTCGCGATCATAGCTGTTGCTCAGCCGCAAGACGCCCAGGCAAGCCTTGTATCCCAGCTCCGGATGCGGTTTCGAGTCCATGATTTTTTGGACCAGAAGCTTTGTATGCGGACCGACCTTGTCGGCCCAGGATGATATGCGCGAGGGATTCCACTTGAGGTATTTACGATGCTTTTCGGGCATGTGTTTTTCCTTGGTGGAATAGCCCCATTTTTTGTAGCTTCGCTCATGTGAGGTGATCCGGCGGCCCTTGAAAAAGATCTCCACCGTGGCTCCCGTAAAACGCGCCTCCACAGTCTTCTGCACGTATTTGTAAGGCACGCTGTAGTAATGCTTGTCCACCGCGATGTGGTAATCCACATTGACCTTTGCCTTGGACCAATCTGCGTACTCGTAACGATCCTCCGGCAAAGGACTGAGCGCGGGCTTATCCAGCTGCTCGAATAATTCCAGACGGCTTGAATCCAGCTTTTGAAACCTGCGCAAATTCATCTCGGTGACTTTGCGAGCGACGGCTTGCGCGGCCTCTCCTATGGTAAAAAAAGTATGATTCCGAAGCGCGGCGATAATCCATCTTTGCGCCAGCAACACCCCGGTTTCCACCTTGGCCTTGTCGCGAGGTTTCCTCGGCCTGGCCGGGATGACCGCCGTCCCGTAATGTCGAACCATCTCGTGATAAGTGGGATTGATGTCCGGCTCGTAATTGCACGCTTTCGTTACTGCTGTTTTCGTATTGTCGGGCACTACTATCTCGGGAATACCGCCAAAAAATTCGAACGCGGCGATGTGGCAGCGGATCCAATTCCATAGATTTTTCGACTCCGCCACCTTTACAAACGTGTAATTGCTCGCTCCCAAAACGGCCACGAACAACGGCGCCATTTTGACCTCTCCTGTCAACCGGTCGGTGATCGGAATCCCGTCCTCGGACCAATCCACAAACAGTTTCTCCCCGGCCGTGTGCTCCTGATGAAACACCACGTCGAGCTGCGCGCGGTATTGCCGGTAGTGCTCACAAAACTGAGTGTACTGATACCCGTCCGCCTGATGCGCGGCCTTGTATTCCTGCCACAGAAGATAGAGCGTCACACCCTTTCGGCGAAGCTGCTTGTGGATCTCTTTGACATCCGGAATCGCCTTCGCGCCGACTTTGAATTTGCCGCCATCTCCGTACAGCTTTTTCTCCAGTGTCTCGTCATCCATCGACTGCGCCGCCAACCAGTCCACCTCGTGAGCTCGTGCTCGAACAACGCATGAGTGGACCATGGACGGAGACACCCCGACACTCGAAGCCACCTCCCTGAGCGTCCGCTTCTCGCCAACTCGCAACCGCAAAATCTCTTTAATTTTTCGCACGGATAACCTCGCTCTTGCCATCGCTCTCTCCCTTCGCCGTTAAGTCCGGCCAAGAGCAATAGCACCTTCTGCTATCCGTCGCTTCGCCCTGCGATACAGCGATCTCAATGCTCCGATATCAGTGATCTCAATACTCCGATATCAATGATCTCAATGGCCCGATATCGGTGATCTCAATCCACCGATATCAGCGATCTTAATGGTCCGAAATACGCA
>JAAERE010000459.1 GCA_024230675.1 bacterium | reverse complement strand
GGGAGAGGAATCGGGACTTTTGGGCAAACTCTCCGGAAACAGGAAACGTTGGCTTCCGGTCCCGGCTCCGTAAGTTGTTAAACCTCATGAGATTCATAGCCCGAAGAGCCTAAAATATCTATTGACAAGGACGATCTAAAATCATATACTCTTTCTCCTTGCGGAATAATGCTGTTCCGTAGGGCAAATTCCCGTGGGCGATTAGCTCAGATGGTTAGAGTACTTGCTTGACATGCAAGGAGTCACTGGTTCAATTCCAGTATCGCCCACCATTTTTTAACCGCGGGATGACTGGGAACACAGCGGTCCCACCAGCCCGTTTTATGTATGTAAGATGGCACAGGTCCAGATTCAATTCCCCGACGGCTCGGTCAAACCGTTCGACAGCGGCACGACCGGCTACGACATTGCGAAGTCAATCTCCGGCCGCCTGGCTAAGGAAGCCATCGCGGTCAAGGTGAACGGTGACTTGCGCGACCTCGGGTACCCCATTCCGGACGATGCTCCGGTCGAGATTCTGACGTTCAGGGAGGCGGCAGGCCGCGAGGTTTTCTGGCACTCCAGTTCTCATATTATGGCCCAGGCGGTGCAGGAACTTTTCCCGGGAGTCAAGCTGGCTATCGGCCCGCCGATCGACGAAGGCTGGTATTACGATTTTGAGGTAGACAAGCCTTTCCTGCCCCAGGATCTCGAGCGGATCGAAAAGAAGATGGCCGAGATCATCAGTGAAAAAGCTCCTTTCCGTTGCGAAGTCAAAGACCGGCAGGAAGCGATCGAGCATTACCGAGAAAAAGGCGAGAGCTACAAGGTCGAACTGATTGAAGGCCTGCCCGAAGGCGAGACTGTTAGTTTCTACTACCATTCTCGCTTCGAGGACCTTTGTCGCGGCCCGCACATTCCCAGTACCGGGATAGTCAAGGCTTTCAAACTGATTTCGACCTCAGGCGCCTACTGGCGCGGCGACGAAAACCGGCAGATGCTTCAGCGCATCTACGGTGTTTCTTATCCCAAGAAGGGGATGCTCGAAGATTACCTGCAGCGTCTTGAGGAAGCCAAAAAGCGCGACCACAGGGTTCTGGGCAAGCAGCTGGAGCTGTACACGATCAGCAATGATGTTGGCGCCGGCTTGATTCTCTGGCGGCCTCGTGGGGCCCGCATTCGCAACGAAATTGAGAATTTCTGGCGCCAGGAACACCTGGACAACGGTTACGATCTGGTCTACTCGCCTCATGTGGCGCTCAAAGACCTCTGGCACCAGAGCGGACATACGGATTTCTATGCCGAGAATATGTACGGACCGATCAAAGTTGACGAGCGTGAATTCCAGCTTCGCCCCATGAACTGTCCGTTCCATATTACTATGTATAAATCGCGGCTCTGGTCCTATCGTGACCTGCCGCTTCGCTGGGCGGAGCTCGGGACGGTTTATCGCTACGAGCGCCCCGGCGTTCTGCACGGTTTAATGCGCGTACGCGGGTTCACTCAGGACGATGCCCATCATTTTGTGGCCCGGGGCAAGATCACAGAGGAACTGGCCTGGACGCTCAGATTCTGTCTCCACATCCTCTCGTCCTTCGGTTTCTCTGAGTACGACATTTTCCTGTCGACTCGCCCGGAAAAGGCAATCGGCGACCCCGAGGACTGGAAAATGGCCGAGGAAGGTCTTAGAGATGCCCTCGAAGAGGTCGGCCTGCCGTACACCGTAGACGAGGGCGAAGGGGCTTTTTACGGCCCCAAAATAGATATTCAAATCAAGGACGCGCTCGGGCGGGCCTGGCAATGTTCCACGATTCAGTTTGACTTTTCGCTGCCCGACCGCTTTGATATTAGTTACACGGACGCCGACGGCCAGAAGAAGCGGCCGTTCATGGTACACCGGGCGCTGCTGGGTTCAGTCGAGAGATTTTTCGGGGTTCTCATAGAGCATTATGCCGGCAACTTCCCGGTCTGGCTGGCGCCGGTACAGGTGAAAGTTCTGACGATTGCCGATAACTTTAACGAGTTCGGAGCCGCGGTACTCAAGCGGCTCAAAAAGGCCGGTGTTCGAGCCGAGTTGGACGACCGCTCCGAGAAGATCGGAGCCAAAATACGCGCCGCCGAGGTGCTTAAAATACCGTATATGTTTGTTATCGGCGGCCGCGAGGCCGAGGCCGATTCCGTGGCCGTGCGCCGGCACGGCAAAGGTGATATAGGGGTGAGGACGGTTGACGAGGCCGTAGCCGCCATAAAAGCAGAGGTAGTAAACAAGGGATTGACCGACCCCGCATAGGAGGTCGGCGCAGGAGGCTTTCATAGCTAAAAAGTTTGTAAGAACTAACGACCGCATCAGGGTTACACCGGTGCGCCTGATCGGAGCGGAAGGCGAGCAGCTCGGTATCCTGCCGATTCAGGAAGCGTTGCAGAAAGCTCGCGAAGTCGATTTGGATCTGGTGGAAATATCGCCCACCGCCCGCCCGCCGGTCTGTCGGATCATGGATTACGGCAAGTTCAAATACGAACTCGCCAAGAAAGATAAGCAGGCCAAGAAGAAGCAGCACGCTTTCCAGTTGAAGGAGATGCGTTATCGGCCGAAGATCGAGGAGCACGATTACCAGTTCAAGACAAAACACGTGCGGACTTTCCTCGAGGCCGGAAGTAAAGTCAGGGCCTTTGTCATGTTCCGGGGGCGCGAAATGACGCGCATCGAGTTCGGCCGCAAGATTCTGGAGCGGCTGCAGAAGGACTTGGAAGATATCGCCGTGGTGGACTCGCACCCCAAGATGGAAGGCCGGACCATGAGCATGGTTCTGGGGCCGAAAGCGGAGATCGTAAAGAAAGTGCAATCGGCCAGGGTTGCGGAGAAGCCGGCCGCGCCAAGGAGCGAAGAAAGACCGAAGGAAGAAAGCTCCAAAGAAGAAAACTGAGAATAAGTGTATTGATCCGATAGAAGAGGAAGCAGATGCCTAAGATGAAAACCAAGCGGGCGGCCGCCAAACGTCTCAAGAAAACAGGGACGGGTAAGGTGAAGCGGCACCACAATTATCATACGCACATTCTTACCAAGAAGTCGCCCAAACGGAAACGCAACCTGCGTAAGTCGGCCCTCGTATCCAAGGCCGATCTCGGTCAGGTTATGCGCATGATCCCCAACTGAGCGGGAGCCGAAAAGAAGTTAACAGGAGATTATAGAAATGCCTCGTTCAAAGAACAACGTCGCGGCCAAGAAACGGCACAACAAGGTGCTCCAGAAGGCGCGTGGAAACTACGCCGGGCGTGGTAAGCTCTATCGCACCGCCGTGGAAACGGTTCACAAGGGTCTCAAGTACGCCTATCGTGATCGCCGTAACAAGAAACGCGTGTTCCGGTCCCTCTGGATCACTCGCATCTCCGCCGCCGCCAAGATGTGCGACACCAATTACTCGACGTTGATGAACGGCCTCAAAAAGGCCGGCGTCAATCTCAACCGGAAAGCCCTGGCGGACATCGCGGCCCGCGACATGACCACCTTTGCCAGTCTGGCCAAAATGGCCGCAGCCGAATAAGCGACCCGGTTGCCTATGTCGCTACTCGAAGACGTAAAAAAACTCGAAGCCGAAGTTCTTGAGCGAATCGGACAGGCCGATTCGCTCGAGTCGCTTAAGGACTGTCGGGTCCGCTATCTCGGACGCAAAGGGCCACTGGCCCAAATCCTGCGCGGCTTGGGCAAGCTCTCGCCGGAAGAGAGAAAAGAGACGGGCGCCGCCGCCAACAAAATCCGTGCTTCCCTCGAGAGTAATTTTGACGAAGCTGCCGGCAGGTTCACCGTCCGCGAACAAAAGGCGGCCTTTGATCCCACTCTGCCCGGCACCGCTCAACCGATAGGTACCCGCCATATCATCAATCAGGTGATGGGGCAAATGTGCCACACTTTTCACGGTATGGGCTTTGAAGTCGCCTACGGTCCGCACGTCGAGACCGACTATTATAATTTTGAGGCGCTGAATTTCCCGCCGGATCATCCGGCCCGCGATATGCAGGACACGTTTTTTGTCGAAGGTGGACGGGTGCTGCGCACTCACACAACGCCGGTGCAGGCCCGTGAACTTGAAAAGAGGACACCGCCGATAAAAATGATTACCCCGGGGAAGACTTTTCGCAACGAGGCTATCTCCACCCGGGCGCACGTATCGTTTCACCAGGTCGATGGTTTCCTGGTAGACGAAGGCGTCTCCATGGCCGACCTCAAAGGCTGCCTGGTCGCTTTCTGTAAATCATTTTTCGGCGAAGAGCTAAAGCTCAAGTTCCGGCCTTCGTTTTTTCCATTCACGGAGCCTTCAGCTGAAGTTGACATTTCCTGCATCCTCTGCAAAGGCAAGGGCTGCCAGTTGTGCAAATACTCAGGCTGGCTGGAGATTCTTGGATGCGGCATGATCCACCCGAACGTCCTTGAAAATGCAGGGATGGACTCTGAGAAATACACCGGCTATGCCTTCGGCATTGGCGTCGAGAGGATTGCCATGCTGAAGTACAAGATCAAAGACATCAGACTGTTCTTCAATAATAATGCTCGTTTCCTCAGGCAGTTTTTCTAAAGATGAAGGTATCTTACCAGTGGCTCAGAGCACTGACCGGACTGGACTGGTCAGTTGAAGAGATGGCCGACCGGCTTACGCTGTGCGGCACCGCCTGTGAAGAAATTGACTTCATGGGGCAGTACCTTGATAAGGTTGTAGTCGGCGAAGTCACCGACGTCCAGCCTATCGCCGGCGCCGACAAGATAAGGAAGGCCAGCGTGACCACCGGTTCGGGAGCGCTCGACCTCGTCTGCGGAGCGCCCAATGTCGCGGTT
>JAAERE010000458.1 GCA_024230675.1 bacterium | reverse complement strand
CAATCCTGAGATACAGAACTGGAGGGAACAAGGTGGCAAAGTTGTCACCTACTCCTGTGCATATGTGCCGGAGGAGGTCTTCACGGCTGCCGGACTTGTAACCGTACGGATGAGAGCCCCGGGCAGCACAGGGACAGAGCTGTCAGACCGTTATTTGAGTGCCATTAACTGCAGTTTTTGTCGCCATGTGTTCAATACGGCCCTACAGGGCGGCTATGATTTTGCTGAAGGGGCTATCTGGGCCAGCACTTGCGACCACAGCCGCCGCATCTATGATAACTGGAAGCGCGTGCTGGATACCCCTTTCACGCATATGATGAGCCTTCCCAAAAAGACCACCGATGTGCAGGTGGGATGGTGGCAAGAGGAGCTTGAAATTCTTAAGGAAGCCCTGGAGAAGCATTTCGGCATAACCATCACCGATGATAATCTGAGGGAGGCGATAAAGACCCATAACGAGACGAGGCGCCTGTTGAGGCAGCTTTACGAGCTCAGGAAGAAGGACGCTCCTCCCATCACCGGCACCGACGCGCTGGCCGTGGTGGTGGCCAGCACGGCCATGCCCAAAAAGCGGTTCAATGAGATGCTAAAGGAGCTTCTCGAGGAGCTGGACGGAGCGGAGGGCATAACTGATTATAGGGCGAGATTGATGATCGTCGGCGGCATACTTGATGACCTGGCCTTTGTCAAGGTTATTGAGGACCAGGGCGGCCTGGTGGTCACGGATTCCCAGTGCCTCGGCACCCGGATCTTCTGGTCGGATGTGGATGAGGAGGGTGACCCGCTTACGGCCCTGGCCCGGTGGTATATCCAGGACAAGCCCGCCTGTCCACGGATGTTCGATCAGATATCCAACAGGACCGAGTACGTCCGAGACATGGTCAGGGAATTCAGGGCGGACGGGATTGTGGGCGAACGGCTGGTCTTCTGCGATTTCTGGACAGTCGGGCATTTTCTGCTGAGCAAGAAGATCAAACCTGAAACTCCCTACCTGCTGCTGGACAGGGAATACAATTGGGGCGGCGCCGTGGGCCAGTTGAAAACAAGGGCCCAGGCGTTTATAGAAACAATAGAGAGGTAAACAATGGCTAAAAAAAGATATTGCCCGGTGCCCACGGAAAGACAATTGTCAAAGTTCGAAGAAGAGCTCGAAGCCTGGGAGATGGTGACACATGCATTGACATCCACCGGAACCGATGTGGAAAACGTGCTTGCTACCGTTCTGGCCAATGCTAATGATGAAAAATTGAGAGAGATCCTCAAGTGCGCCAGGGAAGGCGATCCGTTCATACTCAGCTACTTTGCCTGTGTTCCGGAGATATACCGCGCCATGGATCTTCCATTCTTCACCCCTATTGCGTCCGCGTTCGTCGGCTCGCTTCTGCCCGGCCATTCGGACGAGATCGATGAAAGCGAGACGATGTTTGCAAAGGACTACTGCACCGCTCTTAAGATAGGCGCTTCCCGTATAGAGCTGGACCTTGTCCCAATTCCAACTGCGGCGATCGCATTGCTTCACCCTTGCGACGGCACGTTAGTGATGCATCAGGTCATGGCGGCAAACGAAAACTGGAGCAAGGTTCCCATATTCGGCTGTGACCCGCCCTACTGGGACGATGAGCGGAGCCTGAATTACTATATCAGCGAAATAAAGCGGATGATTTCCTTCCTGGAGGAGCATACTGATATCAAGCTGGATATGGACAAGCTCCGGGAAATGGTAGAGGAGAGCAACAAGCAGTATGCGCTCTGGCTGGAGTACAACCAGCTGAGGCGTGCTGTGCCCTGTCCCCACGGCTACGGGATTACCGTACAGGCCTTTGCTTCAGCCGAGCATGTTTTGGTTGCTGATCCCCGCGGCACGCAAGTGTTCAGGGAGCTGGTTGCAGATGCAGAGAAGCTGGTGCGGGCGAAAAAGGGCAAGGTGGAGAATGAGAAGATCAGGATATTCTGGTTTGACATCTGCCCCGCGGACCTGACCTTTACCCTCTTTCCCTGGCTGGAGGAGGAATGGAATGCGGTGGTTGCCATGGACATGTACGGCCATACCCCGTACGAGCTGGTCGACACCTCAAGCGAGGAAGTCATGATCAGGGGACTGGCAGAAAGGGCCTT
>JAAERE010000457.1 GCA_024230675.1 bacterium | reverse complement strand
GGGACTTTTATCCGGGTGCTCAACGGCTCGCCGTACCAGGTCATGAACCCGTTTATGATGGAGTGATACCGATACAGGGTGGTGGTTTTGTATGCGGCGAACTGGGCCAGAAACGAGGTGGCCAGCTCCGGGGTCGGCTGGCGATCGCCGAGATACGTATGGAAATGACCCAGCACGCGTTTGTCCTCATCGAAGCCCTCATCGGAACGGTGTCGCAGCCGGATCTCGCTTTCATACAGCTCAAACAGGTTCGCGGTGGTTTCCTTTCTGAGCCGTAGTTTTCGCTTGCCTTCTTCCCCCAAAAGCACCTCCAGCATTTCCATGATAGCAAATTTTTCGGGAAAAAAGGCGTCAGTTTGTGGGCCCGGCTGGATTCGAACCAACGACCAATCGGTTATGAGCCGACCGCTCTACCGCTGAGCTACGAGCCCGTGTCATCTTCGAAGTTGATTGAGGTTTATCCCTAATGGCTGTCACCTTCCGGGACATGAAAAGTATAGTTCAAATCCCTAGCTGAAGTCAATCCTCTCCAGGACGATAGCCGCACCTTGCCCCATTCCCACACCAACCGTCGCCAGGCCAAGACGGACTTTCGTTCTCTCCATTTCATGGACCAGGGTAGTGACCACCTTTGC
>JAAERE010000456.1 GCA_024230675.1 bacterium | reverse complement strand
GATGCACGGGCAGTTGTTCGAGCCGAACGAAAAGATGTTTCATTCGTTCCGGACCAACCCGCACCATTACGAAATCACTACCGGCTATTATGCTTCGGTGGCGAACAAGGAATCCGCAGTTAACATGCTCGACCTGGCCGTCCTTAGCGCCCTCGAAGTAGATCTGGACTTCAATCTCAACACCGTCTGTGCGGGCGGAAGGATCATCGGCGGGATCGGTGGCGGTCAGGATGTCGCGGCCGGCGCGGACCTCACAATCATATTCCTCCCGCTGGCCACCGGCAAGAACGGCAAAGGCTTCCCCAAAGTCGTGGACAAAGTCTATACCCGTACCACGCCGGGTGAAGTGGTGGATGTTGTTGTCACCGAGGAATACGCCGCCGTCAATCCAAACAGCACTTCCACCTACAAGGACGCCGTTATCGCCAACGCGAAGGAGGCGGGCGTCAAACTGCTCTCAATCGAAGACCTGCACCAGAAGTCAATGGAGAAAGCCGCCGAGTTCGGAACGACTCCGCCGCCGGCCGAAACTACCGACGAAGTTGTGCACGTCATCGAATGGCGCGACGGCACCCTGCTGGATACGATCAAGAAAATGGCGTAGGGACTACTACGGATAGGGCCGGCTCAGGATTCTGAGCCGGTCTTCTTTGTCAGGACATCATCGGCCAGGAACCATTTGACCCATCGGCGAACATCGGTGCGTTTGACTTCGGTACGAAGAGCCTTCATGCGCTGCGCCCGTTCCTCGGCCGGCATAATGTGCGCCGCGTAAATCGCATCCGCAACGCCGTCGATATCGTAAGGATTCACCAGCAACGCCCCCTTGTCCAACTGCTGCGCCGCCCCGGCGAATTCCGAAAGAATCAGCACTCCCTTATTATCCACCTGAGAGGCGCAGTACTCCTTGGCGACCAGATTCATACCGTCTCGCAAGGGTGTGATTAGTGCGATTTCGCAAGCCCGGTAATGTCCCAGGAGCTGCACGCGGTCGAGATTGCGGAACTGGTAGTTGATCGGCACCCAGCCGTGTTGGGCAAAGCGGCCGTTGATCCGTCCGGACAGCTCGTCCAGCTCGGTCTTGAGATCCTTGTATTCTGACACGTAAATCCGACTGGGGACCACAATCTGGATGAGGGAGATATTGCCACGAAGTTCCTCGAACTTCTCCAGCGCCCGTTCGAACGCCAGGAACCGGTCCGGGATTCCTTTAGTATAGTCCAGCCGGTCCAGGCCCAGCACAAGCGTCCGGCTCTGGAGGTTTTCGTGAAGATACCAACTGGCTTCCTCGACTTTGGGCTCGGCAGCGCCCGAGGCGAACTCCTGAAAGTCGATTGATATGGGATAATGTCCGATCTTGATGTCGCGCCCGGCGTGACGAATGCGTGACTGGCGCTTATACGAAGTCCGGCGCGATTCGGGGGCGTACCATTTGACACACTGTATAAAATTGCGGCTGTCGCGGGCGGTCTGAAAGCCGACATGGTCGTACTCCAGGAGACCTTCCATTAGTTCCCGATTCACCGGCATCCGGCGAAAGAGATCGGGCGAGGGGAACGGGATGTGCAAGAAGAAGCTCAGTTTGTGGTGAAGGCCCATCTGGCGAAGAAACTGACCGACCAGAAGCAGTTGATAGTCGTGGATCCAGACGATGCTGTCCTCGCTGATCGAATCAGCGACAGCTTCGGCAAACTTGCGGTTCACGTCTATGTAGGTCAGCCAGTTTTCGGTCGCGTACGAGAAGTGGCCAAGCAAGTCGTGGAAGAGAGGCCAGAGGCTCTTGTTGGAGAAGCCGCGATAGTACCGAGTGATCTCATCGGCGTTGAGCAGGACCGCCTTGAGGCGATAGTCGAGGCCTTCAAGGTCGTCCAGAAGCTGATCGGCCGGGGCGTCCTCGGTACATCCGGGCCAGCCGATCCACAGCCCACGAGCTTGCCGCATGGTCGGCGCGAGGGCCGTCACCAGACCGCCGGGGCTGGGCTTGACCGTCCAGCCGGTCTCGATTTCCTCGATCGCCACCGGCAAGCGGTTTGAAACGACCACCAGTTGTTTATTGGTTTCCGACATAAGCTCTTGCCGCATGCTATCCGGACGTTTGTGAAACTCCCACTAACCTAGATACGCCGACTTCGGATCAAAGGCAATTTACAAATGTCCGACCGGTAAGTTCCTGACTACCGCAGGCAGTCGAGCCATCTGTCAAGAAATGACGTCAGTTCCTCGGGCGGTTCGATCCGGATATCGGCCTTCGTCTCCCGGAAGGTCCCGCGCACCAGAACTTTTAGACCGCGATCCCCCAGCGCTTCGAAAGCATCTTCATCCGTAAGATCATCCCCCAGATATGCAACAGGAGCGGAATCGTCCGTTTCCACCAGCAATTCTCTTACGGCTATGCTCTTGCTCAGACCGGCCGGCCGGAGTTCCAGACCGCCGTCGAACTTCTGGAGGGTCAAGCCGCTCTGCAATCCCCCCGGAGGCCACTTGTCGGTCACTGTGTCGCGGATTTGTTGAGCCTCAGCTTCAGGCAGCCCCCGCCAATGAAACGCGAGACTGACCGGCTTGCGCTCGCTGCGGTCAGACAGTCCGTTTTGCTCCGCCCAGGCTTCGGCCTCGTTCAGAGCGGCCGCGGTTTCCGAGCTGATTCCGAGCATTTTGCCGTCAGGTCGTTCGATCCCATGACAGCCCCATATTTCCGGCGGCCGGGACATGCTTAGCAGCGGCAACAGGTCCTTTGACCAGCGCCCCGAGATGATCACCACTCGGGTTCTGCTGGAGGCCATCGCCAGCTCCAGCCGTTCTACGACTCCGGGATAGGGAACAGCCTGATTGCGCTCTTCACGAAAAGGCGCCAGCGTACCGTCGTAGTCTAACAGCAACAGCGAACGTTGGGATTCGGCCAACCCGACGAAAAACCCGTCCAGGTCGAGCCGGTTAGTGATAACCTGCATAGGCTATAGTCTAATGCGCGATTAGATGGTTCGTCAAGCCCCTACGGATACCCAGCATCAGAGTCAGGTATTCTCGAAGGTGACGGTTGAGCAGGAAATTCTCGGTGACGAATTTCTTCCCCTGTCGTCCCATTTCCCCTGCTCGGGCCGGATCGCGCAGCATCTCCTGGATGCGCAACGCCGCTCCCTGAGGTGTATTGACAAGGTAGCCGGTATGGTGATTGTGAACCTGCTGGCGGATACCGCCCACATTGCCGCCAATAACGGGTTTGCCCTTCCACAGCGCCTCAGTCACGGTCAGTCCGAATCCCTCACGCGTGGATTTCTGAATTACCAGTGCGGAAGCCCGTTGAAGGGCGTTGATCGTTCGGTGGGCGTCCGGCGGAAGTTCCAGTATGTGTACGCTCTCATCACCGTTCGCGGCTTCACGAACTTCCTCTAGTACCGCCGCGCCCTCGGGGTCATCGGAGGCCCCGCCGCCAGCCAGCACCAGTCTGGCGCCGACAGAATCGGCCACCAACTTGTGAGCCTCGATTACCCCCAGCGGGTCTTTGAAATAGTCGAACCGCGAGACCTGGGTGAGGATCGGGAGATCGGTCGGGATGCCGAGTTTGTATAGCGTGGTCAGCACTTCGGCATCTTCCAGAGGACAGTTCTTGTCGCTGAGAGGGTCGATGCTCGGTGCGATGATAAACTGAGGATGGGGGAGGCTCTGGGCGAACTCGGGCATCGAGAAAATCGAGGCGTCGTACTTGCTCACTAGTGATTTCAGGTACACCCAGAACTTCCGCTGCGGATGGCTGGCGTCGATATGACAGCGCCAGACCCAAATCCCCTTGCGGTTGGGGCAAAGGTCAAACAATCCGGCCGGCTGCGGGTCGTGAATAAAGACAAAGTCAGCCTCTTCCAGAATCGGCCGCAAGCGGAGAGCGTTTTCGGCCAGAGTGGCCTCATAGGTGTCTAACATCGCTCGTGTCAACGGAACCTTGTTACCCTGCAATGCATTGTGAAAGCTCTTCGTGACATTATAGAAAGGGGCTTCGCCTTTGACTACCTCCCAGGAGGTCTCCAGGCCCAATTCGTTCATGAGCGGGATCAACCAGTCGAGAATCTCAGCGACCCCACCGCCTTCCTTGGTCGAGTTGACGTGCACCACCCGGGCGCCTTTGAGGTCGCCGGCCAACTGCCGCAGCTGTGAGATAGCACTGGCTCCTACCACCGGTTCGTAAGCGTCAAGCTGTCTATCCAAGGATAGTCTCCTTCCGGAAAGGCGCCGTGGCCCGCACCAGTTGCGTCCGCAGGTCTTTGAGGCTGATGAAGTAGAAGTCTATCCCCGCCAGGGCTTCGATAAGCCCCTCGGAAGTCTTCCCGAATTCAGAAAGCCAGGCTGTGAAGTCATCGGTGTGATTGTCCGTTCGCCGCCGGGCTTCGACATAATGGTAATAGATGCTTCCGAGACTGAGGTCCGAGAGAGCCGTCACGAAGTCATCAGGCGAGTCAAGCTTGAGCCCGGTGTCAAAAACTACCGTCACCGCCCTCATGAACCGAAAGTCGTTGCCCATTTTCACCCAGGGGATATAGGGGACCTCACTGAGCCGGTCATCGATTACTTCAACCGCCAGTTGCCGGAGTTCTTCGAGGTCGGTGTAGTCATAAGGGTTGATAATCCCCAGCCGCTCGGCCAGGACTCGGTCCTGGAGATCCCGGGCCGCCCAGACGGCGAAGTCGTTGCGGAACTCAGGATCGTCGAAGGTCGGACGAATCACCGTCTCGCAAAAATGGTGGAACAGACATTCCACCGGGCAGCTCAACAGGCGTTCCCGCAGCTCCCGGAGGTTTAAAGCGGTATCAACGCCGGCCATCCGGGTGATTAATGCACAATCTCGAACGGTAAAAGACATACTAATCAATTCGGTTGTGGAGTCAGTTTCTTAAGTTCTTGATGCCGCCTCGGGCAGAACTCATCGTTTCCGGCCGGCCGTGGCGACGCGCAATATACTAGAACGCGCCTGTCCCGCAAAGGTTCGGCGGATAAGGAGACCGGCCTTCAACCGATAGACTATTTGTCATCGGCGTACGACAGAAGCCGCTGCTGTCCCTCCAAAGCCCGCTTTTCCGTGAGGTCCTGGCTCACCTCCAGCGTCCCGAGGTACTTCCCTTCCTTGTCCCTCAGGGCGAAATATTCGATGTGGATGAACCGGTCGTTAAGTTCTATCCAAAAAGGCGCCCGGCTCTCTTTCCCGGATTTGAAATCGCTCACTATTTGCTCGACAATGTGGACGCTGGAAGGCGGGTGACACAATTGGACTTTCCGCCCGAGAATAGCCCGATTTCGCGCAAAAATCCTCTCCCGGCCCTGCGTGAAATACCGGACCGTATCATCGGCGTCAACAAATGTCAGGTCGAACGGGATAGTGTTGAGCAGAGCGTTCAACTCGGTCGGGGAGAGGCTCCCCGAGGGCAATTGAATCCGATCTCCGCCGACAGAAACCTCCGGGGCAGCCCCCGTCCCCGAAGGCTTCCATTCGTCGGTCGGATCGTAAAGACAAAAACCGATTTCAAGACTCTGGCTGTAGACCTGATACCACTCATCCTCGGAAAGCGTGGTTAGGGACATCGGCAACAGGATTTCCTCTTCTTTGAAGATCATCTCCGAGATGGATTTAGCCAGCGGTTCGACGTACGTTTTCACCAGGCCGATTGCGTCGCTCGATCCCAATTCCTGTGTCCGACCCAACTCGGCCACAGCCTCTTTGAGCAGGGCCCTGGTCTCGTCGTGTTTGCCCCACATAACCTTGGGCGGCCCCGAGATACCATGTTTCTCAAGGAAAGGGAACAGCAGGTTCTCCTTACGCTGGTAATGCTTTTCGACGTCCGTCAGGTTGTGAACGCGGGTCTGGACTTGATCCCGGAATTGTTGAGGGTTCAGGACATCATCGACACGTGAGGCCGTGGCCGTCAGCTTCTCAATCGAATCGATCTCCCATTTGAGGGCCCGGTTTTCCTCCTTGAACGTGTGCACCGGATGACCCGGAGGTGCCTCGGCGGCTCCGGCATGGCTGATCTGACCTCTGAGGGCCGCGGTGTGAATGTCGCAGAATTGAAGGACCTCTTCGACCTTCAACCCTTCCGCTATCAGCTCCTGCTCTACTTCGACAACCTGCTCGTAAGGTACTTCGCCCATCAAACGGCCGATCTGGCCCCTGATTGCCTCTGGCGCTTCCCCTTTGTGAAGCTGCAGAATCATGTGCTTCAGCAGCTCTTTCTTCTTGCGGTTGTTGTCTATCAACTCGCTCATGGTGTCACCTCCGCCCGGCTGACAGGTCAGTCCGAGTTAGCTTTTTCGTCGTTCTACTGACAAAATAGTAGACTGTGCGGGTCCAAGTCATTGACTTGGGTCAAAATAGGCCCAGATTTGTCCAAATGATATTCTGTCTGCCTTTTTCGTGTCCCGGCAAGCCGTTGTGGCGTATAATGGAGCAATGGAAAGCCCGGCTCTCGAAAAACAGCTCAAGCTGGTTAGCCAACTGGTCGGCGACCTTTTTGTTGTGGACGCTTATTACGTCCAGAACAGCCGTCTGCTGCTGACTTTGCGCTATCGATTCCAGCGAGAGGCTTCGCTTAAACTCCTGAAAGACCGCCTGAACCTGGCGGGCTATGAGTTCACGCTCAAGCCTGACGAGGAAACCGTTCTGCTCAATCTCAGCCGGAAACGGCGACTCAAAATCCCGCGCCTGAACATCGTACTCTTTTTCGCTACACTGCTGTCGGTCTATTTCGTGCCGGTGTTTTTTATGAACCTGGACGCCCCGACCATGACCCAGGCATTTTGGGATACCTTGGCTGACCTCGGGCAGGGGAGAGGGGTTGAGTTCACGTTGGCGATGATCTCAATCCTGTTGGTGCACGAGATGGGCCACTTTATTGCCAGCCGAAGGCGCGGTATTATCACCTCCTGGCCTTACTTCCTTCCCGCCCCCAATATAATCGGGACGTTTGGCGCGGTGATTAAATCGAAGTCGCCGTTTCGCAATCGGCGCGATCTGATCGAAGTCGGCGCGGCGGGACCCATCGCCGGGTGGATTGTAGCCTTGCTCTGGTTGATTTACGGTCTGTCCGAGTCCATAGTCGTCCCTATCGCCCAGATCGCCGAACCCGGTCTCTATATGACGCTTCAGGGTGAGTCGCTGCTCATCAGATGGCTGGCCCCGCTGTTTATAGGCGATTTGCTGCCGGGGTTTTCTTACCTATTTACTGAGGCAGCCTTTGCCGGGTGGGTCGGCTTACTGGTAACGGCGATCAACATGCTGCCGATAGGACAACTCGACGGCGGCCATGTGCTCTATGGGTTGGTGCCGAGAAGGCAGGCTTTGTTAGGTTGGGCGGCGATGGGTGTGTTGCTGGTGCTGGGCTTTCAGTCAAGGCTGTGGTGGGTGTTTGCGGCGATGGGCTTTATCTTCAAGGTCCCTCATCCACCTACTTTGAACGATCGCAGAAAGCTGAGCCGAACCGCCCTGATCATGGCGATTGTCTCTCTGATTATCCTGGCACTGTCGTTTGCGCCGGCGCCGTTTCCTGTCTGACCGGGATATCGTCCAGACAGCTCAGGTCTTCCTCGCGCCCGTAGAGAGCCTGCAAATCCACCTTGTGCGTACGCAAGACTTCCATGAAAGCATCGACTATCTCAGGGTCAAACTGCGTTCCCCGATTGTCCATCAACTCCTTGATAGCTATTGCCACCGGGGCACCTTTGCGGTAAGGTCGGTCGGACATGATAGCGTCAAACGTATCCGCCACCGCCAGAACTCGACCTTCGATAGGAATCTCATCCCCCCGCAAGCCCCGGGGATAGCCGCCGCCGTCGAACCGTTCGTGGTGGGAGGCGAGGTAGGGGATCGCCGGGCGAAGCAAATCAACTCCGCGGATTATCTTCAGACCGAGCTGCGGATGTTTGTTCATCTGCTTGCGCTCAGCTTCGGTTAACCGGTCGGTCTTGGACAGGATTGCATCGGGAACGCCGATCTTGCCGATGTCGTGCAGGGTGCAGCCTACCTGAAGGGTCTGAATTCGTCGCTCGTCCCAGCCCAGGAAAAGGGCCACTTGTTCGGCCAGCCTGGTGACCCGGTCGGTATGTCCGGCCGTGTAAACGTCACGAGCCTCAATAGCGCTCGCCAGGGCCCGAATAGCCTGCAAGTAGGATCTCTTGAGATCGGTATATAGATTCTGATTGGCGATAGCCGAAGCCGCTGAATTGGAGAGAATAGACAGTACGTCCAATCGCCCGTGAGGAATCTGGTCGGACCGAAAAACCGTGAGTACGTTTATTACACCCTGGAGGCGCTTTCGGATCATTATCGGCTGACTGATAAGGATTCTCGATTTCTGACGACCGTCAACCTCCACCGGTTCGGTAGTTATTGCCGGGGCGCTGCTCCGGGACCCGCGGAATTGGTCTATGAGGGATTCGTCCAGTACAGCATCGGCCTCGGCGTCATCAACCGCCTCATGTACCCGACGGATAGTGGAGCCGTCTTTAGGGTCGATCTCAAAGACCGCCGAGGCTCTCGCGGACAGCTCGGTGTTACACGAGCGCAGTACCAATCGAAGGTACTTGTCCAGGTCCAGGCCGCTGCCGAAAAAGGCGTTGGCCACTTTCAGGAATTCCAACTGACCTTTGAGACTCAGATTGTCGCGGGCGATCTTCTGGTGAGCCAGGCCGCGCTTGATGGTGGCCGACAGCAGTTCCAGTTTGAACGGTTTGACCAGGAAGTCATAGGCGCCCTTCTTGAGCACCGAAATCGCCGTTTGGACAGTTGGGTGGGCCGTCATGAGTATGACGATAGCGTCGGGATGATTCTCAAGCGTCGCCTCGAGAATATTCAAGCCGGAATATTGCCCCATAACAAGATCGGTCAGGGCAAGGTCGACCGGGTTGGCCGCAATATAGTCCAGGGCTTCCCGGGGATCTGTAAAGGAGGCAATGTCGAAGTTCTCTTCGCCCAGAGACTCGACGATTATTTTACAGATGTATTCCTCGTCGTCGACCACCAGAATGCGTTTTCTTGGCTCGTGGCGCATTGGTATCCTTTCAATCCTCTCAGCCCCGGCGTCCTCATCTGTATCGGACTTTCTCTCCCGGGGGCTATCACGCCGGGGTTGTTTGTTTAAAATTTGCGCTCGCAAAAATCAGGATATAGGCAGCGTCCCGCTTTTCTGTGTGAGGGATGATTCAAGAGGGAATAACCATAGGGGAAAACCCACTGTTTTGTCTCCCCGCAGACGTCCCGGAGCTACTCGGCCGCTATCCACAAGTCGGATTTTGTGTTCTCTTTTCTGGGGCTCAGCACGCCCTATTGTCAATTAACGGTGGTTCCGTCATCGGTCCGCCTTTCCCCTTTGGCTATCAAGTATATGCGGAAATGCTCGATAAAAAGAAGACAAGGATGAATGTAAACAAGAGGAGACGCCCGATGACGTTTCGGATGGCCGCTTTGTGCCTGTTGACACTGCTTCTGTTGATATCTGCCGGTTCCGCCAAGAGCAAACAGGCGGCCCGGATAGAGAAACTGGGTGAGGTGTCGATCGAGGACGTCCACGTGGCGCCCACTCTATCCAGCGCCGATACCTGCCACGCCAGCGACTATCAGGAGCTTGCGTTTCGGATAGACGGCTGGGTTACCGGCGTCGAGCTGTACAAGTCGTACATCGATCCCGAACGGGACTGCCCCGCCCCCTGGCCTTACACGGTCACCGAAATCAACATGCCGATGATTTTCGGCAAAGCCACCAGTCTGGTCGTATCGGTCGATATCGAGGAAGTTGATGATACCACTATTTCCGGCTGCAGCGTGCCCGGAGCTGTGGTAGCTGTTTCGACCGACTGGGAGCTTACGATTCCCGAAGGTGGCGGCTTGTTCAATATCTGGATTCCGCTGGATACGCCGATCGTGGTTACAAGACCGTTCTTTGCCGGCTTCTACCTGGCGAGCCCTATCGACACTTCCGTCGGTGCCGCTGTGCTCTGCGACAGCTTCCCCGTCCCGTGCAGAACCTTCAACATCTGGGACGAGACGACCGGCTGGGTGGACCTCGTGAACAACAGCACCTACAACTTTCCCGGACATCTGGCGATGGAAGTCGCCGGCATTCCCGGTGGTAACAGCAGCGATACTTCGCTCATTCCCCAGGTGGCCCTGGTGGCGCCGGTTGAAGGTGAGGTTCTCTTTGGCGAGGCGGAACTCTGGGCCTGGGACCAGGTGGACTCCGAAATTCTTGACTATGTAGCCTTCGAAGTTAAAGTAGGCGCCGGGTGGAGCGAGGTGGGGAGGGCTTACGATGGCGCCAAACCGCTTCGCGACGGTGTCAATCCGGCGGTCAACGGTACCGGCCTCACTTACACCTGGAACTTTTCGATCCTTCCCGAGGGGGATTACTGGCTCCGCGCCACCGCTGTGGATACTCTGGGCCGGAGCACCTCCGACAGCATCCTGGTGACTCTGGAACCGACCCCGCCGCGGCCGACCATCACCAGTCCGGACGATGGCGGTATTTTCTGCGACACGCTTGACCTTATCATGTCCTGCAACGATGAGGACATGTCCTATATAGAAATCTTCCGGAGAGATCTTTCCACGACGATGGTGTCCTCCGGAATGACCGCCCTGAGTCAGTTTGCCCTCGGGGACGTCGACGGCTATCCCGATAACGGCAACTCGACCAACGACGGCGAGTTTGGTGATTACTACTCCGGTCCGGCCGCGGCCGCAATAGCCGCCAGGGTCTGGTACAATCGCGGTTACACTGCGCTGATGCAGGACGGCGGGTCGACGCTTACGATCGAGGAATTGGCCGAAAAGCTGGCCGAGCTGTTTCTCACGCGAGAAAACCTCGGTACTTTCGATGAGGCCTTTTATCCCGGATTGGTCGACTACCTCCAATCGCACGGCGATGAGTTCGAAGTAAGCTATATGCGCAATCCGGGCTTCTATGACGTCCGGGCGGCGATCGAAGACGCCGAGCAGACGGTGATGCTCGGTTTGGGCGGCGCTCCCGGCCTCTGGGTCGGCCTCAATGGATTTGCAGGCTGGCTTCAGGCCGACACCACCTGGCGTGTCACCGTGGCCAATCCGCTGACGGGCGCCCTGACCATGACCAACTGGCGCCGCCAGGTGGGTTATGACGAAATTCTCATCGAAGGCGTCTGGCACAAAGTCGATATCATGGTTGGCATGATTGCCAAAGACTGGACTGTCGCGCGTGATCTGGTAGGAGCTGATTTCTCCAACGCCGACGGCTGGTCCTTTGCCTGGCCGGTAACCGGGATCTCAGAGGGAGACATTAGTTACTTCCGCGCTATCGGACGGGATGCGAGCAATTACCGCATCTCCGACGTTGTCATAGTCGAGTATGACTGTAGTTCCAGCTTCATGGTCGGCGACTACAACGGTGATCGTGTAACCGATATTTCAGATCTTCACGCGCTGATTGCTTTCATCGCCGAAGATGGCGCTCCGCCCGACGGCGGCGGTCAGCGCGCCGACTGTAACTGCGACAACGTAGTCAATGTCGTGGATATTGTATACTACATGAATTACTTGTTTGGCACTTCCGGTCCGCCGTGCCATTAGACTAGATACGAACCGCAAAAAGCCGCCCACTGGGGGCGGCTTTTTTTGTGGTTGATTTAGCGGACCTACCAGGATAATTGCCAACTGGTGGCCGTGGGAATCTTCATTCGCTTGCGCAGGATGTTTCCGTCGCTGCGGCTGATAGCCAGTTCATACCGGGTGTCGTTGCCGACCAAAGAGTCCGAAGGGATTAGATCAAGATAAAAGTAGCCCGTGCTGTCAGTGGTCGCCGTGACCGGGAAAGGTGACACGATTACATCTCCCATACGCGAAACCCCCTTAGGTAGATGCGCCGTGACCGTAGCCTCCGAAGTCGGTACGCCTTCCAATGTAAACAGGCGGCCGTAGACGCGGCAAAGTGAGGGAGAAGCCGGCTCGCCGGGATCAAATCGAAAGCACCAGATCGTATCGGTGGCGGCGCCCGCAATTTCCACAGTGTCATAGGCCTCGAAGATATACCCCGGCGCCGAGGCGACCACCACGAAGCTGTCGGCGTCAAGATTCAAGAGGGTTCGTCCTGAGGCATCCGAGCTGCCTACGGCGATCAATCCGGATTGATCCAAATTGCGAACGGCAATTCGGGCTCCAGCCACCGGTTGACTCGAGGACGAATCCGTTGCGACCAGCGTGACCGCAAACGCGCCGCTTCCCGAACCCATGCCCGAGATTTCGGTATCGAGATAGCGGCCGAACGTGCCACCCAAAACATGGTTTATCTGGGGAGCATTCCAGACCGCTCGAGCCACTGACGCGGAGTCTACCGTTGCGGTTCCGGGAGAGAGCGAGTCGAGAGCCTCCAGGCATCGACCCAGACTGTCCAGGGCGGCGGCAGCGTATTCGGCAGCAAGACCGATTGAATCGCCCATATCGTCCAACTCCCAATCGACCAGCTGGAAGGAACCCACAAAGGGCGTGGTGAGGGATAGGTTGGAGGATCGCGCGCTTATACTTACGCTATAGCTGCCGGCCGACCCGGAGCCGTCGATATCCGCAACCGCAACTCCATATATATAGATTGGTGCGTCAGCCTGCATGACACTGTCTAGCCGGGACGAACCGGTTGTGATAGCCTCGGCAAAAACGGAGTCACCAGACGGCCCCACGACCAGCACGAAAAAACTGTCCGCCGCCACCGGATTGCCCAGCGAGTCCAGCGAACGAAACGCAAAGCTGACCGAGTCCTCGGCGCTCTGTCCCGAATTGTTGACCACCGGCCAGCCGACGGCCGAAGATGATAGAACCAGGAGCAAAGCCGCGAACGCAATGTGTCTTTTCATATTCACTGACCTCCATTTAGCTTGATGTGTGAGAGGATATTCCTTCGACGCCCCGGTTTGGGCTGGTTTGTTCCGTCACTCAAGTAAACGTGCAGCTTGTGAGCTGAAGAACTGTTGCCATCCCAATGATAAATTTCAAACCAGACATCGGCTGGAGAGTCCTCCGTCGGCCGCAGGAACAGAGCAATGTCGGAACTGTCTTTTTGCCATCCCGATCGGGCCAGCAGCCCCTCAATCAACGCGGATATGTCAGGTGATCGATACCAGGTATCCGTCGTTGTACTATGAAGTACTCGCGAAGAAGAGGTCTCAGTCAGGTTCCCGAGGCGTAGATCATAGTTGGCTCTATCAGAAAAGGAAGCCGCACGAGTCGTGTCCTCGGCTGCTACCACATAAACGATAGAATCTCCCGACAGGGCCGTGCGCGCTCGGAACTCCAGAAACGCCGAATCGACCGTGGCTCCGGAGTCGATAGCGACGTTCACAAACCTCACCGCCGATTCATACCCCTCCATCATGCTGTTCTGGCCGAATCGGGGATAGCTGAACGAGGTTAGCAGGCCCGTGCTGCCATAGGCATGGGCATCATCAGAGCTTGCAGCTACCAGGAGATGCACTGTCTCCGCCGCCACAGGCAACGCCAACACCAGCAAAGCTGAGATCAGAGTAAGCAGCCTCAAACAATCACCTCCCAGCCGATTTTCGCGTCGTCCGTCCCGGCGCTTTGCGTTTTGCAGTAGAGGCTGTCCGGCCTCCCGGCGCTTTCTTCAGGACCTCGCGACGCACTTTCTCAAGGAGCTGCCACAGCTCCTTGCGATTGGCATTGGAGGTTTCGCCCTCGTCACTTCTCAATATCATCTTGAGCATATCTTCCGCCTTTTCAGTTTTTGCTATCTGGGCCGCCATCAGGACAAAGGCTTTTCGGATGAGGTCCACGAGCAATTCGTTCTCGCGGGACAGCTTCTTTTCCTGTCGCCCGGCGGCAGTCTTCTTAATCACCCAGTTCCACTATCAACAAGTCGGTGGTTATCGGGCTGTCGGAGGCCGGATCGCGGGCGATCTTGAATCCGTGAGAGGATTCATGGCCAACCACGAAAACAGTCCGGCTGCCCTTGGAGCGAGGAATGACTCGGGCGGCTTCGATAGTCGCCGGCAGCGAATTACCCCGATGGTCGACAAGGTGCTCGAAATCAACGGATTGCTCGTTCTGCCCGAATGTAGCCGTGCCGTAGTAAATTGCCTGTGTAGAGCCGGTCTGCTCGACCGCCAGATAGTCTTGCTCTCCCGAATCCAACAAGCCCCACACCTCAAAGTCGGGCACAAACCAGACCCTTCGTGCCGTGATCTTCTCAATTCCTGAATTCATCCGTTTCTCCCTCAACTGGTTGCCGGTGTTCTGGGGCTGTCAAACGGTGGACGGAAGGCCTGGAGAAGGGTCTCCGCTTTGGCCGCATAATCATCGGCCAGCTTCATCCAGGCCGCTGCCGTGCGATCGTTCCCGCGAAGTCCGGCCAGTTCATGACCGGCTGCCGCTCGACAGACTGTGTCCAGGGCCTTAAAGGTAGCCGCTGCCCCAAGCATCGGGTCGGCCTCAAACTCCCCTTCCGAGTCGACCTCGTTTTCGACCAGACGGTTGGCCAGGCGGACGGCGTGGTCGACAATTTCGTCGGTCAAACTCAAGTGCAAAGGGTTGAAATCTAAAAGAACGGTTTCGCCTGCGGCAATCTCACCGCCGGCAAGCCTG
>JAAERE010000455.1 GCA_024230675.1 bacterium | reverse complement strand
ATTTGAGAGACTGTGTCTGGCGTGATGTATATGGACAAGATAATAGTTTTTATACGACGGGTCAAATGCGAACACCTGTTGACTACGTGTTTGGTTCTTGCAGGGTAATTTAAGACATAAAAAAAGCTCCCCCGGTTGGACTTGAACCAACGGCCCGCTGATTAACAGTCAGCTGCTCTACCAACTGAGCTACAGGGGAGTGTAGAAAACTTCCGCTCGATTTTGACCCAAGCGGAACTCTATTATATTTCTTTTCGGCCGCTTGTCAATGCCTTTTAGTACTAAATGAAGCTGCTCGGGCCCGAGCCTCCCGAGCCTTTCAGTCAGTGATTCCGGCGCAAGGTGGGGGATTCGAGACCTGACCGGGTTTTCTCCATTTAGCTTTCCAGCAGTCGGTTGGACCTCTGGAGCAATAAATGGTGGATGAATGGGACGGCTCGACCATCGGCTCCTCGAGGTTTCCGGGGGCGCGGAGCTCAATCGTTCCTGATGCAGCGACGAATCGACGATGCGATAGCTCAAGGCTGCAAACATCTGGTGGTGGAAACGGCCGAGGAAACCCACGAGCGCTCGGCGCCTTCCTATAGCAATATGCTTCGGTTTGGATTTGAGGTGGCCTACTTTAGGCCGAACTATCTGTTCAAATTCTGAGGCGGCGGGACACAATCGGGAACCCGCCGCCAAACCGTCTATCTACTGTGCGGTCGGCTCCGCCGGGATTTCGGCCGGCCGTCGATAAATAATCCACATATTGAATCCGATCGTCAACAACATGCCGATACCGGCGAGGCTGATGAAGACGGTCGGGTTGTCAAGCCCGGGCAAGGGAAGAACTCCAAGAGACAAGAACATGAAAACCCACATGACGGCCATGAGGACCCGCTGGCGTACCGTGCTCCACATATCCTTGACCATGAAGGTCATTAGCCAGATTGTGCCAATGGGGATATAGTCGCCCCAGGCGCCTTTGGAGATCATTGCGGCGAGATTCAGCAGGGCCAGCCAGATCAGTAGCTGGCGGTGCCGATCGCCCTCGATTCGTGAGGCGATGAAAGCAAAAGCAACTACTACCAGTGTGTAGAAGAGGTGGGTGAACTTGGCCAGCGAAGCCGTCATGCCGGGGATGCCGAGAGCGTCGAGCTTCTGAATGAACGCGAACGGCGACTGGTTGCCGGCTATGATCAAATTGCGCAGCTCGGGCCAGACGGCATCGAAAGCAAACGCCGAGCCGTCTTGCAGGCTGGGAAGTTGATAGGCAAAAAAGGCCTCGAACGGTTGGGGGCCGATTATCGCCAGGGCCAGGAACGAAAACGCCGCGACGTATGCCAACGTCCAGCCCAACTCACGCCAGCGTCTCCGGGCCAATAGATAAATCAGCAGGATGCCCGGGGCCGCCTTGGAAAGGACGGCAAAAGCCAGCGCCGCCCCGCCGATGTGCATTTTCCCCCGGGCGAACCACATCATGGCCGCCACGGCGAGCAAAATCGACATCAGGTGAAACTGGCCGTACTGCAGGTTTGACAGAACCGGGAAGGATATCCACAACAGGGGAATGAGCAGGGCCGCCCTGAGTCCGACCTCGCCCCCGATGAAGCGAGCCACCGACCAGGCCAGGAAGCCGAAGAACAGCGCCTGCACGAGCAACCAGAAGATTTTTATCACCTCGAAATCATCGGTCAGTGCGATAGCGAGGCGCGGCAGCAGCAGGAACTGTGGTGGATACTGGTATGGGTCTTCCGGATTGAGGTTGGCGATGCTGGTATTGACCACGGCTTCGGGATTCATACCGGGATAATGGTCGCGGTCGTATATATTGGCCACGCCCTGTCGGTTAAGATCGGCCGCGTAAATGTAGGCGGTCATGCAGAGATGTCCGGCAAACAGGGGATGGTCGGTGGTGATCATCCATTCCTCGTTCGAGTCGGTTACCCAGCTGCTCAGGCGAGACGTCTGCGTCACCGTGATCAGCATCAGCAGCGCCCACAGTATAGATCTTACGGGAAACCGTTGGTAGGTACCGTCGAGCCAGACCGGCAGACGCTCGGACATACGATGGGCGATCAGTGCGGCCGGAAGGCAGACTATCGGCACGGCCAGCACCGCTGATTGCAGGGAGTCGACAGCCAGGGCCAGGACGACTGCGGCTGCTGTCGAGGAAGACAGAGCGCCGATGATCTGTGGGATTAGACCGGACCAGCGCAGGCTCAGACCCAGCGAAACGAGCATAGCTGCCGTCGCAGCAAATACAAACTCATGGGCCGCTGGAATGGCGTCGGGGACCCACGTCTTGCGTAGCATCATCGACAGAGCGTGAATCAGGATTACTCCCACGGTGGTCACGATGCTGAACGCGATGACCTTTCTCTCGAATCCGACTTTCATAGATACACCTCACGTTAGGGCGTCCCGTTTCCGCGTTGGGAACGACCGGCTTCTGTTGGCTTAGGTTGTGTCTCGAATCGGTGCGGCGATAGTCGCAAAAACGACTACGCGGACATATTTACTCGACAATCAAGCGAGTACGACAGATAAAGGCAAGAAGTTTCGAGGCAATCTTACGGTGTGGCATTTAAGTCTTGGCGGGTTAGTTATTCCTTACTTACGACAAAGCCGTCCGCGAGAACGTCTATAGCGGAGTTATCGGCCCCTTACTCAACGTTCATCATTGACAGGAAAGGCGTTTCTGCCCAGCATGAATAGAGCTATTACAGACCTGTAACAAACAATGTTACAGACGATCAGGGGGATTTGTCGGTGGACCACAGCCGCAATCGCGACTGACCAGGAAGGGACTTGCGAATGAAATCTCTGCTAACTGCTCTCACACTAATCTTGCTGATACTTCCGGCCGGTGCTGTTCAGGCCTTTGATCCGCTCTTTGAGACTACGGTCCACTTCCCGGTGTCCAGAGCACGCGCGATATGCAACTGGTGGATTTAAACAATGACGCTATTCTGGACATTGTCGTAGCGGGGAACGGAAACTGGGTCATGTTCCTGGCCAACGATGGTGTGGGCCGGTATGATAAGGTCGATAGTATTCAGCTCAGCGCAAATGTGCGCTGTTTTGCGCTTGGCGACCTCGGCGGTGATCTAGACCTGGACCTGGTCGTTGGTACCTCTTGTGACACCTTTTACGTCCTCCAGAATCAAGGAGGATGGAGTTTTCAGATTGACACGGCGATATCCTACTCCTCCTTCGAGCCTGTCTGGGATGTGAAGATAGCCGACATCGACCAGGATTCGGATAAGGATCTCGTGTATACATTGCGTGGGAATATCCACGTCATGCGCAACTACGGAGCCGGTGACTTTGGAGCGATAAGAAAATACGCCCCCACATATTCGGAAGACCTTTCTCTGGCGGATTATGATGGCGATGGCGACGTCGACATTGCGGTGGCGAGTACCTACTCCGACAATTTCGCTATTTTGAAGAACGATGCTGACACTACTTTTATGACGCCAGTCGGCTACAGCATCAGCCGTCCTCAGGATATAGAAGCGGTGGAACTCAACGGCGACATTTACCCGGATTTGATCGTCGTCAACGAAGGCAATGCTCACACTTATTTCAATAACGGCGATGCTACCTTCACCCTCGATTCGACCTATAGCATGTACGATGCATATCCGCGAAGTATTGTTGCTGACGATTTTGACGACGACGGCTGGGCCGACATAGCGGCCGGTCAGGGTGACGGCTCGGTGGCAATTTTCATGAACAACGGCGACAGCACGTTCCAGAGCGCAGTCGTGTACGACCGTGCCCGGGATCACATTCGGTCGATCGAGAGTCATGATTTCGATAAAGACGGCGACCCGGATTTGTTGATGACTTGCGCCGACGGCTTCGCCGTAACGTTCTTCGAGAACGATGGTTCAGGGACGTTTATTAACGTCTATGACTATGCCGCAGGAGAGAGCACATACGATGTTTGCCTGGCCGACTTTGACAACGACGACGATACAGATGTGGGAGTAGTGAACAATCCTGGCCAGAACATATCCTTGTTGTTCAACCGGTACGAAATCATTACCGATGTCCCCGAGATCGGCGATCGGGCCGGCCTTCCTGCGAATTTCTGGCTGGCCCAGAATTATCCCAATCCTTTCAACCCCGGTACGACTATAGAATATGATCTGCCGCGTCGGTCACACGTGACGTTGGCCGTCTATAACATACTTGGACGCGAAGTGCGTTTGCTGGTGAACGAGTCACAGTCTGCCGGACCGCAGAGCGTCTATTGGGACGGCCGGGACGAAGCCGGGAAGATTGCAGCCTCAGGTGTTTACCTGTACCATCTCAAGGCGGACGATACGATTGAGGCCAGAAAGATGATCCTGCTTAAATAACGGCAATTGACAAGTAGAACGATGAAGGGCCCTGCAAGGGGCCCCTTTTTTGTGCCTTGAAGGGCAGTCTACCTGGAGCTTCT
>JAAERE010000454.1 GCA_024230675.1 bacterium | reverse complement strand
GGTCGAAGTCGGTGCGAAGCCAATCACAAAGCCGTTCAAGGAGGTAGTCGCAATCTTCGGCCGGTGCGCCGAGATACCTTGCGCCTGCTACCCCAACTGAGTGGCTACGAATCTCGCCTGGAGTGACACTCTCTTCCGGGGGCAAATCTCTTAGTACACGGCTGTTGAACAACTTGATATCTGTCGGAGTTAGATCGTCAAGGCCGAATTCCACTACCGCGTCTGCGATTTCGTTACATGCATCTATGATATTCTTGGTTTCTTGACCCAGATACTCCTTTGAGGGAGGGAGGTCGAGTTGGCCGTCCAACTGCTTAAGCACTTCTTCTTCGGATAATGTGTTGCCCTCGATCGCTGTTGTTCCCCTGACTCCTTTGGCGAGAAAGATCTGGTGGAGGTTCTTGGCCGTATCTGGCCGCAAGGGAGCCCTGGAAATGTGCTCGCACTTTGATTGCGCCTCTCCTAGCGCCACCCAGATATCGTATTGCAGTCTTCTCAAGTCTACCTCGAACTTCAGCCACGAGTGTGAGCGTTCATATGAGCGCATATATGTCATCCTATGTGTAGTACTAATATCTTGTTATACAATCAATTATATCGGCAGGATGGGAATTGTGTCAAGAGAAATGTTGGTTCATATGTCATAATAAATGTGACGATCCTCAGGTCGAGGAAACTGAGTGCGTTGAGCACAAAAAAACCGCCCCTCAGGGGCGGTTTTGCAGATCTTAAGTCGCTTAACTACAGATAGTTAGGCGGGCGGATTGGCCGGTTTGCGTTTCTGCACGTTTTTCGTGACCTTTCCAGCCCTGAGGCAGGAGGTGCAAACCGTCACACGTTTCGGCGTACCGTCGACTATAGCCCGGACCTTCTGAAGGTTGGGCACAAAGCGCCGCTTGGTGATATTATGGGCATGGGAAACGTTGTTGCCGAACATCGGCTTTTTCCCGCAGATTTCACAAATCTTAGACATCGTAGTTCTCCACTCCTCAAAAAAGTCAGACCCCAAATCTACATAGAAACGGAGAAAAGGCAAGCGGTTTTTTTGCTCTTTGGAGACACCTCGACCCGTCTGTCGATTCTCCGGACTATTCGAGGCTCAAAGCGGGGCTCTGCGGGGGCAGTTCCTTCCGGCGGATGGGGCGTTTCGAAGCGGCGCTCGGCTGAGCGGACAATCGGGCTTCCGCGATTTGCCCTTGCCACGGCGCCCTATCCCGCCTAACTTTCAGGTATCACCCTTTGATTCCGCACGAGAATTTAACTTAGGGGAGAATTATGCCAAAGAGCTTCTCCTTCTGTTGTCTTTTCCTGTTGGTCGTTCTGGGGCTGATCGCACTCGCTCCAGCGGCCCGGGACAATCACATCAGTCCTGCGGAAGCCAATATGGAGTCGTTGCAGGAAGACGTGACCACCTATCTCGACGCCAACAACCTGCTCGTATTTCTCACCAACACTGGCCGATTCGCCACTGACCAGAGCTCGGTGTTCGGGCGCAGGGACGGTTTCTACTTTCCTTTTACCGGCGATACCCAGGACATCGTTGACGGTACCTGTAATCAGACGATGATCTGGACGGCTGGCCTTTGGCTGTCCGGCAAGGTGGACAACAACGTAAGGACCGCGCTGGCCGCTTTTGGGACACCGGAGTTTGTCCCCGGCCCTATGTCGGGGGGACTGCCTCTTCCGGATGATCCTGCGTTTCGGGTTTACAAAATCGACTCGTCGTCATCGACGGGCGACGCCGACTACGACGAATGGCCGATCGCCCACGGCGCGCCGGTCGACAGTTCGGGCGCACCGGAGCTTGTGGGGGATCAGACGCTCTGGGCCGTCTATAACGACGCTGGCGTCCATACTTCCGGCTTCGGAGGCTCAACGGACCCGCTGGGGATTGAGGTCCATCAGAAGGCGTGGGCGGGAGACGAGTCCGGCCTGGGGAACGTAACTTTCGTTCAGTACAAACTGTACAACCACAGTGCTAACACTATTGACAGTTTCTACTTCGGTTTCTGGGCCGATATGGACCTCGGGGGGCCCTTCGATGATGTGGCCGGCAGCGACCCGGATCGCGACGCCTTCTACTGTTACAACGGCCTGGTGGATGATGATGTCTACGGATCGATACCGCCGGCCTGGGGCTGTAGAATCCTGTACGGTATGGTAGTGCCCTCGGCGGACGATGTCGCCTGCTTTGACGGGCGCCCGTGCCCCGATTTTCGCAACCTGGGGCTTGCGTCTTTTCACAAGCTTGTCTCGCCGTTTGATCCGGAGACGCCCCAACATGTATTCGACTATATGAAAGGGGTTGAGGCGCGCACTTCCGGACTGCCTTACAATGACCCCGTCACCGGTTTTCAGACCACCTGTTTTGCACCCGGCGATCCGATCGCCGGGACCGGTTGGATAGACACTGTGCCGGCCGAAATGCGCCTCCTTGCCACCTGCGGTCCGGTTACGATGCTCCCGGGTGACAGTCAGCAAGTTGTGCTGGCGTTTGGCGCCTGTCAGGAAGTAGATCGACTGCAGTCGCTGGCCTGTACCAGAGAACTGCTGAACAACCTGCCGACGGTTTTTCCCGGCGTTGTGTCGGTCTCTCCTACGGTCAATCGGTACGCCGTTTCCACGACAGCAAACTTTGAGATTGCTTGTGATCGGCCGCTGGACGTCGCAAGCGCAAACGATTCTACGGTGATATTGGAAAGTCAGATGTCCGGACGCGTAGCGGGCACTACAGAATACGATTCTCTGCTGAGGAAGATCACTTTCGCCCCATCACTCCCGCTCCCATATGGAGACCGGTTGACTCTGCGAATGACACGGCAGGTCTGCGCCGACAACGGATTTCCCGTAGTCGACGGATTCTTGTGCCGGTTCACCACCGCCGTTGCAGGTGGGACGGCCTCTTTCGGGGAACACCGTGACTACAGGATCGGGAATTCACGCCAGTGCTTGCTTCCGTGCGATGTTGACCGGGACGGCGACCGCGACATTGTAACGATCGACTACGGTTGGAATGAAGTCGATTCAATCCTGGCGGTCGTGACCAACGACGGTGCGGGGAACCTCGCGAAAACAGCAGAGTACATTGTGGGAGGCAATCCCCGCGACCTGGTAGCTGTTGACCTTGATAATGATAGCGACCTGGATTTTGTAACAGCCAACACTTCGGACAGCAGCCTTACGCTGCTGTTTAACCGTGGAGATGGCACTCTCGAGAATATTACGGATATCCCTCTGGACGGCAGGCCGGACGCGATAACCGTTCTGGACGCCGAGGCCGATGGAGATTTGGATCTCGTACTTGCTCTCTTTGAGCCGGCGGGGCCTACTATGATACTAAACAACGGCGATGGGACTTTCGCGGCCGGCATTCGCGTGGATACTTCGCTGCACATGGCCAACGACATAGCCGCGGTAGACATGAACAACGACGGTATGTCTGACCTGATAGTTTGTTCAGGCACTCTTCTGAGGGTCTATACCGCGGAAAGTGGGGGTAGTTTTGTCGAGACGCAGCGAAGCACCTCGGCGGCGTATTCCGGATCGATTTGCGTGGCAGATTTTGATGCCAACGGATTACCCGACATCGCTCTTGAACAGTACCAAGCCGGTGCCATATCTTTGAGGTTCAACCTCGGTGACAGCCTTGGCCCGGAGCAGGTGATTGCCGTTGGAGGTTCTCCCGCCGATCTGACCGCCGGTGATCTTGACGGCGATGGAGATATTGATCTGGCCGTTGCTGGCGCCCCCGAGAGCCACGTCACTACAATGCTTAACGATGGTACCGGCAGTTTCGGAGCAGTTACATCGTATCCGTGCGGCAATTGCCCAAATACAGTTGCTCTGCTTGATCTCGACAGCGACGGCGATCTTGACCTGGCGGCCGGAGAATGTAACGGTTGGGTGCATACCTTCGCTCACTCAGGAGATCCCCTGCCGGTGGACGACGGTGAGGTTTTGCTGCCTACGTTTGAGTTAAGCCAGAGCTATCCAAACCCGTTCAATCCTTCGACGATGATAGAAGGCAGCCTTCACACGCGGTGCCATGTGACCCTTGCGGTATACAACGTGCTGGGCCGGAAGGTCAGGACTCTGATCGACGGAGTCGAGCGAGCGGGTCCCTTCAGGGCCGTCTGGGACGGCACCGACGATGGTGGAAGGTCGGTGGCGACCGGCGTCTACCTGTACCGAATTCATGCCGGTGAGCACGTTCAGACTAAGAAGATGCTTTTACTGAAGTAACAGGTGGCACTCAGGGGAACGGTCTGGAGAGTGCCTGACAAAGCAGTACACCCTTTTGCTACTGCATTATCTTCCAACGATTTCTGCCAGCCGGACAGATCCCGATTAAGGCTCCCACAAAGCCCACGCAAGGGGCTTTTACAGGTGGACTTTTGCCGCAATTGTCTTAACTTGGAACCTTAATTGACGGCCTGGTTAAGAGAATTACACCTGAAAGAGATAGTATCGCAATGCTGGACTTGAAATTCATCCGTGAGAACCCGGAATTAGTGAAAACCGGGGCAGCCAACAAAAACGAAAAGTGTGATATCGACCTGATTCTGAAGCTCGACGGAGAGCGTCGGGACATAATCCACAAGGTGGAACAGCTCAAAGGCGAGCGCAACAAGGCTTCCGGCGAAATTGCCAAGAAAAAGAAAGCCGGTGAGTCGGCCGACGCCGAAATCGCGGCGATGCGACAAGTTGGCGAGCAGATAGCCGGGCTGGACAACGATCTCAGGGAGGTCGATGGGAAACTGCACGAGGCTCTCACCTGGGTACCGAATCTTCCCCACGAATCAGCCCCGGTGGGCAAAGACGAGGCGGCCAACAAGGTCGTGCGCGAGTGGGGCGAAAAGCCGAAACAGGATTTCAAGGTCCTTCCGCACTGGGAGATAGGGGAGAAGCTGGACCTGCTCGACTTGCCGGCGGCAACCGCTCTGTCCGGCAACGGTTTTTACGTTCTCAAGGGGGCGGGCGCCCAGCTGCACCGGGCGTTGATCAATTACATGCTGGATATGCACACGTCCGACGGTTTCCAGGAGTTCAACGTCCCCCATATCGTCTCGGGCGAAACGATGTTCGGCACCGGGCAGCTGCCCAAGCTGGCCGACGACATGTACCGGATCGAGTCCGATGATTTGTATCTCATCCCGACCGGCGAAGTGCCTTTGACGAACCTGTTCAAGAATCGAATCCTGGAGTTGGACGAGCTGCCGGTGAATATCGTGGCTTATACACCCTGTTTCCGGCGGGAGGCCGGGGCCGCCGGCAAAGATACACGCGGCATGTTGCGGGTGCACCAATTCCACAAAGTCGAGCTGGTCAAGATAGTGCGGCCGGAAGATTCGTACAATGAACTCGAAAACCTGGTCGCCCAGTGCGAGAAAGTCCTTCAGGGACTCGAACTGCCGTACCGGGTTAGCGAACTGGCCACCGGCGATCTGTCTTTTGCCGCCGCCAAGTGCTACGATCTCGAACTCTGGGCTCCCGGAGTCGGCAGTTATCTGGAAATATCGTCCGTATCTAACTTCGAATCCTTCCAGGCGCGCCGCATGAAATGTCGTTTCCGCAATGCGGACAAGAAGATGGAGCACCCGCACACGCTCAACGGTTCCGGCCTGGCGCTGGCCCGTTTGATTCCGGCCATCGTTGAGAATTATCAGAACGCCGACGGAACTATTACCGTGCCGAGCGTTTTGCGACCGTACATGAAGGGAGCAGAGAAAATCTCCTGATGGCCCGTAAGTGGGAAATTGCAAACCGTACCTCGGATCTGTACGTCGGCAAGTCGACCCTGTTCAAGGTCTTTCTGGTCGTCGGGGTCCTGGCTATATCGGCCCTGTTTATCTGGCACACGCTGACGGTCATCGACAAACTCCAGTCGGATACGCGCGACCAGGTCGAGAAATACGTAGGCCTCTGGCAACTGGCGGCCAACTCTCCCGAATCGGGCTCCGAACTTCAATTCATATTTGACGAGATCATCGTAAAGGCCCGCTTTCCGATTGTCGTGCTCGACGAGGACCGGGAGCCGGTTTCATGGAGAAATATACCCGAGGTTTCCGGCGGCGACACCTCGGCGGCCGCGTGGCAGACGATTAAGGACGTCGCCGAGCAACTGTTCGAGGAACATGGTGAGTACCCGCTTTATTTTGGTGAAACCCAGGTGAACTATCTCCGCTACGGCGATTCGGAAGCAATCAATCAGCTTCGCACTATGCCTTTCATCGCGATCGGAGTGGTGTTTGCCTTCATGACGGTCGGGATGATTGGATTTCAGAACATCAGACGCAGCGAGGAACGGTACATCTGGGTAGGCATGGCCAAGGAGACGGCCCATCAACTGGGGACGCCGCTGTCAGCTCTGTTGGGCTGGCTGGAAGTGATGAGCGCGGAAAGCCGATCCGGCATGACTTCGGCAGAACAGGAAGAGCTGCTCAAATCCACGACACAGAACATGCGCGTAGACGTCCGGCGCCTCCAGCGCGTGGCCAACCGGTTCGGCTTGATCGGCTCGATTCCCGAGCTCAACGAGTGCGACCTGAACGATCTGGTTGACGAGGCGGTGGCGTACTATCGAAGGCGTCTGCCGTTCGAGGGTCAGGGGATAAGGATCGATGTCCAAACCGGCGAGATTCCGCCTCTTATGTTAAACGGCGAGCTATTTAGCTGGGTGCTCGAGAACCTCATCAAGAACAGCCTGCAGGCTTCGGATTCCAAGAACGGGCAGATTCGTATTCTGACGCGCGTGGTGTCCAATGGACGGGGCGTCGTGCTGAACGTTATAGACAACGGCAAGGGTATCAGCGTGGCCGCCGCCCGCAAGATATTCCGACCGGGCTTCACGACCAAAAAAAGGGGCTGGGGTATGGGGCTGACGCTGGTCAAGCGGATCGTCGAGGAATACCACGGCGGTCGCATTACGCTGGCCAGATCTCATCCGGGGGAGACTGTCTTTGAAATCATCTTACCCATCTCAGGAGGCAAGCGCTAGCTTATGGCCGGTACAACCGAAAAAAAACGAATTCTCTGGGTCGACGATGAGATAGACTCCCTCAAACCGCACATGATTTTTCTCGAATCACGGGGATTCGAAGTCAAGGGCGTGATGTCCGGCGATGACGCTATCCTGGAAGTTCAGGAACAGGTCTACGACCTCGTGCTGCTGGATGAAATGATGCCCGGCAAAGACGGCCTGACGACCCTGGAAGAAATAAAAAATGTCCGCCCGCATCTTCCTGTCGTAATGGTGACGAAGTCCGAGGAAGAATCCCTGATGGACGACGCCATCGGTCAGAAGATCGATGACTATCTCGTCAAGCCGGTCGTGCCGACCCAGATTCTTTCGGTCATTAAGCGGCTGCTTGATTCCAAAAAGATCATCGGGTCATCGTCCATGCGGCGCTATATCACGGAACTAAACCGTTTTAATCAGCGTCTTTACGGTTCTCTAAAACCGGATGACTGGTTTGATGCCGCCCGCACCGTATCCGAATGGAACCTGGCACTGGATGAGAGCAACGATCCCGGTCTTCAGGAAACCCACCAGGGCACTAAGAAGGACTGGAACAACGAGTTCACTAAGTACTTCATGGCCAACTATCCCAAATGGCTCCATCGGGACAATCGGCCGCCGCTGTCTCCCGACATAACCGCGAAGTACATCGTACCGCGGTTGAAGAAGAAGCAGAAAGTAGTCTATCTTGTCGTGGACTGCCTGCGTCTGGATCAATGGATGCTGATTGAGCCCCTGGTAGCTGAATTCTACAACATTCAACGGGATTATTACTTTTCCATCCTGCCGTCGGCAACGCCCTTCGCACGTAACGCCCTGTTCTCAGGCCTGTTCCCTGATGAAATTCACAAAGCTTATCCGGACAATTACAATTCGGCCGAAGAAGGTTCGCTCAATCGGTTCGAGGACAAGATGCTGGCCGACAACCTGGCCCGACACGGACTGCGCCTCGACAAACAGTACCGGTTCACCAAGATTTACAACAATACCGAGGGAGAAGAGCTGGCCAAGCGAGTGGCGGATTACTATGATCTCCAGCTGGCCGTTTTCGTCTTCAACTTCCTCGATATCATGGCGCACGGTCGCTCCAACAACGTCATCCTCAAAGAGATTGCCGGGACGGAAGCGGCGTTTCGATCTCTGATGAGGAGTTGGTTCGTACACTCACCTCTGTTCACCATGCTCAAGGCTTTTGCCCAGCGTGATTGCACGGTGATACTGACCTCGGATCACGGCTCAGTGCTGTGTCAGCGCGGAACCATGGCACACGGTCGCAAGAGCACTTCGACCAACCTGCGCTACAAGTACGGGGACAACCTAAACTCGAATCCTGAAGAATCGGTGGTTATCAAGAAGCCGGAGAAATGGCGGCTGCCGTCGTTCACCCTGGCTACCAGCTTTATCGTGGCCAAAGAAGATTTCTACTTTGTCTATCCCAACAACTATAACGAAATGGTCAGGCGGTTCCAAAACTCCTTCCAGCACGGCGGGGTCTCACTCGAGGAACTGGTTGTGCCGGTAGCGGTTCTGAATCCGAAGTAAGCCCGTGAAAGTCCTGAATATCACATCGCACTCCGAGGAACAGACCGAGGCGCTGGCCCGCAAGTTGGCCGCATCTTTTGTGGCTGGCGATGTTGTCGTGCTGAAAGGCAGCCTTGGCTCCGGTAAGACGACGTTTGTCAGGGCGCTGGTCGGAGCACGCGGAATCGATGAAAACACTGTGTCTTCGCCTTCGTACACATTCGTCAACGAATACCAGGCCGACACCCCGGTGTTCCATTTCGACTTCTACCGTATCGGGGAGACCTCGGAACTGTATGAGATCGGCTGGGAAGAATATCTGGGGCGGGCGGGGCTTATTTTGGCGGAATGGGGGGAACGGGCCGGGGAACTTCTGCCGCCCCGGTATTATCAGATCGAATTGAAGATCGTCAACGAAAACGAACGTCAGATTGACATAACTCTGGTGCAGGCATGAGCGACCAAAGCTTCGACAACCTCCTGGCCCTGGATTCTTCTACTTCACGTCTGGTGCTCGCCGTGTCCTTCGGCGGGGATCGCACGGTCAAGTCGGACAACCGGGTGGAGAAAACTCACGGGCAGATAATCATCAAGAAGATCGACGAACTCCTGGAATCTTCCGATTTGCCGGTCGGCGATCTCGACGGGCTCGTAGTCTGTGTGGGGCCGGGCTCATTCACAGGTCTGCGGATAGGCCTGGCGGCTTTCAAGGGGCTGGCCGTGGCCAACAAACTCCCGTTGATTGGATTAGATCTTTTCGAATTGGCGGCTCACAAGCTCAGTTGGGAACAGGCGCCGGTGCACCTGTTGATTCCCTCGCGCAAGGGAGAGTTCTACTTTGGTACGGTCGAAGACGGCGTCGTTGTTCCCGAAAAGACGGGGATCGTGGCGCAGGACAAACTCACCGAACAGGTCGGCAATCGGCGGGTGTACGGAATTGATGTGAATCCGACCGAGATTCTTCCCGGTCTGTCGGCCCGCCAGGAAGGCGGACAGCTTGCTTATGACGGGGGAGACCTGATTGTGATGGGACGAGAGAGGCTGCTCGCCGGACAGAAGGCCGACCTGGCCGGGCTGGAGCCGCTGTACCTTCAGAAATCGATGGCGGAAACGAATTTTGAGCGCCTCAACCAATCCTGACTGTTTGAGGACCGAACTGCGCGAGATGACCGAGGATGACTTGCCGACCATCCTTGAGATGGAACGGGCCTGTTTTACCGATCCCTGGCCGCCCAGCGCCTTCGACGAGATATTACGGGGAGACAACTGGGTTTCTCTCGTGGCCGAGGCTGAAGGCGTTATTGTCGGTTATTCCTGCCATTTCGAGGTTGGCCGGGGGGCGCATCTGGCCAATGTGGCGGTTGACCCGGCTTATCGCAGAAAATCTGTTGCCAAGCGGCTTCTCGAACGTATTTTAGACCTGACGAGAGCTAACGGCTGCTACCAGATACAACTGGAAGTCAGGCCTTCGAACGAAAGTGCGTGCCGGTTCTATCAGGACGCAGGTTTTGAAGAACTTCATCGCCGACCCAACTACTACCGAAGCCCCGTAGAGGAGGCCGTTGTCATGCGCCTGCGGCTTGATGACGACACAAGCGACGAGTAGATTATGGAGTGGTTCAGGAAAGCAAAGTCCGGTCTGGTTTCTCAGGAACGTAAGAACATCCCCGAGGGTCTCTGGACCAAATGCAAGTCGTGTGGGGAGATCGTTTACAGCAAGAAAATGGAACAGTACCTCTGGGTCTGCCCGACGTGCAATTTCCATTTCAGAATTCCCAGCCGAAAGTACATATCCTTGCTGCTCGACGACGGGCACCTTGAGGAGATGGACAATAAACTGGCTTCGGCGGACCCGCTGAAGTTCAAGGATTCCAAAAAATATCCCGACCGCATCAAAGCCGCCAACGACAAGGCCGGCGGCACCGAAGGCCTCATCACCGGTCTGGCCAAGATGGGGGGCATCCCCGTATCGTTCTCCATCATGGATTTCGCGTACATCGGAGGATCAATGGGATCGGTGATCGGAGAAAAGGTCGCGCGCTCGATCGAACGAGCTATCGACAAAGAGATTCCTCTGATTATTGTCTCCTGTTCCGGCGGCGCCCGCATGCAGGAAGGTGTACTTGCCCTGATGCAGATGGCAAAGACCTCAGGGCTGCTGGCAGTGCTGTCCGACAAGAAAGTGCCCTTTATTTCCATCCTGACTAATCCTACTACGGGTGGCGTGATGGCCTCGTTCGCTTCGCTGGGTGATGTTATTATTGCTGAGCCGAAAGCCCTGCTCGGTTTTGCCGGCCCTCGCGTGATTCAACAAACGATCGGACAGGACCTTCCGGAAGGATTCCAGTCCTCCGAATTCCTGATGGAGAAGGGTTTTCTTGACAAGATTGTAGAGCGCAGAGAACTCCGCGACACCTGCATCTCTCTCCTGAAGTACGTGTGGAGGGGTTGATGCGGCGCCACACCTACGCGCAGGCGGAGAAATTCATCCTCTCCCGGGAATTCTTCGGCATGAAGCTCGGGCTGGAGAACATCACACACTATCTGGGTTCTCTGGGCAACCCCCAAAAAAGCTATCCAACGATACATCTGGCCGGAACCAACGGCAAGGGTTCGACGGCGACCATGCTGGCTTCGGTTCTCCAGACAGCCGGTTATCGCACGGGCCTGTTTACATCGCCGCATCTGGTCGATTTTAGGGAGCGGATCAGGGTCGAAGGCCGTATGATCTCCAGGCAGGCAGTGGCCGGATTCGTGGATCGCCAACGCCGTCCCCTCGTAAAAAAAAACTCTCGTTTTTTGAGTTAGTCGCCGCTCTGGCGTTCGAACATTTCTCAAGACAACAAGTTGACATCGCTGTGATTGAGACCGGTCTGGGCGGACGTCTGGACGCTACCAACGTCCTTGATCCGGTGGCGACGATTATCACGGATATCAGTCTGGATCATGCCGAGATCCTTGGCGACACGCTCGACAAGATCGCCTATGAGAAAGCCGGGATCATCAAGCCAGGTGTGCCTTGTGTTATTGGGCAGTTGGTTCCGGAGGCGAGGAAGGTGATTGAAAAGGTCTGCCGACAGCGCAAGGCCCCGCGGGCTGCCCTGAGACGTGGAGACTATCGATTTTCGGCGCGCGGACAGGGACTGGATTTCCTTCGGAAAGGTCTCCAGTTCAAGAGATTGGCGCCTTCCCTGCCCGGCCGTCATCAACTGCAAAACTGCGCCCTGGCGCTCAAGACGGTCGAAGTGTTGCGGGAGAAAGGCTTCTCGATTCCGAAACAGGCCGTTGAGTTCGGGGTCAAAAATACCGTTTGGCCGGGTCGGTTTCAGGTTCTCACCAACGGTGCTTCAAGTCCCACGCTGGTTCTGGACGTGGGACACAACGAGGCCGGAGTCGCGGCCTTTGTTGAGACTTTCGATCGGGTTTTCCCGGGCCGCCGGTGTCGCGTTCTCATGGGATTCGTCAGGCGAAAGCAACACCAGAGGATGATTGACCATCTGGCGACGATAGCCCGCGAGTTCCGGCTGGTGCCGCTTAGTACCCGACGTACTGTGGACATCCGTGACATGATGGCCGATCTTGACTGGAGGGGCGTACCGGTGAAACGGTCGGCCAGCTTGAAAACGGGCTATTCCGCTCTTTCCAAAGAAGCTTCGCCGGACGATATTATAGCTGTGCTTGGCTCCCACTATCTGGTGGGTGAGTTTCTCGCGAAATACGCAGATCGATGAAAAAACGAACCAGGAAAAAACAGGCCGCCCGGGACTCCGAGCAGCCGCTCGAGCTTTTCGGTGACGACCGGATACCGCCGGTGATGCTGCCCGAGAAAGAGACGGAGCCGGAAACTCTGGAGGAAAAGGTAGAATACCTGACCGCCTCCAATCGGCAGCTCAAGCGGAAGGTCTTCGACCTTTATACTATATTCGAGATAAGCCGCAATTTCAACGCGGTTCTGGACTATCAACTTCTGTTGGAAACCTTCATCTTCACCTGTCTCGGACAGGTCGGTCTGCTCAAGGGGGCGATCTTCCTGAAGCACGATGTCAGCGCCCACGAGTTTTACATGGTCCGGGCCAAGGGCTCGGGTGGGATGCCTTCGGAGAGTCAATACTTCCCCGACGACAGCAAACTGGCCGGATACTTGACGAGGCTAAACCGTCCGGTGCTGGTGGACGACCTGACCACGGATATCGCCTCCGAGAGTGAAAAGGAAATCCTGGATAGCTTTGCCCAGGGTGTGGTCGTGCCGCTGATTCACCAGACGCATCTGGCCGGACTCTTCCTGCTGGCGGACAAAATCTCGGGGCGCGAGTTTACTTCGGATGATATGGAATTCCTCTCGGCGCTGGGCAACCAGATCGCGGTTGCTATCGAAAACGCCCGTCTCTACGAGGCAGAGAAAGACGCTATGCAGCAGCTTCGGGCGGCCCAGCAGCAGTTGGTACAGTCGGAACGGCTGGCGGCCCTTGGGGAAATTTCGGCCAAGATTGCCCACGAGGTCAACAACCCCCTGGGAATAATCAAGAACTATGTCCTATTGCTGAAGCGATCCGGCTCCGAAAGTGAGAAGATCGTAGAATACTCCGACATTGTCGGTCAGGAAATCGACCGGATAGCTGGAATCGTAAGACAATTGCGGGACTTCCAGAGGCCGGTCAAGATGGAGCGGGGGCCTGTTGACATCAAAGTTGCACTTGAGGAGATCCTGACCCTCATGGAGCGTCAATTGCAGTCGACTAACGTCTCGATCGACCGCCGGTACGGAGATGAAGACTATGTTATCAACGGCAACGCCGACAGCCTGAAACAGGTGTTTCTTAATCTGATCATCAATTCCCGGGCGGCGATGGAGGACGGGGGCAAACTGACCGTCTGCCTTAAAAAAGAGGACGGGCGCGTTCAACTTCAGTTCTGCGACACCGGTACCGGTATTTCGCCGGAAATAATTCCGCGCATTTTTGATCCCTTTTTTACGACCAAAGGGGAGGCGGGGACCGGTATGGGATTATCCGTCTGCTACGGTATAATAAAAAGCCTTCAGGGGACGATAACCTATAAGAACCTGGAACCGGGAGGCTGTTTCGCCATAACTCTCCCTTTGCTAAACGACCGTGAGGACTATGACACCGCTGGCTGAGAAGATTGTAATCATCGACGATGAAAAACGGATGTGCGATTCCCTGTCCGCCCTGCTTCAGGGAGAGGGCTATCGAGTGCTCGATTTTCAACACCCGCCCACGGCTATTGAGACGATTCAGAGTGAAAAAGTTGATCTGGTCATAAGCGACATCAGGATGCCGGTGATGGACGGCCTTGAAGTCCTGAAGTCCGTGAAAGCGATTGACGAAGGCATCCCGGTGATTCTACTAACCGGTTACGCCTCCCTTGAGACCGCCGTTGATGCCGTGGCCAAAGGGGCTTACGACTACCTCCTAAAACCAGTTGAGTTCACTCACCTGGAGATGGTGGTCAATCGCGCCCTGGAACATCGCCGGACCGAATTGGCCCGCCTGCGGCTGGTCGAAGAGCTCAAACTCTCCAACCTGATCCTTCAGCGGAGAGTGGGCGAATTAAACGCCCTGTACGAGGCCGGTAAATCGATAGGCTCGCTGTCGAATCTTCAGGAACTGCTTCGCCAGATAGTCGTTCTGGCTTCCACCGTTACCGAGGCAAACGTCGGCTCCATCATGTTGTTGGATGACCGTCGGGAATACTTGACGATCGAGGCGGCCATCGGTCTCGACGACGATATCATTCACAAGACCAGGCTGCCCATAGGGGCTTCCATTGCCGGCTATGCCGCGCAGACCGGCGAGGCCTTGATAGTCGAGGATGTTGAGAAGGACGAACGCTTCAAGCGCAACAACCAGGAGCGGCGCTATGGGACGGCTTCGCTGTTGTGCACGCCGCTTCGAATAAAAAACACCGTACTCGGCGTGATCAATATGGCCAACAAAAGCGATGGTCAGGCGTTTACTTCCGATGACCTTCGGATGTTGACGACTTTTGCCTCGCAAGCCGCCGTGGCGGTTGACGACGCCTACCAGTTTGAAAAGAGCCGCCGGCGGCTGATCGAGTTTGAGATACTCCACGAAATAGCTCACGAACTCCCGGCCTACAACTCGATGGTTGAATTTCGCAACGCCCTGATCGACAAACTTGGCCGTGTTTTCCCGGTTGAGTACGGCATCTGGTTCGACTGGGATCCGTCCAACCGCTGTCTTTTCCCGGCGGGTGCGCTGGGCCGAACCGATATACCGCTGACCGAAAGCGGCAAGATAGATCTTGCCAAAATTGCCCGCGACGCTATCTCCCTGAAAGAGCTTGATCTCGAGACTTTTGATCTTGAGGACATTGCCAGTCTTTCAGAGTTTCTGGCCGAGAAGATCAAAGCTAATGACAACTTCCCCCGGCCCAACGAGGCTTACATGGCCGTACCCATAATGCACGGCAGTGATCTCGCCCACGTATTCTACCTTGGATCGGATTCGGAGCGGGGGTACGGTGAGGACGACATCTCCCTGGCGCGACTCGTTATCTCTCAGGCGGCGGTATTGTTCGAGAAAGAAAAGACCTTGCTGAACGCCACGAGACTGATGACGATGGGCAACATGATCTCCGAGATTTCTCACGACCTTCGCAAACCCCTGACCTCGATCAAGGGCGGCCTTCAGATTGTTCGCCAACGCTGGCCCGAGATCGCCGGCAAGTCGGACTTTTTCAGGATGGCCGAGGACGAAGTTCATCGCATGAACGAACTGGTGCGGGAACTGGTGGATTTCTCGAATCCGAACCGATACGAAACTACCAAGCTGGACCTTCGCCAGGCGGTTACCAGAGCAGCTGAACTGGTCGGGCCGGATATGAGACGTCAGAAGATCGAGTTTGTGACCGAGTTCGAGGACGCCAACTGGGAAGTGATCGCCAACAAGAACCAGATTATGGAAGTCTTCCTGAATCTGTTCATCAACGCAGTAGATGCCATGCCCGAGGGCGGCTCGTTGCGAGTTCACGGCCTTATCGAGCAACCTTCGCATCGCAAGGAAGAATACTTGGCCATCAAGGTGATCGATACCGGCGTGGGGATCAAGAAAGAGCACCTTTCGCGCGTATTTGACCGCTATTACACCAGCAAGGAGACGGGCACCGGCCTGGGCCTTGCGGTTGTAGAACGCGTGGTATCGGCTCACAACGGCACCCTGCACATCGAATCTGTCGAGGACGAAGGTACCACATTCACAGTCTATTTACCGCTCACCAAGTGATCCGACTGCACAGTGTTGCGACTTTTTCGCAAAACGGGCAGAGTTTGAGCTTGATTTGGCCGGTTTCATGCCGATAATTAGGGAAAATCGAACGTACTTGATATGGCAAAAGATAAAGACAAAGTAAAAGTTCTGGTCATCGATGATGACCCAAAGGTAGCCTGGATTCTTTCCGAGGGGCTGTCCTCTGCCTTTGAGTTTGTAACCGCCCGGGACGGTGTCGAGGGGATCCAGATGGTCTCCACCGAAAAGCCGATGCTGGTGCTTCTGGACATCAAGATGCCCGGTATGAGCGGTCTTGAAGTACTCGAGAAGCTCAACAAGCAGAACGGCCGCCCGGAAGTGATCATGATCTCCGGCCACGGTGACACCAAGTACGTCGTAGAGTCCATGCGTCTCGGTGCGGCCGAGTTCATAGATAAGCCGTTTGATGTCCGCGAGGTGGAGATCCACCTCAACGGTGTGCTCGAACGAGTGAAGCTGCGTGACCAGGTTTCCGAACTCAAAAAGGAACTTCAGGTCCACAACGATTTCACCTCGTTCATCGGCGATTCTGAGCCAATGGTCCGGGTCAAGGGGATCATAGAGCAAGTGGCCGATTCGGAGCTGTCAGTGCTTATCCGGGGCGAATCAGGCACCGGTAAAGAGATCGCCGCTCGATCGCTGCACCAACTGTCGGGACGTCGTGACCAACCGTTCGTCAAAGTCAACTGTGCTGCCATTCCGCGCGATTTGCTGGAGTCGGAGCTCTTCGGCTACGAGAAGGGGGCGTTCACCGGCGCTCATAAGACCAAGCAGGGACGTTTTGAGCTGGCCAATAAGGGAACCATTTTTCTCGATGAAATCGGCGACATGCCGATGGAACTTCAGTCGAAGCTGCTTCAGGTCCTGGAACAGCAGGAATTCGTGCGGGTCGGAGGGATTCAGAATATCCGGGTTGATGTCCGGATCATATGTGCGACCAACCGAAACCTGGAACAGGCTATAAACGGCCAGCAGTTCCGGGACGACCTCTTTTATCGCCTCAACGAAATCACGCTGCTTCTGCCGCCGCTGAGAGATCGGACGGATGATATAGCTTTGCTGGCCGAACACTTTCGTCGGAAGTACAACCAATTGTACAATAAAGACTATCCCAGTCTGTCGGAGGATACGCTGGGCCAGCTGACCGGTTTTCGCTGGCCGGGCAATGTGCGGCAGTTGGAGAACATGGTCAAACAGGTGGTGGTGCGGTCCGACGAACAGCTGATCGGGGAACTCATCAACTCGGCCAGCAACCAGTTGATTGGCCACGGCATTGGTTCTTCGCCGATGGCTTCTGCCGCTCCGGTTGAAGCGGCCGTCGAGAGCAACAGCAACGACTATTCCCTCAAGAGCCTCATTGGCAAGACAGTGGCGCAGGAGGAGAAGAGGTTGATCGCCGAGGTATTGACCAAAACCAACTGGAACCGTCGCAAGGCAGCCGAACTGCTTCAAATCAGCTATCGATCTCTTCTTTACAAAATCAAAGACTACAGTCTGAATACCACCAAATAGCCTCACCAACGGCGTACTCATGATAAACATATTTTGTCTCATTCTGTGCAATTTTTGAGCATTGATCTGCACATATTCGTGCTGCACTAATTCAGTTAACATTTCTCCCGTGCTCCCTCTGAACTTCTTAAGTCGTTAGTTAGTAATAGCTTATTATTGGCAGTCAAGGGCGGTCTACGCCCCTGGGGAAATGTTTTCCTTAAAAGACCTGTTTCGTACTTATGGAACGATAGTTGCTCCCTGCAACTGTGCTAGATTGTACTTAAACGGCTTAGTAGTAGGTTTTAGAGACTTCAGGATGGTCTACAGGATGACCTTTACAGACCAACAAGTGCCGAGTTCCTTTTTCAGCAGGGCAGGGATAGAGCTGCACCGGGCCGAGAGGTACCGGGTTTTTGTGTCCCTGACAGTGCTCGATCTGGATTTCGTCAAGCAAGCGGCCGGTGACAACTTCCCGGCGGTTATGGAAAACCTTGGCGGGTTGGTACAATCAAGCGTCCGGGCCTGCGACTTCATAGCCCAAATCGACGACAGTCGTCTGGGGCTGCTACTGCCGGAGACTTCTCGTCAGGGAGCGGAGATCGCTGTCAAGCGTCTTTGCGAAGTCATAAGGTCCCATCTATCGGCGATCGTCGATGAAGAAATCAGAGATGTAATCCCTGTTGAGATAGCTTCGTATCCAGATACAGGCGGCGCCAAGACACTGGCCGGGTTTTTGGAGGAGTTGACGAATCGAAGAAGAAACTAAAGATCCCCGTTCTTATACCTTCCACTGAGAAAACCATCCACCCCCCTCCGGATGGTTTTCTCTTTTGCCCGAAACTAGGTCTGACCGGCCAGGAACCGTGCCAGCTCATCGGCCCGCAATCGGCAGCCGTCGATACTGGCAGGCAGGGATTTCCCATTCTCGTCTAAGAAAGTCTTGACGCTCGGGAAGAGCATCTGGTCGATCGGTTTCCTGTCAGCCAGAAAGGCAATAACCAGCGCTTGCCGAACCGGCAACATGGCGGTCATTTTCAAACGATTGTGCCAGGCCAGATAGTTCATGGCCGCCGCAAAGGCGTCGGGGGCGACGAGCCGACGCAGATCGGCGTACGATTTCAGTTTTTGGATGTCTTCCATGATACAGGTACGTGCCCCGGCACCGGTTCGCAGCTTCGCTGTACGGCCAGACTCAGATTCTACCAGCCGAGAATCTGCTCCAGGTTACGGTTGATGCGCTCGATCCGCTCTTCGTAATCGCGTTTCTTCAGTTTCTCGCGTTCGATCACATCGGTCGGGGCATTGGCCAGGAAATCCGGATTAGCCAGTTTCTTGGAGACTTTTACCAACTGAGTCTTGAGATTGTCGAGGTCCTTCTGAAGGCGCTTCTTCTCGACCTCTATGTCGATAAGGCCCTCAAGGGGAACGAAAATCTCAGCTCCGGAGATGACGGACGAGGCCGACAAGGGCGGTTTCTTGACGTCAACACCACAGTGAAGGTTCTCGACCCGCACCAGGGAGCGGAAGTACTGAATGTGGTCTTCCAGAAGTTGACCGAAAGATTCCTCGTTGACGCGCACGTACAGGTCGGACTTTTTGCCCGGCGGGACGTTGAGTTCGGCCCGGACCGAGCGAACCGCCGTGACTACTTCCTGAATCTGCTTGAGGCTTTCTTCAAGCGCGTTGTCGATGTGTTTGCCTTCGCTGTCCGGCCAGGGGCCGAAAGTCAGCGTTTCGTTTGAGCGCTCCTCATCGACCGCCGTCAATTGCTGGTAGATTTCCTCGGTGACAAACGGCATGAAAGGATGCATCAGGCGGAGAATCTGGTCCAGGACGTAGGTGGCTACATTTAGGGAGTTCTCCCTGATCTCCTGTCCCGGTGTGTCCGGTTTGATGAGTTCAATGTACCAGGAGCAATAGTCCTCCCAGACGAAATTATAAAGAGTCTTGGCGGCGTTGGAGAGGCGATATTCCGTGAACGACCGCTTCACGCTGTCAATCGTCTGCTCAAGGCGGGAAAGGATCCAGCGGTCGAAAATCACGAGGTCCTTATCGTTCAGTTCGCCCAGAACCGGTTTGCGACCGTTTAGCCGCATCATGACAAAACGGGAGACCTGATAGAGCTTGTTGACAAAGTTACGGCCGCCTTCGAAAGTGTTCTTGCTAATCCAGGGATCCTGCCCGTCGGGAGTCGCCAGCACCATTGAGATGCGGAGAGAATCGGCGCCGTGCTTTTTGATGACTTCGACCGGGTCGATACCGTTGCCCAGAGACTTGGACATCTTGATGCCGTTGGCGTCGCGGACGGTGCCGTGGATGTAGACGTCGGAGAAAGGGGCCTCGCCCATGAATTCGTATCCGGCCATGACCATGCGGGCAACCCAGAGGAAAATGATCTCCGAGGCCGTCACGAGGACTTTGGTCGGGTAAAATTTCTCTAACTCGGGCGTCTTTTCAGGCCAGCCGAAAGTCGAGAACGGCCACAGCCAGGAGGAGAACCAGGTATCAAGAACGTCCTCGTCCTGCGTCAGCGTTTCCGGGTCGTAACCGGGGCACTCCTCAGCGGTCGGCCGGTCGATCGACACGAACATCTTGCCGTCCTCGGCGTACCAGACCGGGATGCGGTGTCCCCACCAGAGCTGGCGGGAGATGCACCAGTCGCGGATGGACTCCATCCAATGCAGATATGTTTTGCTCCAATAATCCGGATGAAAACGCAGTTTACCGGACTTGAGAGCCTCAATAGCAGGTTTGGCCAGTTCCGACATCTTGACGAACCACTGTTCGGAAAGATAGGGTTCGACGACGTTGTGGCAGCGATAGCAGGTGCCGGCCGAAAGCTCGTAGTCCTCAATCTTCTCCAGCTGACCCTTGTTCTCCAGTTCCTCGACCAGCTGCTTGCGCCCGACGTATCGATCAAGACCCTTAAACTTGCCGGCGTTTTCGTTAAGAGTACCGTCGGTGTTCAGAATATTGATCTCCGGAAGGTCGTGCCGTTTGCCGATCTCGAAATCGTTGGGGTCGTGAGCCGGAGTGACTTTGACAACGCCGGTGCCGAATTCCGGGTCCACATAGCTGTCGGCGACGATCGGAATCTCGCGTTCGAGTATCGGCAGGATGACGGTCTTGCCAACGTATCGTTTGTAGCGGCCGTCCTTGGGCGAAACCGCCAGGGCGGTATCTCCCAGCATCGTCTCCGGCCGCGTTGTGGCCACGGTCAGGAATTCATCGGAGCCTTTGAGCTTGTACTTCACGTACCAGAGGTGACTTTTGAAATCCTGGTGTTCCACTTCATCGTCGGACAGCGAGGTCCGGCATGAAGGGCACCAATTGACGATGCGATAGCCCCGGTATATAAGACCCTTTTCGTGAAGGTGCTTGAAAACCTCGGCGACCGCCCGTGAGAGCCCCTCGTCGATGGTGAACCGGGTCCTATCCCAATCGCAGCTACAGCCCATTTTGCGCAGCTGACCGAGGATCATCTCCTTGTTCTTGAAAGCCCAGTCGCGGGTGCGCTCGACAAACTTCTCGCGTCCTATCTCGCGCCGCGTCGTACCTTCCCTGACCAGCTGCTTTTCGACCACTACCTGAGTAGCGATGCCTGCATGGTCGGCGCCCGGCAGCCATTCGGCCGTGAAACCGTCCATCCGGTGTTTGCGTATCAGGATATCCTGGATGGTATTGTTCAGGGCGTGGCCCAGGTGGAGTATATCCGTGACGTTGGGCGGCGGAATAACGATGCTATACGGTTTCTGGGGTGCGTCCGGCGCGGCGTGGTAGAAGCCGGACTCGGTCCAGTGCTTGTATATTCTATCTTCAACCTCAGCCGGTGAATAGGCCGATGATTTCTTGGGCTCCGAGTCGTTTTTCTTGCTCATAGTGGGTCCGTTCCATATATTTCCGGCCTGTTGGCCAGGAAAAATCGGTTGCTAAAGCTTTCCAGAATACCTCCACAGCCCCTCTTTGTCAAGGTCTGTTAGCTGTCGGGAGGATTACAGGGACGATCACGTTAAGAGGTAATATCGGCAATTATGGCAGATTTGAAAGCACGAATAGAAGACTCCAGCCTGACCCCGTTTGAGCGGCTGTGCCTGGTAATGGAGATTCTGAGGTCGCCCGAGGGTTGCGCCTGGGATCGCGCCCAGGATCACAAGTCCCTGCTGCCATACCTTATCGAAGAAACCTATGAGGTCGCCGAGGCTATTGAAGCCGGCGATCCCGGGGCGCTCAAAGAGGAGCTTGGCGATCTGCTTTGCCAGATCGTTTTCCACGCTCAGCTGGCCAGCGAACAGGAGGCTTTTGACGTTCAGGATTCGGTCAACAGCATCGTAGATAAACTTATCCACCGACATCCGCATGTGTTCGGTGAAAGGAAGGATCTGGCGCCCTCTCAGGTGAGAGATCAATGGGAGAAAATCAAGACGGAATCAGGAGAAAAGGACTCGGTTCTGGGCGGGGTTCCGTCTTCTATGCCCGCCCTGACCATGGCTTTCCGAATGGGGGAGAAGGCCGCCGGCGTAGGCTTCGACTGGAACCGGCCCGAAGAAGTAATCGACAAGATCAACGAGGAACTGAACGAGATAGACGAGGCCCGGGGGGGCGAGAGTTCCGGGCGACAGGAACGCCTGACCGATGAAATCGGCGATCTGTTGTTCGCGGTGGCATCGCTGTCGCGCAAGTTGCAGGTCGATCCAGAGACGGCCTTGAGACAGGCGCTGCAGAAATTCCGGCGGCGTTTCGCGGAAATGGAGCGCCGCGTGACCAACAATGGCGGCCGCTTTGACGATCATTCACTCGACAGCCTCGAGGCAATCTGGCAGCTGGTGAAAGGCGAGACGGACGACGCGTAGGGCGCCTGTTGGGAACACCCGCACGCATCATTGCCGGGTCAACATCGTTTTTCCCGCCGATTGTTGAAAGTCTGTCAAGCGAAAAAAAAGAAGATCAAAAAAAAACTCTTTTTTGCTTGTATCCAAAACCTACCAGTTGTTATAATTGGCCCCAGAAGGGTCAGCCTGAAACTTAGTGACAATAAAATCATTGGCGTCGAAGGCTGTCTGAATCATGGATGATCATAGTGCGGAGTTATGTCACCCGCACTCAGGAGGGATGCCTATGACATGAGACACTGCGCAGTCCGAAGGACTGCTTCTTGTTCTCTCATCATCGTGATGACCTACTTAGATTTGTTTACAAGACAAATCCTTCAATTTGTAAAGAGGATCAGGTAATGAAAAAGTTTGCTATAGTGACTATGATGTTTCTGCTGGCTCTAAGCGCCAGCTCCTTCGCCACCCAGACTCGTACGGAAGTCATGGGGTTCAACGATGGGATCATGGTGGACGACTATAACGTCTTCCGCTTTCCCGGTCGTACCTTCAACTATCCGAACCTGGTAGTTGGCGAGTTCTCCATATTTGAATACGACTACAGGATGGCCCAGGGTGCGGCCGTGGCCGATCCGGAAGACGGTTCTTACCAGCATTTCTATGACTTTGGTGTGAACTGGCAGTTTGGCGATGAGAACCCGTGGGTACTGGGTACCTACATTTCGACTCTGGAGCCTATGGAGCCCGAAGGCTACAACGGTAGCGATCTGTGGAACCAGAATCTGGGTTGGTCGCAGAATCGTCGCATCAATCTCATCTATGGCCGCCAGCTGGGTGGACATAATTTCGGCTTCGGTTTCGAATACATCCGCGGCGGTCGCGAGAGAGACAACGCCAGAGCCTGGGTCCCGGATCAGGATTCGGTTGTTACCGACGTTTCCAAGGAAACGTTCGGCTACTACAAGTTCAGCTTCGGTCTCACCGAAGGTACTTCCGGCAAGTGGGACGTTGCCCTGAACGTGGCTTTTGGTACCTGGACGGACGAGGACATGTACGGTTTCACGCAGACGGAACCGGACGGCTATCTTGACCTGAGCGCCGAAGGTCGTTACTTCTGGGTCAAGAGCCCCAAGGTCACGCTGGTACCGCACGCTGGTTTTGCCATTGGCAAGCGCGGTGCGAACAACTACGGCTTCTGGACCAACCCCGACACCGCTCTGTACGAATCCGACAACTGGAACGAAAAGCACACTCTGTTCGCCTTTGAGGGCGGCATGGGTATGCACTACACTTCCGGCCCGGATCTTCTGGCGGTCATGGACGTAGGTTTCCGTTATTCCAAGGTCAAAGACGAAGGCGACTACATCACGAAACCTGATGGCGTCGACTATGCTACCTCGGACGTATTCCAGAATACTACCCTCACGCTGCCGTATCTGAAGATCGGCTTCGAGGGCAGCGTATTCAAGTGGATGGATATTCGTTTCGGAGCCACCACATACTGGAACATCGACAAGGACGAGGATGACTACCTGTCCGGTTCGACCTGGATTTACAGCAACCAGTACACCTACAAGGAAGTCTGGAACGAGACTTACCTCGGTTTCGGCTTCCATTGGGGCCGGCTGCATGTTGATGTCATGACCGATCCGGAAGTCTTCCTGAGAGGCTTCAATTTCATCTCCGGTGACAGCCCGCGCTACGACCCGGACTACTACTACTATGACGAGAACTATGGTTACATGAACACCAAGATGTCTGTTCTGTACGAAATGTTCTAATCTTTCGAGATTACGAGAAAAGCCCGGCTCAAACGAGCCGGGCTTTTTTTTGCCTTCAGGGCAAGCTATGAAAGGAAGTTCTTCAACAGTCTGAAATTGAGATCTTTGAGCTGACCCGCCTGCGCAGTGAAGGCATCGATCAGGTCTTCTTTGGACTTGTTGTCGGTCGACAACTCGTCGGCGTATTCGTCACACCAGATCGGGATTTCTTCTGGGCGCGGCTCGAGGTGGAACTGCAGGGCCACCGCGTTGCCCATGCGGAACGCCTGATTGCGGCAGGTGTCGCCCTCGGCCAGCAGAGCTGCGCCGTAGGGAATCTTGAACGTGTCGTTGTGCCAGTGGAAAACCTCGAACTCATCTTCGAATCCCGTGAAGATGGAATCGCCCCTGCCGGCCTCCGTGAGGCGCGTCTTGTACAGACCGATCTCCGGGACTGCGTTCTTTTGCACCTGCGCCCCGAGGACTTTGGCCAGCATTTGTCCGCCCAGACAGATCCCCAGCAGGGGCAGGTCGTGTCGCACGC
>JAAERE010000453.1 GCA_024230675.1 bacterium | reverse complement strand
CCTATTGACCCCGTTCGCTATATATCCAACCGATCCTCCGGCAAGATGGGTTTTGCACTGGCCGTCGCCGCACAGGCCCTGGGAGCCCGGACCCATCTGATCTCCGGTCCTACGTCGCTAACCCCGCCGCACGGCGTGGCTTACACTTCCGTAGAGACGACGGCTGAAATGCATGAGGCCGTCAATCGATTGTTTGCCAGGGCCAACTGCCTGATTATGGCGGCCGCCCCGGCTGACTTCAGTCCCACTCGACAAGCCGATCAGAAGATCAAAAAAGACGGCCAGAGGATGGAGCTTTCGTTCGAGCCGACCGTGGACATTCTCAAGGAAATGGGGCGGAAGAAAAAAAAAGGTCAGGTTCTGGTCGGCTTTGCCCTGGAGACCGAAGACGGGGTCGTCAACGCTCGCCATAAGCTCAAGGAAAAGAACCTGGATCTGATTGTGCTTAACAATCCCCGCGACAAAAACTCCGCCTTCGATCACGATACCAATAAAGTCAGCCTGATCCGGCCGGGCAGGAAGCCTGACCATTGGGATTTACAGCAAAAATCGGACGTCGCCACCAATTTACTTGAATCCATCGCCGCCATGCTGTAATTTGCAGCACACCTCACACGGGAAAGCGAGTGGACAACTACACGGACAGGATACAGGCGCTTCTGCGAAGTGCGCTCCAAGCCCAGGTTGATCTTGGGATGGGAGAGTTCGTGGTCGAATCGCCGATGTCAACTCGACCGGCCGAGGTCGCCGAGAGGCTGTCCGAAGTTGGTAAGGTCGTGAGCGTGAGTGAAGCTTTCGGGGCGTCAAGCGCCGGGCAACAGCATCAGGAAGGGATACCTTTGACTCAAGCGGCTACATTCGCCAGTCTGACCGATCACCATGAGGCGATCTGCAACTGCCAGGAATGCCCTCTGGGGCAGACGCGCAACAAGTTCGTCTATGGAGTGGGCTGTCCCACGGCCGATGTCATGTTTGTCGGTGAAGCTCCCGGCGCCGAAGAAGACCGCCTCGGGGAGCCGTTTGTCGGCCGGGCGGGTCAACTGCTGGACAAGATTCTGGCGGCGATAGACTTCAGCCGCGACAACATCTATATCGCCAATATCCTCAAGTGTCGCCCGCCGGGCAATCGTGACCCCCAACCGGATGAGATGGCCAAATGTTTCCCGTATCTGCGCGAGCAGATAAGCCTGATCCAGCCGAAAATGATCTGCGCGTTGGGTCGCATTGCTGCTCAGGCGCTGCTTCAGACGAACACGCCGCTGGGGCGCCTGCGGGGGCAATGGCACGAGTACGCCGGGGTGCCGATGATGGTTACCTATCATCCGGCGGCCCTGCTTAGATTCCAGTCGTACAAAAAAGATACCTGGGCCGACATGAAAATGCTCAAGGCCCGTTACGATCGTTCGTAAGAGAGTTTACCCGATATGGCTTTCCGTTCCCAGGCGAAAGACAAAATAACTTCTCTGCAGCCGCCGCAGTCGATCGACGCTGAACGCGCCGTATTGGGCGCGGTGTTGAAAAACAGTGAGGCTATCAACCGGGTGATCGAGATCATTCAGGATCGTCGCGATTTCTACACGCCCAAACACCAGCTTATTTTCAAGTCCGTTGTTGATCTGTACGATCGAGCCGAACCGGTGGACATCACGACTGTTGGCGACGACCTTCAAAAGAACGGCTTGCTGGACAAAATCGGCGGTTCTGTCTATCTGGTCGAGCTTGTCGAGCAAGTGGCTTCGACCGCCAACGTCGCGGCCTACGCCAACATCGTTCTGGAGCGCGGCGTGCTCCGCCGT
>JAAERE010000452.1 GCA_024230675.1 bacterium | reverse complement strand
GGCTTCCGTCGGATAGATGTCCATCTCCGTCATCCACTTCTTGAGATACGAGACCCGCTGCTTCTCATCGAGCGATGACAGATCAAACGGCCGGCCGCGTCCGTCCAGCACGATGCCGACCACGCCGCCGTGAATTTCGCGGGTGACGGCGTTGCCTTTGCCGGCGCCGACGTCAAAGCCTCGTTCCGGCTCAAAGGTCGCATTTACCTTTATCGGCAGGCCGTTATCCTGCACGCCCAGCTTGAACAGCTTCAGTTCCAGGTAGTCGAGCGTACCGGACACCGGGCCGTCGGGCAGATCAATCTTGTACTTCATAACCGGACCGGCTTTTTTGGCCTGGCCCGCCGGGGCGATACAGGTGCCGAGGTGAATCAGGCAGTCTTTTTCGAATACTTCCGTAGCCGCTTTCGGCTGAACCTCGGTCAGTACGCCCAGCTGGGGCATCATGAAGATCGAATCCACTGCCAGGCGGGTGATCCCTTCAGGCATGAAGGAGTCCATCATCATGAGGGCCGACTGCTGCCGGCGAGGCGCGTGTGACAGCACGCCGCCCGAACCGATGAGCATATCCAGGGTCATCATATTGACAATGGTGGCGCCGGAAGATGACTGTTCGAAAGCATCGGCGATCGTCCGCTGTTGCTGCACGCCCTTGAGCACGGTGGCGAAGGACTTGTGTTGTTTAAAAGCCAGGCGCAGGGCCTCTTTGGCGATAGCCTGTTCGAATATCAATTCTTCCATCGACTGCGGTATAGTAGTCGGACGGATCATCTTGTTCTTGACGCGGTTGCGAAGGTCGCGCTCGTCCATTTCAAAAGGCACCCAGCGCATGACCATGGGCAGGGTCGCCTCGGCAAAGACGTTGGAAATAGAATAAGACATCCCCAGGTTGGCCGAAACCGTCCGGTTGAACTCACCGTTG
>JAAERE010000451.1 GCA_024230675.1 bacterium | reverse complement strand
TCGGGAGTTTCGGCTCAAAAGACGAGCGCGAAACTTACCGGCGGCGGGTGCGAAGGCCTCTGCGTTCCCGGAGCGCAGTGCGAGGGCAAGAAGTGCGAGCCTTGTCCCAAAGGTGCAATATGCGAGGGCAAGAAGTGCGAGCCTTGTCCCCCCGGAGCCTGCGGGAAAGTGAAAGGCGCGTCGACTTCTGACACACCTTCTGACATCTAGCGGCTTCTGACATACGCTCATGAAACACGGCCGCCCTCCTGAGAGGGCGGCCGTGGCTTCTTACGATTGCAGCTGCTATTTTCTCACATGTAGAACGTCGGCCACAGAAAAAGGGAAAGACCCCGGGGGGCCTTTCCCTTCCTATCCATCCCTGGAAACTACAACGACCTCAGCCGTTGTAGATCTTGGCAAACATATCCGAGAAATTGTTGATCGTCGTCGGAGTTGTATTCTCCGGCGTACGCGTTTCGGTCGGCTTCATCTTGCCGTCGTTGAAAGCTTTGTACAGCTCGACCATGTTGTCAGCCACGCTTTCGGAAAGCCCCATGTTGATCATATGATTACGCGTGTCCTCATACGATACCTGCACGTACTTCAGATCGGTCTTGCCGATCGCCTGACCGATTGCCGCGGCGACATCGTTGAGCGTGACGTCGGCCGGGCCCAGCAGTTCGCGAGCGGTGTGACCCGTAAAATCGAGATTGGTCAGGTGATTGACCACGTGATCGGCGACATCGGAGGTCGCGATCTGGGCCGTCGGCATATCAGGGTTCTGGGTGGTGGCCATCGTGCCGTTGTTCTTGATCGAATCGATCTGCCAGAGGTGGTTTTCCATAAAAAACGTCGGCCGCAGATGGATCACGTTCACATCCGTAAGCCCGTTTAGCCGATCCTCCTGCTCGCGAAGGCCGCCGACGACTCCGGTCCCGGACGGAAGATGTGCTCCGACACTGCTCAAATTGACGACGTTTTTGACCCCGGAGTCTTTGATCGCCCGGGTCAGGGACTCGCCGACGTCGGTCTGGTACCTTCGAAAATCGGTCGCATTCATGTTGGGCGGTATGAGCGTGTAGACCGCGGTGGCGCCCGTGAAGGCCTTGGTAAGCGTCTTCGTGTCCATAAGATCGGCGGTTATCGCCTCCGCTCCCATGTTTACGAGAGGCTGAAGACGCTCGGCTGATCGCCCAATTACACGCACTTTCTTCCCCTGACGGAGGAGCTGCTCCGACACCATCCTTCCAATATTGCCACTAGCTCCGCATATTACATACATAGGGCGCCTCCCTTTCCGGTTAAGTTGTCGGCAGCAGTAACTTTGTAGTGAGTCTCAGGTTCAACGACTCGATTCTTAGGACGTGACTTCTGTAACATTTTATAGGAGCACCAATGTTCCCCTGATCAAATCTGCCCGGCTGACAGTTTCGGTCAATTTTAGTGAAACATCTTTGTGCTTCTTCAGTATAGTAGTAGCAGGAGCTACTAAGATACACAAGGAGGCGTCATGGCGGACCTTGACCTGGCCCCGCTGGTGCAGTTGGGGCTTACGCGGCTCGAGGCTGAGATCTACACCTTTTTGCTGGAAAAATCGCCGGCAACCGGATACGGCATCGCCAAAGGTACCGGCAAGCCGACCGCCAATACCTACAAAGCCCTGGAGTCGCTTCACAACAAAGGGGCGATTATCGTTGATGACAGCGAGGCCCGGTTGTGCCGTGCCGTGCCGACCGATGAACTCTTGGACAATTTCCAGCACAGGTTCGAAACTGTCCGCAACCAGGCGCAGACTGAATTCCGCAAACTCAAAGCGGCGCCCGGTGACAGTCGTGTCTATCAACTGAAAACGCCCGAGCAGCTTGTGCAGCGTTATCGGAAGATGCTTTCC
>JAAERE010000450.1 GCA_024230675.1 bacterium | reverse complement strand
CGCGGCCAACTGGTTGGTCCTGGGGCGCACCATGGGCCGGGGCAAGGACGACCTGACCCACCGGCCTAACCGGTCCATCAAAGAGGTGCTGGGCTACCCACTCTCGAAGCGTTTTCGGAAACGACTGTGCCACACCGCATGAAGAAGACCATACCCATTGAGAAGATCGCTATGAAAGAACTGGAATCCATTCTGCAACGCGCCGAGACGGCTCCGCTGGATGCAAAGGACCGCGCGAAGCTCAAGGCGGTGTTCGAATCCTACCTTCACCTGACGGACCTAGTCGAAGACAAGCAGATGACAATCAAGCGTCTACGTCAGATGCTCTTCGGCGCCGGCACCGAGAAGACCCGCGAGGTGATCAAGGAGGAGGAAGGCGAACCCGAGTCGCCGCCGGCGACGGGCGGGGATTCGCGTGCCCCACCGGAGAACACGGGCGAAGAGGGCTCGGAACCGAAGCAGAAACGCAAAGGACATGGGCGCAACGGCGCCGACGCCTACACCGGCGCTGAGAAGATCCGGGTGCCTCACGAATCCCTCCAGCCGGGGGATTTGTGCCCGGAGTGCAAGAAGGGCACAGTCTACCAGATGAAGAAACCCGGTGTGCTGATCCGGATTGTGGGTCAAGCCCCGGTGGCGGCCACGGTCTTCGAGCTGCAGAAGCTGCGCTGCCATCTGTGTGGCAAGGTATTCACGGCCGAGCCGCCCGAGGGAGCGGACGAGGAGAAGTACGACGCGACGGCAGCGAGTATGATCGCCCTGCTGAAGTACGGAAGTGGGTTACCCTTCAATCGATTGGAAGGCCTGCAGGGAAACCTGGGCATTCCTCTGCCGGCCTCGACCCAGTGGGACATCGTGAGCGACAGCGCCAAGGCGATCGAGCCGGTCTACGAGGAGTTGATCCGCCAGGCCGCCCAGGGGGAGGTGTTGTATAATGATGATACCTCGATGAAGATCCTGGAGCTGATGGGGAAGCGCGCCAAAGCCAAAACGCTTGCCGAGGACGCGCCCGAAGGCGCGAAGGACGCCCCCAAACGCACGGGTATATTCACGTCGGGCATCGTGTCGACAAAGGCGGGGCGCAGCATCGCGCTGTTTTTCACTGGGCGCCGGCACGCCGGGGAGAATCTGGCGGAGGTGCTGCACCATAGGTCTGCGGACTTATCGGCGCCGATTCAAATGTGCGATGCGCTGTCACGCAACGAACCCAAGGAATTCGAGACCATCCTGGCCAACTGCATCGCCCATGGCCGGCGCCAGTTTGTCGATGTGGTGGAGAACTTCCCCGACGAGTGCCGCTACGTGCTTGAGGCCCTGCGTGAGGTCTACAAAAACGACGCCGTGGCCTGCCAGCGAAACCTGTCGCCCGATGAGCGTCTGCGCTTCCACCAAGCTGAGAGCGGCCCGTTGATGGCCGGGCTGAAGGACTGGCTGGCCAAGCAGATCGAGGACCACCTGGTGGAGCCGAACTCCGGTCTCGGGGAGGCTATTACCTATATGCTCAAGCACTGGAACAAGCTGACACTCTTCCTGCGCGAACCGGGCGCTCCGCTGGATAATAACATCGCAGAACGCGCTTTGAAGCGGGCGATTTTGCACCGTAAGAATGCTATGTTCTACCTTAGCGAGAACGGCGCCCACGTGGGGGATTTGTTCATGAGTCTGATCTACACCTGCCAGCTTTGCGACATCAATCCCTTCGACTACCTGACCGAACTGCTCAGGCATGCAGCCACGCTATCCGCGAATCCCCGAAAGTGGATGCCCTGGAACTACCGGGAAACGCTCAAACTCCCCGACACGACCGCGAACGCCACCTGCGGCTGACCGCCGCTGACCCCCAAGCCGAATCGGCCACCGCCTGCAAAAAAAAACGGCTGTGCATGCTCACCGGAAGGACACGGTTGAGCGGACTGACGATTGGCCTTGGAGCAGCTATCGGTATTATGAGTTCGGAGACGCATCGACCCTGAAGATGGACTGGGATGGAGGTTGGCCGATCATTTGGTGATTCGATCTGCGGGCAACCATCGCCTCCCCTACCTTCGAGGAGGCGGGACACCCACCCGCTGGGCCGGATGATCAGCGCGCAAGAGCGTTACGACTCCCGGGTCGATCCGGAGACGTTGAAGTACTACTACGACGGCCAGAACGTGCTCGCGGAGTATGATCCGTCTGACAACCTGTCGCGGCGTTACATTCATGGAACAACTTACGTCGACGAGCGGGCAGTTTTGCTGGAAGGTGCGGGTGCGGATCTTGACACGTACTACTACGTCGTGCAGGATCAGTACACCGTGACGGGATTGGTCCAAAAGAACGGCTCGCTGGTGGAGGCGAACACGTACGACGCGTACGGACAGGTTCGGCAGTGGGCGTACGCGCCGTACGATGTGGATCGCAGCGGTATGGTTGCCAACGCCGATGCAGGCGCGATCTTCGGGGCGTCT
>JAAERE010000449.1 GCA_024230675.1 bacterium | reverse complement strand
GGCCGGGTCAATTTCTGAATATCCGTCAGCATTAATAAAAGGAATATCAAATGGGCATGCCCTGACACAGATCAGGCAGGCAGCACATTTTTTGCTGTCTACTCTGGCCACGGCAGCGCCAAGATTTATCGTGTCTTTGGCGAAAAGCGTCAAGGCCCGTCCTGCAGCCGCCTGGGCCTGTCCGATACTTTCGCGTATGGTCTTTGGGGCATGTGCCGTGCCGGCCACTAGAAACCCCGGCACAGGCAGATCTACCGGTCGAAGTTTGATATGGTCTTCCAGGAAATATCCGTCTGAGGTCCTGGGCAGTTTAAAGATCATCCCCAGATCTTCGGTGCCCTCATCGTCAGCCACGAGACCTGTGCTCAGGGCCAGACAATCGGCTGAGACTTCTATCTTTCGGTCCAGAATCGGCTCATGAAAAGTGACGGACACTCGTTCACCCGCTTCCTTCACGAGAGGCTTATCTTCGGCATCGTACTTGATAAAGGTAATCCCTCGTTCACGGGCAATGCGGTAATAGTCTTCCTGGAAGCCGTAGGTCCTCATGTCTCGATAGAGGACATAGATTTGCGCTTCAGGATGCAGATCCAGTATCCTCAGTGCATTTTTCACCGCAGACTGGCAACAAACCCGGGAGCAGTTGGGATTTTCCGGACAGCGAGATCCAACGCACTGGATCATGACGACATTCTGCCATGTTACTGCCTTTTCCTTCTGATTTTCGAGAATGGCATCCAGTTCGAGCTGGGTTACAACCGCCTGATGTTCATCCAGGAGGTATTCCTTGGGCCGATTGGGCAGGGCGCCGGTAGCCATAATGGCGGCACCGTGGGTAATCTGACGATAGGCCATACGCGGGCCTATCTGGAGACCTGTCTTGAACATGCCCAACATACCCGTGTGGTCAACGATGATGGCCTGGGTCAGGACCTGGATGCGGTCATGGTTTAAGGTCCTTTCCATCAGATCGCTCATATAGGCCTGAACGTCTTCACCCTCCAGGGTCCGGTGGATATCTTTGGCCACGCCGCCCAGTTCCTTTGATCTT
>JAAERE010000448.1 GCA_024230675.1 bacterium | reverse complement strand
TTTGCCTCCCTCGACGTTGCCGGGGGGCATCGAGAGATTGCAGCATCTCGTTTCTCTGACCTCGGTTGAGGATGACGCTTTGGGCGAGGAGCTGCAAGTTATCTGGGAGCTTGAGCCGGGGGCGCATACTTATGACCAGGTGGTGCTGCCGGAAGCAACAACCGGCTTTGACTCCCCCCAACGGCTTAATGCTTTTTTAGACGCCGTGCGTTGGGGGGCCGCCTCGTCTGCTGATGTTCGGACTTTACAGGCTCCCTTCCGCAGCGGAATCGATATTGAGGATTACCAACTCGATCCCCTGGTGCGAGCCATTCAGATGCCCCGCGTCAATTTGCTGATTGCCGACGACGTGGGCCTGGGCAAAACGGTCGAAAGCGGCCTGGTGATGCAGGAGTTGCTCATTCGCCACCGCGCCCGGCGTATTTTGGTGGTCTGTCCCGCGGCTTTGCAAATCCACTGGCGAGACCAGATGCGGGAAAAGTTTGGCCTGGAGTTTCGCATTGTCGACTCGGCCCTGATGAAAACCCTCCGCCGGCGGCGGGGAATTCACGTCAACCCCTGGACCCACTTCCCCCGGCTCATCACCTCCATTGATTTCCTGAAACGTGAGCGGCCTATGCGCCTGTTTCGGGAGGTGTTGCCGGCCGAGGGCGAGGCTATGTATCCCCGCCGTTTTGATATGCTGGTGGTCGATGAAGCCCACAACGTGGCCCCCTCAGGCCGGGGGCGCTACGCCACCGACTCGCTGCGCACGGCCGCCATTCGCACCCTGGCCCCTCACTTTGAGCACAAGCTTTTTGTCACCGCCACCCCTCACAACGGTTACGCCGAGAGTTTTTCAGCCCTGTTGGAACTGATCGACAACCAGCGTTTTGCCCGGGGCATCCCCCCCGACCGGCGACAACTCCAGGCGATTATGGTCCGCCGCCTGAAATCGGAACTGCCGCCCCACTGGGATGGTACGCCCCGCTTCCCGCCTCGAAAATTGGCGGCGATTGAGGTGGACTACAGCTCTGAGGAGAAGCAAGCCCACACCTGGCTGCAACAGTATACCCAACTGCGCCGGAAAAACGCGGCCGGGGCCGCCGAAAAGTTCGCGGCCGAGTTTGTGATGAAGCTGCTGAAAAAGCGTCTCTTTTCTTCCCCGGCTGCCTTTGCCGCCACCCTGGAGCAGCATCTAAAATCTTTGGCCGCGGCCGCCCGCCCTCAAAGCACAGCGGCCGCCAAACCCAAGCCCTCGTTGGGTGTTCTGCGCCAACAGATTGAACGGGTCGAGGAGGAATATGCGGAAGATGATATTTACGAGGAAGCCACCGGCGACGCGCTTGAAGCCTCGACCCGCCTTTTCCGAAAAGTCTCGCCAGAGGAACAAGCCCTGCTGAAAAAGATGAGCGCCTGGGCGGAGACGGCCTCCCATCGACCCGATAGCAAAACCCAAACCCTGGTTGACTGGCTGCATCGACATCTCAAACCCAATGGCCAATGGTCTGATAAGCGGGTCATCATTTTTAGCGAGTACCGGGCCACGCAAAACTGGCTGCAAACGATGCTGGCCGCCGAGGGCTTCACCGGCGGGGGGCG
>JAAERE010000447.1 GCA_024230675.1 bacterium | reverse complement strand
CACATAGGGAGCGGCGGCGTCTCTGGTTGCCTCGCGAAGAGCCGCATATAGCTTGCTGAGGTCGTGGGCGTCGACCTCGATCACTTTCCAGCCGTCGGCTTCCCACTCCCCTTTGATGTTCTGCGGCATGACGTCTTCGATGCCGCCGGAGATCTGGAGTTTGTTATAGTCGATGATGGCCGTTATATCGTGGAGCTTGAACTTGATCGCATGCCGGCGGGACTCGGCCGTCTGGCCTTTCTGTTGCTCGCCGTCGCCCATCGTCACGTAGGTGTGGAACTTCTGGCCGGACAGACGGGCGTATATGGCCTTGCCAACGCCAACCGACAAGCCCTGCCCAAGATTACCGGTTCCCCATTCTATTCCCGGCACGGAGCGCTCGACATGACCCTCGAAAGGCGAGCCGGCAAGGCGGAAAGAATACACAACAGGTTCGATGTCAAAAAACCCGGTACGGGCGAGCGCAGAATAGGCTCCCGGCGACGTATGACCGTGAGAAATGATAATGCGGTCGCGGTCGTCCCGATATGGGTCTTTGGGATCAACCCTGGCCTGGTTGTAGAGCAGGAGATAGATTTCCAGCGAGGACATGGAACCGCCGGGGTGACCGGAGGCCGCTATGGTCGTCATCTTGAGAATGTCGCCGCGACACAGCCGGGCTGTCTCGGTGAGCTGTTCAATCTGTTGGGGGGAAAGACTTGGTTCTGCGAATCCGCGCCAGGCATCAAACATTGGCTACAACCTGTCCTTTCTTTACTTGAGAGCGGCCTTAACCGCCCGGGCAAAAACTTCCAGACCATCGGCCGGGTTGCCGTCTATTGCTATGACCAGAGTTGGCAATTTGCGTTTCATCAGCGCTTGCGAATCACCGATCGCCTGCGCCGCTATGAGCTGTCCGAAATCAAATATACGGCCGGGGATCGGCAGTCGACCGTAGCTGGCTTTCACGAACACGACGAACATCCCTTCAGCCGGACCGCCTTTGTAAAGCTGTCCGATCGAATGGAGGAAACGCGGGCCGTATCCTCGTAGCGTGGCCATTCCAGTCCGGTCCCGAACTTCACGTCGAACTTTCTCCAGCGCCGCCTCGGTGCGACGGTCCGCCTTGAAATAGTTGAGCGTTGCCAGGTACCGGGGTTTGCGAGCCCCTGAGAGAAACCGCTTCAAGAACCGGCGAAAGCTGTTCAACTCGGTCATGCGGTATTTTTTATTCTTCTCGTACGCTACCAGCCAGAGCTTCCCCCACCGACTGTGCGGGTGCTGATCCGGAAATTCCCCGGAGCGCTCGAACCCGGCCAGGATATCGTTAGTGTTGTTTTTGGACTCGGTAACGTTGGGTTCATCGAACGGATTGATCTTAAAATGATATCCGGTCACGGCCGTGGCCGCCTCCCACAGGAGAAACTGACGGCCCAGCTCGGCCGGTGAACCGAGCGTTATCTCAATCACCGGGAAACGCTTTTTCTTCAGAACGGCCTTCAGCTTGTCTGTTTCAGGGGTCCGCTCGCGTGTCATGCGCAGGAATACAAACAGGCGGTCGTCTTTGTAAGCCTTGGGTTCACCAATAGGTTCGTTTTCGATCGGCACCACGCCTTTTTTCTTCTTGCCGGTCGATTCCGCCACGAGCTGTTCGATCCACGGTACCAGCGGCGTTGTCCTCTTTGAGGCGATAAACGTCAGCTTGTCGCGACCTTCTCTGGCCGCGGCCGCCATGAGCGATCCCAGGGCCAGGGCCGGGTTAAGTTCGCCCTCGCGCTCCAGCAGCAGCTTCTGCATCATCACGGCGTCGTCGAGTAGAGCCCTGAGATCCACACCGGCGAAAAAGCCCGGCACCAGTCCAAAGTAGGACAGCGCCGAATACCGCCCGCCGATGTCCGCAGGGTTAAGAAAGATCCTGCGGTACTTGTTCTTCCGTGCCGATTTCTCAAGCCCGCTACCCTTGTCGGTGATCGCCACAAAATGGCGCCCGATATTTCTGACCTTAGCCTCTTTCAGGAGCCCCGTAAAAAACGCCTCGTGCGAACGAGTTTCCACGGTTCCGCCGGACTTGGAGGCGACAACAAACAGAGTCTTTTTGGGCTCGATTTTGCTGGCGACAGCTTTAACCGCCTGAGGATCGGTAGAGTCGATGACATCAAAAGACTTCAACCGGGGATGTTTGCGATGGACCAGCTTGAAAAGCTCCGGACACAGCGAAGATCCCCCCATGCCCATCAGCACCACATGCCTGATTCCGCTGGAAATCACGAGGCCGCCGAACTTCTCTATGTTGCCGACCTGACGCTTCATCGTTGCGGCCGAATCCACCCAGCCCAGCCGGTTGGCAATGAGCTTCCGGACTTTGGCATCGCTCGTAAATACTCCCGGTCGGCGCTTCATTATCTTTTGTATCACGGAGTCTTTGGCGGCTTTTCTTACCGCCCGCTCGAAGGCTGCTGTCACCTTCCCTGCGCTTATCTGAAACGATCCTTGTTTCATTAGCTGTTCCTCCCCTCAAGACTTTGTGTGTATCCGGCCACCTGTCGGGCCAGTGCGCCTCGATCCTCGGCCCCGAAAAACGCCGTTCCCATAACCAGTATATCAGCCCCGGCGGCGGCGACCTCTTCGGCATTACCGGCATCCACACCGCCGTCGACCATAATTTTTGTTCCAAGGCCATTGTCGTCGATGAACCGTCGCGCTGTCCGAATCTTGTCCAGCGACCCGGGGATGAACTTCTGCCCCCCGAACCCCGGATAAACGGACATGATCAGAAGAAAGTCGAAAAGCTCCAGAATCGGCAAGGTCTTCTCCACCGGGTTGTCCGGGTTTATCGATATCCCGGCTTTCACGCCCAGTTTTTTTATTTGCCCTGCATATTCGGAAGGCTGTGGATGAACCTCCAAATGGAAAGTGATCGCATCGGCGCCGGCCTTCGCAAAATCCTCGAAATACTTCTCCGGCTCGCTAAGCATGAGGTGTACATCGAGGAAACTGTCCGTAAGGCCGTTTATCGTTTTGACCATCGCCGGACCAAAGGAGATATTCGGGACGAAGTGGCCGTCCATAATATCAAGATGCAGGATTTTTATGCCGGCGTCGTCCGCGCTGGCGATTTCGTCTGCAATCCGGGAGAAATCGGCTCCCAGAACCGAGGGTGCAAGCTCTGCCATGCGGCCAAAATGGGCCTTTTCCCGCGGGGACGCAATCGAAAAGTTAGCGGCGGAGGAAGCTTACGAGTCATCCCCAAGGTCCCGGTCCCTGGTCCCGGCCTTTGCGTTCTCCAGCACGATCCTCGCATTGCGCTGGAGCCCCTCCAACTTGGGGCGTGTCAGAGGAGTCCCGGCCGTCAACCCGAGAAATTCCTCGCGGCTCGTGAAAGCCAGCACCTTGCGCGCGTCCACGAACTCGCCCACACCTTTTGACGGCAGAAACTCACGGTGACCGGTCGTAACTGCTTTGTTGTTAAGCGGACAGACTTCCTGGCAGATATCGCAGCCGAAGATTTTCTCGTTCATCTGTCGTGCGAAGCCCTTTTTTAGGCGGCTGGGCCGCTCTATCGTCAGGTAGGAGATACACTTGGTGGATTTGACAATACTGTCTCCCACTATCGCCCCCGTCGGGCACGCCTCGATACACAAGCGACAGTCGCCGCAGGCCCCGTGGTCCGCCGCCCCGGGGTCGTCAGCTTCCAATTCCAGATTCGTGACGATTTCCGAGAGAAATATCCACGAACCGAATTGTCCGTTTATGAGCATGCTGTTCTTGCCAATAAACCCCAGCCCGGCCTTGGCGGCGTAAGAGCGCTCCAGCATCGGACCAAAGTCGACAAACCATTTGTGCTCAAACCCCTCCCCGACCGCACGATTGATTCTCTTCAGGAGCACTTTGGTCTTGCGCGTAATCACCTTGTGATAATCACGCCCCCGGGCGTACCGGGAGACCCGCCCGTGGCCTTCGGGTACCGATTCCTCGTTAGGCTGGAAGTAGTTGAGGCCGAGCATGATAACCGAACGAGCCCCCTCCATCAGAAGCCCCGGATCGGTGCGCCGCTCAAAATTATCCGCCAGCCAGGTCATTTCGCCGTGGCATCCGTGGTCCAGCCAGCGCCGGTACCGCGACCGGGCCTCCGGGATAACTTCGGGTGAAGTGATACCGCAAAGGTCAAACCCTGACTGGAACGCCAGTTTCTTTATTTCGCTCCCGTTCACCGTTCTCATAGTACAATCTAGTTCTCAGAAGTCAGAGACACCAATAGTATTACGAGAGTTTGTCACTATGGCAAAGAAGGGGAAATAGGTGCCAAACGCCCTTTTACATATGCTGAAACCCTTGAGTTTTAAATTTAAAGTATTATCATATCGGGCCGCCAGCACTGTGATCGGGGCGGAAACTGAGGTTGTTTTACGCGAGGGTAAAATTATGGCAAATGCAAGCACGACTAAACAGGCAGCCTTTGGCTTCTCCACTGTCCCGGACAGTCAGATTCTTGAATCAGAACAGACTTACGGCGCCCACCATTACGGGCGGGTTGAGCTGGTGGTTCGCAAGGCCGAAGGTTGCTGGCTGACCGATCTGGAGGGCAACAAGTACTTTGACTGCCTGGCCGCCTATTCGGCCGCCAATCAGGGGCATCATCATCCGAAAATCGTCAAGGCGCTCAAAGACGCCCTCGACGGCAATTACGGATCGGTAATCTCAAACGTTGTTTACACCGATTCCCTGGGTCTTTTCCTCAAAAAGATCAGTTCGCTGGTCCCGCAGCTGGGAACCCGCTGGGGAAACAACGGCAACAAGACCTTGCCGAAAAACGGTGGCGTGGAATCCGTTGAAACCGCTGTCAAACTGGCTCGCTGCTACGGCTACAAGTCCAAAGGCATCCCCGACGGCAAGCAGGAGATCATCGTCTGCGGCAACAACTTCCACGGCCGCACTATTACCGCGGTGTCTTTTTCCAGCACCGACAAGTACAAAGAAGGTTTTGGTCCGCTGACCCCCGGATTCGTTTGTGTTGATTACGGCGATATTGATGCCATCCGTAACGCCGTCACTCCCAACACCTGCGGCATCCTGGTTGAGCCGATGCAGGGCGAGGGCGGCATGTACATCCCCAAAGAAGGCTTCCTTCAGGGACTCCGCGACCTCTGCGATCAGAAAGACATCATGCTGGTGTTCGACGAAGTCCAGGTCGGGCTCGGCAGAACCGGTAAGATGTTCTGCTTCCAGCACAAGAACGTAGTCCCCGACGCTCTGATTCTGGGCAAGGCGATCTCCGGCGGCCTGGCTCCGCTTTCGGTTCTCGTCACCAACAGCAAGATTATGGATATGGTCTTCCAGCCGGGCCGTGATGGTTCCACGTTCGGCGGTTACCCGCTCGCCTGTGTGGCCGGCAACGCCGCGCTGGACGTCTTGATCGACGAAGACCTCCCCGGTCGCGCCGCCAAGTACGGCCCGATCCTTCAGAAGAAGATCGAAGCCGTTGCTGCGAAATCCGAGTACGTCAAAGAGGTTCGCGGACGCGGCCTGTTTAT
>JAAERE010000446.1 GCA_024230675.1 bacterium | reverse complement strand
CGTCGCCCGGAGGAGGCCATGCACGCGGTGCTCCGCTTCGAGGAGCTCCTCACCGACCCCGAGCTGCGGCGGACGCTTGCGTCCGACCCGATCGTCGATACCACCCTCGACCTCGACCTCCAGCGCGAGGTCTCGTGGCAGACCTGGGACGCGGTGCACCGCCTGGAGCGTCGGGGCGCCGGCAATGCCGCGGTGCTCGTCGTCGACCGGGGCAGCTGGGAGGTCGTGGCCGCCGTCGGCTCGACCGATTACTTCGACCCCGACCATGCCGGCGCGATCGACTACCTGCGGGTGCCGCGTTCCTCGGGCAGCACGCTCAAGCCGTTCTTCTACGCCCTGGCCCTGGAGCGCGGCACCATCACTCCGACGACGATCCTCGACGACCTCGATCGCGGCGTCGGCGGGATCACCAATGCCGACGAGCGTTTCTTCGGACCGCTCCTGCCGCGCGTCGCGCTGGCCAACTCCCGGAACGTCCCGGCGGCGAATCTGCTCGCCGGCATCGGCCTCGACGAGGGCTACGGGCTCCTCGGCGAGCTCGGTCTCCACGACGGACGCGAGCCGGCGCGGCGATACGGACTGGGCCTCGCGATCGGCGGCCTGCCGGTCACGCTCGAAGGGCTGGTGCGCGCCTACACCGTCCTCGCGGGAAACGGCCGCTTGCAGGATCTCGTCTGGTACCGGCAGCAGCCGCGGCGTCCGTCGCGACTTCTCATGAGCGAGGAGACCGCGCGTCAGATCACCCTCTTCCTTGCCGATCCGCAGGCGCGTCTGCCGAGCTTTCCGCGCATGGGCTGGAGCGAATTCCCGTTCGCGGTCGCGGTCAAGACGGGTACGTCGTCGCGCTACCGCGACGCCTGGACCGTCGCCTACTCGGCGCGTTACCTGGTGGGTGTGTGGATCGGGCATCCCGACTTCCGTCCGATGGCACGGCTGAGCGGCTACCGGGCGGCGGCGCAGCTCGTCCATCGGATCATGAATCTGCTCCACCGCGATCAGCAGGACGGACTCGAAGCCGTGTCCTTCCCGTCGCCGCGCGGGTACGACGCGCACCGCGTCTGTGCCGTCAGCGGTCGCCGTGCGACGCCGGCGTGCGCGCGCGTCGTCCTCGAATGGCTGCCACCGGGACAGGAAGTCCTCGGCGCGTGCGAGGTGCACCGTCATCTCGCGATCGACCGTCGGGATGGTCTGCTGGCCACGTCGGCGACTCCGGCGTCGATGATCGAGGTCCGCTCCTTCGTCGACTTGCCGGCGCGCTATTCCGCCTTGGCGGCGCGAACGGGAATTCCGCATCCGCCGCGTTTGCCGAGCCCGCTGGGGGGTGGCGATTTCGGCGTGCTTGGGCCGGGGCGCCGAGGCGCTACACAGACGCGTTGCGAGGGCGCGGGCGACCGGTTGCGCCCGATTCGAAGCCGGGGCGGCTTGACAGAAGGGGGCTCTATCAGGG
>JAAERE010000445.1 GCA_024230675.1 bacterium | reverse complement strand
TTTAGATTTTGGATTGGGCCGACTGACGACTGTTCACTGCTAACGGATAACTGTTCACTGCTAACTGATGACTGATCACTGCTAACTGATAACTGATCACTGCTAACTGATAACTGATCACTGCTAACTGATAACTGATCACTGCTAACTGCTAACTGATCACTGCTAACGGACACTCTGAAAGCGATCTGGCCTTCGTCTGTAAATTTGATGGCATTGCCCAACAGGTTGATTAAAATCTGGCGCAGCCGTTTCTCGTCGGCTTGTATGTTGGTAGGTAGGGGAGTCATGGCTTCGTAGATAAAGCCGAGGTTTTTCTGCTGGGCCCGCATGCGGATCATCCCGGCCAGCCCTTCCATGAGGGTGGACAAGTGGACCGAGGTTGGCTGGAGGTCCAGTTTGCCGGCTTCGATTTTGGACAGGTCCAGGATGTCGCTGATAAGGGTCAACAAGTGTTCGCCGCTTTGTTTGATGATGTTAAGGCCGTCTTCTTGCAGGATACTCAGGTCCTTGTCCCGCTTGAGGATTTGGGCGTAACCCAGGATGCCGTTGAGCGGGGTTCGCAGTTCGTG
>JAAERE010000444.1 GCA_024230675.1 bacterium | reverse complement strand
TTCAATTCTCTATTACCTGGGGAAGGATGAGAAGGACAACTAGGTGAAAACGGACATCATGACACTCGAGGAAGTGGCGGCTTATCTCAAGCTCAAGCCGCAGACGATTTACACCTGGGCGCAGGAGAAGAAAATCCCGGCGGCGAAAATCGGAAAAGAATGGCGCTTTCGCAAGTCTATCATCGATGAATGGTACCTGAGGCACATCGATGGGAAATTCAACGATATTATAGACAGTTGGAAAAAGAATCAGAGTTCGTCGGAGGATTCCCCCGAGGGCCGGTAGCCGTGGCTTCGGCTCGTCTCAAGTGCCGGCGGTCTGAAGTTCGTTCAGGCGGCGGGTAGCCCGGGCTCTCATGAGGGCGTAGTTCAGGTCGTTGACGCTGTTGAAGTGTGCGACCTGTGAGATAATGTCTTTTCCTCGTTCGGCATCCCCTGATGCAATAACGGACTCACCAAGGAAGTAAAGGAATACGGGATTCTGGGAATTGGTCTGCTCGAGTTCGGATACCGCCTTATCGAAATCTCCGGCTTTCATGGCCACCAGGCCTTCGAGGGCA
>JAAERE010000443.1 GCA_024230675.1 bacterium | reverse complement strand
TGCCGGTAGGTGTCCGCAAGGTCGCTGGAGTCACGGAGCAGGTTTTCAGAATAGCCGGTCGTAATACCGGCATCAAAACCGGCAAAGCCTATTTCAGCCGCCGCCGAGCCGGAAATTACTAGCACGGCTGCAAAGGTCAGAACTGTCAGTGAGAGATGGTGTCTTTTCATATTGTCTAGCGCGGTACGCAGATGCCGCCGGCGCAGGCGCCGCCGCCACCCAGTCCAGAGTTAGCGCGATCGTCGTTGTCTCCCGAAGCGGCGTCGAAATCACATCGACTGCTTCCCAACCCCATAGCGGCCAGGCGGCGCACTCCAAAACCGGCTTTCCAGGTTGTTTTTGACTCTACTACCTGAGTCTGGGTAAGATTTCCGAAAGGGTTAACCGTTGTTGCGTGCATGGTCGGTGTTGCCGACTCCCCCTCAGCTTCGGAGCCCATCGGGTCGGGTATGCCGTCGTGGTTGTCATCCACGGCCTGGTCGTGGAAACCGTCGCCGTCAAGGTCCACGAAGACCTCTGTTTTGCCGGAGCTATCAGCAGAAGCCGGAGATAGCCAGAGGGTCAGGGTGATGAGCAGGATGAAAGCTGTCAGAAGCTTGCGTGAGATATTCACGGCCGAGTCCCTTCCTGTCGCGGTTGTGGTGGTAGCGCACGGTCAGGGCGCGCCTTTCGCCTCTAAGAGAATACTAATCAGTCCAGTTTTTGTCAAGTTTTCTCTTCAGACAACCGGCGAAAGGTCTGGAAGTAGGGCTCTTATGGGCAGGCCTGGAACGCCCCCAAGGTAACAAACATCTGCTCCAGCATGAGCGAAAGATCGGCGATGTCAACTACGCCGGAACCGTCGATATCTCCTTCGTCAACGCAGCACAGCGGGTCGAGCGTGAGATACAAATGATCGACCAGCAACTGCAGATCGGTGATATCGATCCGGCCAGAGCAGTCGACGTTGCCCACCACATCTTCACAACAGATGCCTGAGCCGTCCCAGTCGATAGCCGCCTCGGCGTTGACAATTCCCCAGCCATAGGTATTGTCGGGGTTCGAAGCCCGACTGGCGGTCAGCTTCATGGCCTGGCGCACCTGGTAAGGCGTCCAGTCCGGGTGGGCCTCGATCACGAGACAGGCCACGCCGGCAACGAGGGGAGTGGCGAAAGATGTCCCGCTCCCATAAGTATAGCTGCTGTCGCCGATATAGCTGGCCGCGCGGTCGGATACCCCCCGGGCACATACCTCTGGCTTTATCCGCGCCGGGTCGTTCGGGTCGCCGGTGTCATATGTAGGGCCTCGGCCAGAGGAAGAAGCGATAGTACCGGTACTACTGACCGAACCCACTGTCAGGATGTCGTAGGCGTCGCCGGGCGGAGTGACGCTGGTCACCCCAGGGCCGTCGTTACCGGCCGAGTTACACATAATAATACCGAGACCGTCGCAGGTGTTGGCCGCCAGCGTGATAACAGCTGTTTTGCCGTCAAAGTCAGCCGACGTGTACCAATCTGTATATCCGAGGGAGGTATTGATAACGTCGGTGCCGATAGAATCCGCGAACTCAAGCGCGGCCACCCAGTTGTCTTCCTCGACCGGGGTCTCGGAAGACTGGTCCTCGGTCTTGCAGAGGATATAACTGGCGCCGTAGGCGGGACCATAAACGTTGCCGTCGGACGCTCCTCCGGCCACCGACCAGACCCGCGTTCCGTGGGACCATTGGAGTGTAGACTCACCTTCTTCAATAGCCGTGTTGCCGTCGCTATTGATGAAATCCCACTCCGCCAGAACCCGGCCCTCGGCGTAGTGCGGGGCAAAAGCTACGTGAGATTTTCGGAAGCCATCGTCCATTATGGCCATCGTGACGCCGCTGCCAGTGAAGCCGCGAACGTGTACCGCCGGAACGTTTATCTGCTGGAGTTGGTTGAGCGACAAGCCGTAATCGAGAGTTTCCTCCGAAAGGGAGACGGGCGGCTGAATTCCTCTCGTCGAAGCTTCATCCCCGGGTCGAGGCGTCCCGGTGAAACCGGCCAGCGGCCTGATCTCTGTTACGAAGGGAAGGTTCCCAATATGATCCAGGCGATCCAGCGGCATCTCGAAGGAAGCGGCGTTGAGAATCCGCGAAGATCTCCGATGACGGGCGCCCAGCTGCTCAATCTGCGCTACATACTGCGAGGCTACCGCAATATCTGCAAACACGACCTTATCCCGTCCTACCTTCGAACGTCGGGTGAGAGCCCTGTCGGTCAGCTTGACGGCTGAAGCCCGTGAGTCGAACTCGTCCTGGTCGGAAAAGCCTTTGTCCGTGAAAAACACCCACACTTTTGCGGTCTGCCCGTCGCGGTCTTCAAGGAAAGTTCGCGCCCGGTCGGTCAAGTAAGTGGCTTCTTTCTCGACGTTGAGCGGCTGGGCCTGCAAAGACGGATGCTCGGACGAGAAGACAGCCTTCGCCGGAATGAAGATGAAGGCCAGCAGGCTGAGTGTAACCAGGAGTTGCTTTGGGTAGCTGATGAGCGCCGTCCTTTCACGTCGGCCGCCGGGAATCCGGCGGATCGTTTCGATCGATAAGATCATCAATTCTGTCAATTTACGAAACCTATGCATTCTGTCAACGGCAATTGATCCCCGCCAACATGTATGGGGAAGGCTCCATACATACAAAACGTCTGTAGCGGCCGTTTCGTTCGGCCCCGAACCCGGGCGGCGGATATCGGTCCTGTAACTCCTTATCGGACAATCACTGGAGTTCAAGAGTCAGGCCGGCCAGCAAACTGGTCCGTCCGGCACAAGTTCTGCTTTGAAGCTGATCGGCAGGGTCCGGGATCTCAACGGAACCGGCCGGCAGACAGACAAAGTACGAAAAGCGAGAGGAATAGATCGGATGGTCGCCATGACTAAGAAAAGCAGATTAAGCCGGGGTTTTACCCTGATCGAACTCATGATCACCGTGGTTATCATAGGTGTGATTGCCGGAATGGCCGCCCCGAGTTTTCAGACGGCCTGGGAACGCCAGCGTTTTCAGGGAGGTAACAAAGAAATCGTCTCGAAACTTCGGACCGCCCGTTCGTTTGCAGTAAGCAGCAAGGAGCCCCACGGGATTCACTTCGACACCGAGTCTAAGGTATTTACGCTGTTTCGCGACGTGTCCAACCCGGGCGACAATACTTTTGAATCGGGTGATTCAGTAATCTCCAGCGACACGCTGCCGCCCGAGTTTACCTACCTGTCGACCTTCTTCGACAACGATGTGATTATGTTCAAGGCGAACGGCTCGGCGGACTTCACGGGCGATGGTACGTTCATAGCTGCGGCGGAGACGGAAAACCTGATCGCCTATTATTCCACCAACGTGCTGGCCTCGACCGGCCGGATTAAGACCTATTCAAACTACTACTAGGCGATAGCCTATACATTTGATCCCGATTGGCCCCTGAGCCCCTTCCTTGCGAAGGGGCTTTTTCTTTGTCCGCCAACAAGTTGAGTCTGACCGGAAATTTGCATTAAGTCAGCGCGATCTCAGGCCGATACCTATTCTATCGGCCCGGACTACCGACGGCAGAAACGCCTTTTGGGAAGCGCAAAGCGAGACAAGACTTCGCTTTCTCGTACAAACACCTTAACCCGTAGCCCGTTATGCCGATACAAGAAGTGAGCATAAAGAAGTCGCCAATGATCGAAAAAACGGCACACAGCAATAAAGAGTAACCTATGTTTTTTTCGGGAAAACACAAAAGCACAGTCGGGCTGGATATCGGAGCTAATTCGATCAAGCTCGTAAAGCTGGATCACGGCAAAGACGGATACTCAGTGTCCGCGATCGGTATTCGAGAATTGCCTTCCGAGGCAATAGTCGCCGATGAGATCCGTGACCGGGAAGCGGTGATTTTCAACATCCAGTCGCTGATCGATCAGACCGATCCCAAGATCAAGGATGTCGTGGTCTCCATTTCCGGACACAGCGTCATCACCGACAAGTTCACCATCGACAAGAAGACCGGCCCGGAAGCTGAGCAGGCCATTCTTTTCGAGACCGAGCAACGCGCCCCGTTTGATGTCGACGACGTCAGCCTCGACTATCACATCATCAGGACCGAGGAGGATATCAACAAGATGCACGTCCTTCTGGTCGCCGCGCGGAAAGAATATCTGCGCCAGTACCTGGATCTGATCGAGGACTGCGGCCTGCGGCCGATGGTGGTCGACGACGACGCCTTCGCTATTCTAAACGCTTACGAGAACAATTACGACGTTGACCCTTCCCGGGTAACGGCGCTGGTCAACATCGGCTACGATGTCACCAATATAACCTACCTCGCCGAAGGCCTGTTCTGCGCCACGCGCGACGTCTCCGCCGGCTCGCGGGAGATCTTCAACGCAGTACAAAAGGAGTTTCGGTTGAACCCGGAACTGACGGCCAAGGCAATGAAGGGCGAGATGGCCGATTCCATCGATCAGGATATGTTCAAGGCGACCATCATATCGGCGGCCGACGAGCTTATCTCAGGGGTCGAACTGGCGTTTTCATACTTCCGGTCTCAGACCAAGATTGAAACCATCGACTGGATGGTCCTGTCCGGCGGCGGCGCCCTGGTGCCGTACCTTCCGGAATTCCTCCAGTCCAAGATAAACATCCCGTTGGAACTGGCCAATCCGCTGCGCAACATCGACTACGATCCGGAACTCTTTCAGTATATCCAGCCGGAAAAAATCGCGCCGCTTCTGACCGTTTCAGTGGGGCTGGCAATGCGGAAAGCTAAGTGAGGCACGGCACAATGATTGAGATAAATTTACTGCCAAAAGATTATCGGAAGGGCTCGGGCAGCTTGTCCCTGGGTAAAGCCGGCGTGTACGTCATAGCCGGTTCTATCGGCCTGGTCATTCTTCTTGCCGGCATTACTTTCTACCAGATGCATCAGCTCAGCCAGCTTGAAGAAAACATCAACAAGGCCAACCAGAGAGCCGAGATGCTGCGTCAGGACATCCGGGTGGTCGACGCCCTCATGGACGTCAAGAACAAGATCCACCGTCGGATGACCGCCGTCGAACGCCTCGACCGCCACCGCTCTACCTGGGTGCGTATCCTGGCCGATTTCGCCCGCAACGTTCCCGAGTTCGTGTGGTTGGGCGAGTTCAAGGAGCTGGAGATCGTCAAACCGAAGGCCGATGCCGCCGGCGACGGCAAACAGCAGCAGCCAGAGATGGCGTCGAACCAGCTGCCAGCCAGCCAGCCGGTTGAGATTCGCGGCTATACTTTCACGCTAAATGCGCTGGCCGCTTTCATGATCAAGATGATGCGGTCCGACTATTTCGACGAAGTTGAACTGGTCGACAGCCGCGACACTACATTCGTAGACAATAAAGCTTACACATTTATGGTCACGGCCAACGTGCACCATTTGTCTGAAGAAGACCTGCGCAACATGATCGCCCAGGCCGACCAAGCGGCCTCCGAATCAAGTCACCGAAGCCTTAACTAGGGAATACGGCAAATGGACTGGAGAGACTCAAAAACTCAGAAGATAGTAATCGGGGTTCTGGCCTGTTTCATAGTTGTCTATTTCTGGTACAGTCGGGTCTATTCCCGCTACAACAGCCAGATTACGGTGAAAAGCCAGGAATTCGAGACTATCACTACCAACTTGCGCAACGTCGAGATGAAAGCCAAATCGCTCGATGCTCTCAAGTTGGAGTACGCCGACCTGACCAGCCGTTATCACGAGATTGAGGCCCTGCTGCCGGAGGTAAAGCAGGTGCCCTCGATTCTCGTGCAATTGCATACGGCCTCGTCACTGACCGGCACCAGGATAACCAAGGTGCACCCACAGACGATCGCGGCCGAGGAGTTCTATAATGTGTCCGGCTTCGAAGTGGAAATGGTCGGGACCTATCACGATGTAGGCAAGTTTGTCAGCTACGTGGCCAACTTCCCGTTCATCGCCAATATCTCCGACGTGCATCTGGAGACCAAAGAAGTTGCGTCCGGGCAGGAAGAGTACAACACTCAGCCGGAAGCCGTTTCGCAGGAAGTAGGCAAGAAAAAAGAGACCGTAACCGCTCGTTTCGTCCTGTCCACATATTTCGTTAGAGAGGATGAGCGGCTACAGGAATTGACACTCTAGGAGACGAGAGACCATGAAAAGGTTCGCTGTCATATTCATAATTGGACTGCTGCTCTCTGGCGCGCAGATAATGGCTGCCGAGGTGACCAACGTGGAGCTCAGTTACCAGGAAGGCGCCGTGGTCGCTCGTATCGACGTAGAGGGTCAAATCCGCTTTACCCACGAAACCGAGGTCCCCAAAAACGGACGTCCCGACCGGGTCATTGTGGACGTTCTCTCGGCGACTCACGAACTGGGCGGCAAGGAATACCTGGAACTTCCTGATTGTGTTATCCAGAGCATTCGAAGCAGCCAGTTTGCGGTCACCCCCGAGAAGATCGTGCGCGTCGTTTTCGACCTGGGCAAATCGCCGATATATAAGGTGGATATCCGCGATAACTCCATCTTTCTGCAATTCACTGACGCCAAAGCCCGGAGCTTTGCGACCTGGTCGACCTCCGGCGTCAAACCCGCCGAGAAGAAGCAGAAAGCTCCCGCCGTTGCTTCGGCTCCCAAGGTTAGCAGGCCCGTGGTGAAAGCTGAATCCGCAACAGCGACGGCGGCTCGAAAGAACAAAGCCATCGAAAGCGATCGCATGGCCAGCCTCGAGAGTGAGAAGAAAAAAGTCGTGAAAGCTGCCCCGGCGTCCAAACCGGCTCCTTCCTCCAAAGCTGTCCCGAAAAAGGTAGAGAAGAAGACCGCGCCCGCGGGCTTCAACCAGCTTCTGGCTCAGGCCACACCGGCTCCAGTAGCTGAAAAGGCAAAACCGGCGGAGGTGAAGGCGACGCCGAAGGCTCCCAAGGCCAAGCCTGTCCAGAAGGCTCCGGCCAAGAAGTCGGCCGACAGCAAAGTCAAGGCTTCCACCAAGACGGAACCGGTCCCGGCTGCCAAGCCGGCTGCCTCGCCCGCCAAGGCCGCTCCGAAGAAGGTAAAGAAAGAAAAAGCTCCGTCCCCGCTGCCGAAATCCGCTCCTGCCAAGAAGTTGGTTTCGACGCCCGCGTCGGCTCCGAAGGTAACGGTGGCTACGAAGACCGCCCAGCCTCAGATGAAGGCTGAGCAGCCCAGGAAAAAGGCCCCGGCTCCGAAGAAGAAAGCCAAATCCGCAGGTGTGGGGCAGAAGGCTCTGGCCCAGAAAGCTGCCGCCGATAAGTCCGCCAAGAGCGTGAAACCGGCGTCCAAACCGGCCGCGAAGCCTGGCCCGAAGGTGGCCCAGAAGCAGGAAGTACCTGCCAAGAAGAAGACGGCCACTTCCAGGTTCCGTCGTTCGGCAGCTTCCAACAAGATCAAAGGCACACTGGTCGCTGAATTTCCAAAGCGCCTGGTGGTCAAATACAAGTCCTCGCATTATCGGGATCCGTTCAAGACGCTGATCGACGCCGCGCGCACTCAGAACGTTCCGGTGGAGCAGAGAATCGCCAACGTGGAGGGCCTGAAGCTGGTCGGTATCATAGAATCCGACGGCGGGTCCAACCGGGCGCTGTTTGAAGATCAAGAAGGTTATGGGTATATGCTTGAGTCCGGGGACAAGGTGCGCAACGGCTATGTCCTTCGGGTGGAGACCGACCGAGTCTACTTCCAAATATTCGAATATGGCTGGTCGCGTACTGTGGCACTGAAAATGGACTAATTCTCTGAAAGGCTGGTAACAGAAAATGAGGTTTAGAAACTCTAGTCCCCTGACCTGGATTCTGGGGTGCGCATTGGTCGCTCTGACGGCCCTGACGCCGGTGATGGCTCAGGACGCTCAGCAGTCCGACCCCTCGACTCCCATCAAGAACCTCCAGTTCCAGGCAGCCGAGATCCGGTCGGTCCTGAACTTCCTGGCCGACTACGGCGGT
>JAAERE010000442.1 GCA_024230675.1 bacterium | reverse complement strand
CCCAAATCCACCGTCTGTCTTGAAAGAGAGTTCTGAATTGTATCATCGTGCCTCATTTTCGAGGCAAGGGGGTTGCGGAACAGACCTCGCAAACGGTTTTCGGCGGTTTTCTTAAGCCGTTATGAAAAGTCCGGCCGATTTAGGGCGCAGATCGGGATCGAGGTTGTCTCCCCCCGGTTTTCCGCCAGTCCGTTTCTAAGGTCCGGCCCAGCTTATCCGGCTGGAGCGGGCAGTAGGCCGGCGATTGTTTTCCGAGCGTCCACCAATAGCTGGAACGACGGATGCCCCTTGGCCAGCCGCACCACGAGTTGACGCGAACGCCTCACCAGTCGGCCGGGCAGGCCGATGAGGTGGAAACGAATAGCCTTGAGACGTTTGGGTATCCATTCTTTTCCCAGGACCAGCCGTTTCATGACCGAGTTGAGGTTGAAGGCCAGGACCATGATCCACCACCATGCCGCGTTTTGACCAAAATCCCCGGAGGGCATCTTGCCCCCGGCCAGGTCGTCTTTCATCACCGCGTGTGCTTGTTCGCTCTTTCCGCAACGCTGATACAGCCAGTCAATAAGCGTTGAACCGTCCCAGTCCATATTGGTCACCACCCCGCGGATTTTATAGCCCTGCCGGCCGATCTCCAGCACCGGAAAGGGCAGGGACAGGCCGTCTTCCAGCCCGGGCAGGGCCGGCTGTCGAAGTACTTCGCGGGTGGCCAGGTAGCGATACGAAGGCCCTTTCTTGCTATGGCCAATGGCGTCGGGCACAAAGCAGACCTCGGCCCATTCCCGATCGGTCTTCTCCATCTTTCCATCCACCTTCTTGTAGACTGGCCGCCAATCGCACTCGGCCACTTCCGATACCGCCCGCTTGAATTCGGAGGTCACGTCGCAACCGATGGCAAACTCGATCCGCCCAAAGCGATCACAATCGCCCATTTCGCAGTATCGAAGAAGATCGTGCTGGTACCCGGCCCCGTCTGAACGAACCCGAACCTGCTCCACTCCCTCGGGAAGCAGCTCCAAAGACTCCTCCAACACACGCAACTGCTGGTAGCCAGCCGGTACGTTCCCGTCACGAAACTCGGTATGCAAGACCATCTCATGCTCGGCCCACCATACATTGAAAGGCTGATACGCCTTGAAGTTCTTATAGCAATACGTCGCCCCCGATTTACGAGTCTCCACTAGCGTGGCGTCCATATCCAACGTGGCCGTCCCTTGGAAATCCTGCCTTTGGGAGAAAGCGGCCATATCGGAGCATACCCTCCGAAAACCGCATAAATACTCATTGGGCGCGGGGATGAAGGCCCGGCCTGATTGACGTAGCGTTTCCTGCTCTGGATCGTGAAATTCACTCAGATAACGGAACGCCGCCGAGGGTGACGGCACCGAACGCCTTCGCTCCTTGCGCCATCGACGCTCCATGGCACGGCGCTGCCGGCGGGGTAAACCATGATGCCTGACCCGGTCCAACACCCGGCAAAATCCTTCGTCCGATTCCAGAATCCGCAAGTCCTCCACGCAGTCGCCGCCCGCCAGATTCAGAAAAACCAAACTCATAACCATTTCGGTATCCGTCCAACCCTGACCCAGACCCCGAACACCGATGTGATTCTCGACCCTCTCCCGCAAGCCCATCCGATGGATCAAATCCAGATAAACCGGCAGCCCCGCCAAGCCCGTCTGGCCTAACGATTTTTTCTCTTCTTCATACTGGAAAGGAAGAACGCCTTGTGACATAATCGATGCACCTCGTTGGTGATGGTTTGTTTTGCCAAATTCATTCTATCATCCCGTTATTACGGAACCAACGAGGTTTTTATTTTTTTAGACGGTGGATCAGGGCACCACCCAAATCCACCGTCTGTCTTGAAAGAGAGTTCTGAATTGTATCATCGTGCCTCATTTTCGAGGCAAGGGGGTTGCGGAACAGACCTCGCAAACGGTTTTCGGCGGTTTTCTTAAGCCGTTATGAAAAGTCCGGCCGATTT
>JAAERE010000441.1 GCA_024230675.1 bacterium | reverse complement strand
TCGCCTTCGAACTCCGCCATCTCGTCTTCGGTCAGCTTCTCATTGACCGGCTCGTCCTCGAAAAACAGCGGCGGTTCCTCGGCGATGTTATAATCGTCTTTCATGAAACGCAGGGCCACGTATCCTCGCGCCTGCGCCGCGGCGACAATGGACAGCATGTATCCGAGTATCGATGCGAATATCAAAAAGATCATGAACGCCAAGATGTGCGAGAGAGCGTCGTTGGAGGGATACCCGGCCATCGCGGCTACATTCACGCCAAAGTCCACACCGGGGAAGATGTTGAAAATCTCGGTCACAAAGTCCGACTTAACCGGAAGATGCGCCAGCGCCGCCTTGGCCAGCTTTTCCAGGCGGACGCCGCCGCCCAGCGAGGAACTCCACAGCAGAAACTCCACCGCGCGGAAGGCAAAGTAGGCGTATATAAACGCGCAGATTTTGGCCGCCACCAGCGAATAGGCGGTGTACCCGGCCCATTGGAAAGGTTTGAGAACAATTGTCGAGAACGTCTCCAGAATCGCCGTAAACGTCTCGCCGTTGCGTTCGGCCGCGGCCACGGCCGGAAGCACCAGCACGGTCAGCGTGAACACAAATATGATAAAAATGATAAATAGCGCGATTATGAAATTGGGCAGGGCAAACAGCAAAACATATAGCCATTCCCCCAGATATGGTATGCGACTCACCAGGCCCAGCAGGAAAAACAGCAGCACGACCATGGCTACAAAAACGACAATGGACAGCTCGGCCAGGAAAATCTGGCGGAACCGCTGCAAGGCGAAACGGATTGCCTGACGGGCGGAGCAGAAACGGTTGCCTCGGACAGCCTCGATATTGATAATCGACACGCCGCAGAAACCCAACATGACCACCAGGGTGGACAGGGCCAGCCCCAGCCAGAAAACACCCTGTGCCCAGAGATCGCTGAATACCGCCTGTTCAAACGGGAAAAAGCCATACGCCGAAAAGACGCTGCCGAGTGAATCACCCTGAACGGCAAAAGCCAAATAGGTAAAAGCGTCGTACACGGCCAGTCCGGCGACCAGAAAGACGGTCATCACCAGAATCTGTTTGGCCGAAAGCGCCCGTGCGGGGGCCCTTAACACGTCCTTGAAGTTAAACTGTGGGGCTGACGTCATGGGCTTATAGTGGGCCTTTAAAAGCGTCAAAGTCAAGCTCAAATTCCCGATGCAATCACCAATCTTTTGACGCGCCGTTAATTCCTGAAAACTATATCCGATAAAAATGGTAGTGGTATATCAAGTATGAACTCTGAGAAGACAAAAATACTGAGTACGCCCCGGAGCCGGACGCGGTTCTCGAACCACCGACGGTTCCTCACCCTGACCACTCACATCTCTATCGTTTTCGCCATGTCCCTCGCCGGCGTTCTGGCTACGGGGTTTTTCTTTTTGAACTATGTCTCCGGCGACCTGACTGCGTTCAGCCAGCTCCTGCACGAAGAACTGCTCTTCCCCCTGATAGCCATTGCCCTGGGCGTCGCGCTGGGCGCGGGGTTGATCGTCATGGTCACCTTGCGTCGCAAGGAGGTTCAGGCTGCGGCCCCGGCTCCCCAAACGGATCCGCAAGTACCGACGAAAGATCCTTCTCCCCCCATCCTGCGGCTTCACCGCAACGCCGAGAGGCTGAATGCGGTTGAGCACAACCTGATGGTCAAAATGTCGCACAGCGATGCCGTCGACAAAAACGCGCGGTCAATGCTCGCTGAAATGCAGATGTGTACCAAGCGACTGATGGGCGGTCTGGCGGATTTGGAACGTGAGAAGCAGCAGACGGAGGCGAAAAAGGAAAGCGAGTGGCGAGAAGAGGAGCACGAGTTCGCCGCCTACTGAAACCTCCCGCCTGTAATTAGATGTGAAACTCGACAATATCCCCGTCGGTCAGTACGAAATCCCGATTCACGCGCTGACCATCGTACTTCCCCTGCCCCCAGATCTTCGCAAACTTGAGCTTCTCGCGAAAATCCTTGTGAATCTCAACGGCAGCTTCCTCGACCGTACCCCCGATCGGCACAATCACGGGATCAACCATCTCGACCTCGTGCCCGACGTGCTTGGTGTATACACGGATAACCTTGAGAGCGTCAAACAGCCCCTTCCTCAGACGATCGAGGCTGTCGTCGTCGATGATTGAGGTTGCCAACTGCGTGAACCCGGGAAACATCTCCGTCAGTTTGGCCTGTTGCTCGCCGGATTCATCCTCGTATTCTTTGTGGGCGCACACGAGAGTTTTCTTGATCCGGAAACGGGGGTCCTCAGGTTGTTCCTCAGCCTCAGGCTTCAGGATAATTCGCTTCTCTTCGAGCTTTTTCAGCAGATACTGCGTGTTCAGTTCCATCCCGACATCGGCCAGATCGCAAACCAGCAGGACGATGTCGGCGTTTCGGATTAGATTGCTCAGGTAGCTTTCATACAGATCCGGCGATATGGGAGGGGTGTCGATCAACTGGAGCTGCACGGTCTCGAAATCCATCATGCCCGTCATGGGCTCACGGGTGCTGTAGGCATAGTCGGCTACTATCGGATTAGCGGCGGTGAGGACGTCCACTAGCGAAGACTTACCGCTGTTGGGCGGGCCGATGAGAATAATCTGCCCGGCTCCTTCCCGCTCGATGTGGTCGTTGGCTACCGCCTGATGGGCCCCGGAGCTTCTGCTTGAGGAATCCAGCCCTTTTTTGAGCTTGGATATCTTGGCTTTCATTTCCGCCTGGAGTTTGTCCGTGCCCTTATGCTTGGGCATCATTCGGAGCAGCTCCTGAGCCAGGCGGAGTTTCTCGCGGGGGTCTCTCTCTGCCTTGTACTCCCGCTCCAATTCGTAATATTGAGGTGGCAGATTAGCCGGCATATCTAATTAATACCAATTCTTTGCCTTCAACACAAGTGGATTGGCGCCCTACCAACAAAGTCGAGGCAGCCTAACGAACGTGCTTTTCTACTAACCGTCGAACCGCCGCACACACGTAGTCAACGTCTGACATGGATAGCTGTGGATACATAGGCAGCGAAATCACCCTCTGCCCGGCGTAGGCAGCGTTGGGAAAATACTGAGGGAGGAATCCCAACTGCCGGTAATAGCTCATTTCAAAAAGCGGCTTGTAGTGTACGCCGCATTGCACTCCCTCACCGGCCATCAGCTTGATGAACCTGTCCCGGCTGATCTTAAGGTGCGAAAGATGAAGCCTGATGATAAACAGATGCCAGGCGTGATGATAGGCGTTGTTTTCGGGAGGAAGCTCCAAATGATCTTCCAGACCGGAAAGGCCCTTCATATACCTCGCGGCGATGCGGGCGCGTTTGGCCTGATTCTTGTCGAACACGGTCAATTCACCCAGACCGACAGCGGCGTGAAGATCGGAAAGGTTGCCCTTGAATCCCAGACCAACCACATCGTACTCCCACTTGTTCGCCTTTTTGCGCTGGAAGGCGTTGGCCGTCATGGCGTGACGGGAGAGCAGTTGGACGCGTTCGACCAGCTGCTTGTGTCTTGAGGCCACAATGCCGCCTTCGGCCGAGGTCACATTCTTGGTCGCCTGAAACGAGTGGATCGCGGCATCGGCCAGTTGCGCTACTGTTTTTCCTCGCCAGGTTGCGCCCAGCGCGTGGGAAGCATCGGCGATTACCGGCAGGCGGCGTTTCCTGCAGATGGCACCCAGCGACTTGTAGTTGGCCGGATGACCGGCAATGTCCACGGGCATCACACAGAGCGTATTGGAGGTAATCTTTCGCTCCACCTCGTCTGGATCGATATTGAGCGTGGCCGGGTCGATATCGGCAAACACAGGGATTGCCTCCGAGCGAAGAATAGCCTCGGCCGTAGCGCAGAACGTGAACGGGCTGGTGATTACTTCGGAGCCTTTGCGTGCGCCGATCGCCTCAAGCGTCATCTGCAGCCCGGCGGTGGCCGAACTGACCGCGGCCGCATAGCGCACATGCGCCCTCTTGGCAACCTGCTTTTCCAACTCCCGGGCAAGCGGGCCGGTGGACAGCCAGCCTGAAGACAGGACGGCGTTGACCCGTTTCCTCGTACCGGGGGACAGTTTCAAATCGTACAGGGGAATGTTACGCTTTTCCATTTATCATCCGATCGTAAAGGGCGTCCATCAAATCCAGGGAACGATCCCAGAGGTATTTTTCTTTTACGAATTCGCGACCAGCCTGTCCCATCTGCTCGCAGGCCTTGCGGTCGCGGGCCAGTTTTACGATGGCTTCGGCCAGCGCCGGAACATCGCCGGGCGGCACCATCAGCCCGGTCTGACCATCGACGACAACTTCGGAGGTCCCTCCCACGTTGGAGGCGACTACGGGCCTGCCACAGGCCGAAGCCTCAAGCGCCGCCACCCCGAAGGCTTCCTCCAGGGACGGCATGACCATGATAGTGCTGTCTGCCAATAGACGATAGACTTCCTTGCGCGAGATCATCCCGGGGAAATCCACGCGATCGCTCAAACCGAGACGATCGGACATATCTTTCAGATGCCCGGTCATAGGTCCATCCCCGGCCAGCGTGAGCCTGATATCGGGGATTTCTTTTGCCGCGACAGCGAGGGCATTCAGGAGAACACCAGGACCGGACACTGATTTGTGGGCTTTGAGAAAACACAGCCTTACGGGACTTTCAGGGATCGCCCGGACTTCATCCGGAAGATCGACGCCAAAAGGTATAACTTCGGTCTTGGCCCCAGCCCCGGACAGGAAGGACGCTACCCTGTCTTGCAGAAAGTTGCTGGTAGCGGTGATACAGTCGGCACTGGAGAGAACCCTTTTCAGATACAGCCGAGTGAGCCAGCTTTTGGGGAAGCCCACGATATCGGAGCCCCAGACGGAAACGACCAAGGGCCTCACTGGACTTCGCAGCCCCCAATATCCAAACGTGCTGGCGTAGTGAACGTGTACAAGATCGGGCTGAAATCGGCGGACTATTTCGGCCGCTCTTCCGGCTGTAAGGATCGGCGCCAGACGGCCTGACGGGATTATGTGAGTCTCAACGCCGTCCAGGGGCTCGCCTCCCAGCGACACCACCTGAACTTCGTAACCTCGTAACTGAAGGCCCGGTGCCCACCGCCTGATGTGCTTCGATTCGGCCCAGCCGAATATGATTATCTTGCCGGTCCTCACCCTCACCTCACCCCTTGTGCTGAGACCCTGGTCGTAAGTTAGGAGACGATCCGTTTAATCGTGTCGATCACTTCCCGCTGCTCCTCGGCGGTCATCTCCGGACTGACCGGGATAGAAATCACTTCGTCCCCGGCCTTATTTGCCACTGGAAAATCGTTTTCCTTGTATCCGAGGTTCTCGAAACAGACCTGGCGATGGAACGGCAGCGGATAGTATATGCAATGGCCAATGTTGGCTTCTTTCAGGCCCGCCTCAAGCTTGTCCCTGTTCGCCGACGCCAGAGTGTATTGATTGTAGATGTGGAAAGTCGAAAAGTCTTTTACCACCGGCGTTTTCAGCCCAGCCAAATCCCGGAGAGCCTCGCCGTAGATGCGAGCGTGCTCGGCCCTGGCCTGCGACCAAGCCTTGAGGTGGGGAAGTTTCACCAGCAACATGGCCGCCTGAAGAGTGTCCAGTCGGGAGTTGTAGCCCACAGTGTGATGGAAGTACTTGGGTTT
>JAAERE010000440.1 GCA_024230675.1 bacterium | reverse complement strand
TCGACCGACAGTATTGGTTTCATGAGACTCCGTCCCCGGTAGCGGTTTTCCGGGTCCAGGAGACGCCCCCAGTGCTTGACCACCGCGTCCGCGTTGAAAAGTGTTCCATCATGGAATTTCACGCCCCGGCGCAGTTTGACGGTCCAGGTCTTTCCGTCCGGAGACGGCGTCGCCGACAATCCCAGGACGGGGATCAGCTCACCATCCCCGTCGGTCTCGAACAGTTTTTCCATGACCGTAAACGCCGTCAATGCACCATTTCCTATCAGGATCGGCGTCTTGATGGCGTCGAATCCCCTTGCGTCCAGTTCGCCGGCATACCGCAGCGTTCCGCCGTATTTCGGCTCCGCGGCGTACACCGGCGCGCAAATCAGCGCGGCGGCGACAAGGATCATCATGGGAACGAATCCTCGAATTCCATGTGAATGTCTGAATTTTTTAAATACTCCGATCATTCTAAACCTCCTTTTCCTCATTGTTTTGGGTGTACTCCGCCGTCGACTCACGGACAACTCAATTAGAAGCCGTTAATCCATCCAGACGTCGGCAAGCCGAAGACGGCCGTATTTTTTCGGCGCCTTCATGTGAATATCGGTTTTATAGAATACTCCGATCATTCCGAGCCTCCTTTTCCTCTTGATTCGGGCATACTCCGCCGTCGACTCACGGACAATTCAATTAGAAGCCGTTAATCCATCCAGGCGTCGGCAAGCCGAATACGGCCGTATTTTTTCGGCGCCTTCATGTGAATATCGGTTTTATAGAATATGCGGTATGATCGCCCGAAGAGGTAAAGAAACGGCGCATCAAAATTGACCTTTTTTGCTATGGCGCAAAGCGTTTTTCTTCTAAATTCGGGGTCGTCGCTCATACGTTGCTCGAGCAGGAGTTCGTCCACCTCTTCATTCACGTATCGGTTCACGTTCCATGGGCTTTTCGAGTGCAGGAACGCCATGGTCACGGGGCCCATGTCATTGCTTCCGCCGACCATAAACGAGGCGATATCGAATTTCCTGCCGAATATTTGTTTCATGATTCCGGGAAAATCCAGGGGCCTCGGGTTCACCTTCACCCCGATCTTCTTGAACAATTGTTGCACGATCAGCCCTGTTTCACGGCCCCGGTTCGTGGCGCTGTGGATATACTCCAGTTCCACGGGTTTTCCGTACTCGGCGATCAGGGCCCTGGCCTTTTCCAGATCGGGCCGCCGATAACCGACGTCGCCGCAACTCCTCTCGTCGCCGAGCCAATGCTCCGCGTAAGGCATGACGTCCCCGGTGCAGGCCTTGATATACTTTTTCTGGTCCCAGGCGTGAGCCAGGGCGCGGCGCACCCGCGGGTCGTCGAGGGGCGGTTTCGAGTTGTTCAGGGCCAAATACACGACGCCCCCGATGTCGAGGATGGTGGTGGTGTATTTCGGGTCGCCGGACAGCTTTTTCACATGCCCGGGCCGCTCGGTCAGCATCATGTCCACCTGTCCCGAGGCCAGGGTGGCGTAGCGCGTTTCATGGTCGGAAATGGGCTTCAGGACGATTTTATCCAGATACGGCTTGCCTTTTTGCCAGTAATCCGGATTTTTCACGACCACGATGCGGTCCGCGGTCTTCCATTCCTTGAAAACGAACGGGCCGGTTCCCACGGGCGCGCGGTGATGGACGCCGTCTTCCACGGCCTTGGGCGACGGGATAAGGGTCGTCAATCCACGCGAATTCGACAGGGTGTCGATGAAAGGAAGCCAGACATGCTTCAAAAGAAAGCGCACTTCATAGTCGCCCGTTTTCTCGACCGACAGTATTGGTTTCATGAGACTCCGTCCCCGGTAGCGGTTTTCCGGGTCCAGGAGACGCCCCCAGTGCTTGACCACCGCGTCCGCGTTGAAAGGCGTTCCATCATGGAATTTCACGCCCCGACGGAGTTTGACGGTCCAGGTCTTTCCGTCCGGAGACGGCGTCGCCGACAATCCCAGGACGGGGATCAGCCCACCATCCCCGTCGGTCTCGAACAGTTTTTCCATGACCGCCAGCGCCGTCAAGGCGCCGTTTCCCAGCAGGACCGGCGTTTTGATGGCGTCGAATCCCCTTGCGTCCAGTTCGCCGGCATACCGCAGCGTTCCGCCGTATTTCGGCTCCGCGGCGTGAATCGGCGCGCAAATCAGCGCGGCGGCGACAAGGAGCGCTATTGGAACAATCCATCGAATTCCATTTGAATGCTTGATTTTTCCGAGTGCTCCGATCATTCTAAACCTCCTTTTCCTCTTTGTTTCGGGTGTACTCCGCCGTCGACTCACGGACAACTCAATTAGAAGCCGTTAATCCATCCAGACGTCGGCAAGCCGAAGACGTCCGTATTTTTTCGGCGTTTTCACGTGAATATCGGTTTTATAGAATATGCTGTATGTTCGCCCGAAGAGGTAAAGAAACGGCGCATCGAAATTAACCTTTTTTGCTATGGTGCAAAGGGTTTTTCTTCTGAATTCCGGGTCGTCGCTCATACTTTGCTCGAGCAAGAGACTGTCCACTTCTTCATTCACGTATCGATTCACGTTCCATGGGCTTTTCGAGTGCAGGAACGCCGTGGTTAAAGGGCCCATGTCCTGGCTTCCCGAGATCCCAAACGAAGCGATATCGAATTTTTTGCTGAATATTTGTTTCATCCTTCCAGGAACATCCAGTGGCGCCGGGTTCACCTTCACCCCGATCTTCTTGAACAATTGTTGCAGGATCAGCCCTGCTTCACGACCCCGGTTCGTGGCGCTGTGGATATACTCCACTTCCACGGGTTTCCCGTACTCGGCGATCAGGGCCCTGGCCTTTTCCGGATCGGGGCGCCGATAACCGACATCGCCACAGTTCATCTCGTCGCCGAGCCAATTATCCCTGAAAGGCATGATATCCTTGAAGCTGGTTTTGATATATTTTTTCTGGTCCCATGCGTGAGCCAGGGCGCGACGCACCCGCGCGTCGTCGAGGGGCGGTTTCGAGTTGTTCAGGGCCAAATACACGACGCCGCCGACTTCCAGGATGGTGCTCGCGTATTTCGGGTCGCCGGACAGCTTTTTTACATGCGCGGGGCGGTCGGTCAACATCATGTCCGCCTGCCCGGCGACCAGTGTGGCGCAGCGCGCTT
>JAAERE010000439.1 GCA_024230675.1 bacterium | reverse complement strand
GATAATTTCTGTGTTGACCTTCGCCCCCGTATACGTGGCCGTCTGCACTTCCACCAATTCCAGATCACCGGTCAGCGTCATTATCTCACCCTCAAGCGTGAACTGGCCTTCCTGGGCCGACCATTTGAACACCCGAGTGAACTCGCCGTCGTAGGAACAGACGGGTGCGTAAGGCGCGATTGTATCGCAGCCACCGGTCGGCTCGCCGCGGAACTTCAAGAACACTCCCCCCAGCGTATCCGGAGTGTACACACTGACTTGTCCTGTCACAGGAATGTACTCAAACCGGGCCGTATGCTGCGAAGGCGGCGGCGGCGGGTCATCCGGCGACCGTTCCCCCTCAGCTATACGCCAGAGCAAGATGAAGTCTTCCATCGTGAGCAGCAGGCCATCGCCGTTGATATCCGAGGCCGCCGCGGATTGCGCCACATGATCGCCGAACGCGAGCGTGTCGTTGAGGAAGTAGAACGAGAACATCACCACATCCGCGATCTCGAAAGCGATGCCGTTGCGATTGATGTCTCCCCGGTTTCGATCGGGAGCGTCAGGGGCGAATTCAACGCCGCCGTTGTAGAAGTTGACGTTGCGCACCGGCGCCATAACATCGGGGATCGTCGGCAGATCCATGCATTCCTCTTGCGCTCCGAGGAAAGTCGGGTAATAGACGCCTATCGTTTCATTGATCGGCTCGTTCGAGCCGTGATCGTACACATCAGCCGATCCGTACAGATAGGGTCCGGCGTGGCCAACCAGGCCTGACGTCAATAGGTTGTCCGTACAATCCTGCCAATAGAACCGGACCGGGTGGAAACGACCCACAGTCGTACTGTCGTGCAGGGTTCGAAACTTCAGATAACAGAGCGTGTCAGGTACCTGGTCGATCCATCCGGGGGTATCGACCTGACAGTCCGGGTCAGGG
>JAAERE010000438.1 GCA_024230675.1 bacterium | reverse complement strand
GAGTTATGAAGCATTGATATACCAGAAAGATGCCGGCGTTGCCACTGTGACGTTAAACCGGCCGGAGCGCCGAAATGCCTTGAATACGGTGCTGGTGGGCGAACTGAACCGGCTGTTTGATGAGATGACGGACGATCCGGAAGTGAAGGTGGTGATCCTGAATGGTGGCGATAAGTATTTCTGTGCCGGATTCGACCTGAAGGAACAGTCCCCCACACTGTTGTATGACATCCGGAAACTCTATCGAAAGTTAGACAGCATCGAAAAACCGGTGATTGCGGCGATTTGCGGGAGCTGTCTCGCGGGCGGGTTTGAGATGGCCATCTCCTGCGATTTGCGAGTGGCGGCGGAGGATTCCATGTTCGGTGTCCCGGAGATTCGATTTGGCGCGCTTGCTTTCGCTGGCGGTACGCAGAAGCTGCCTCGGATGATCGGCGTCACAAAGGCCAAGGAAATGCACTATACCGGCGAACCAATCGACGCACAGGAGGCCTATCGGGTAGGACTTTTGAATAAGGTCGTTCCCTCAGTATTGGTGCTCGAAGAAGCAAAGAAGCTGGCT
>JAAERE010000437.1 GCA_024230675.1 bacterium | reverse complement strand
CTGTTTTGCAGGGAGACCATTACGTTCTCAACGGCCAGAAGGCCTGGGTCACCGGCGGTAATATCGCTGAGGTCGCCATCGTGTTCGCCTCCGAAGATCGGAGCAAGGGTGTGGATGGTCTCGGCATCTTCCTGGTAGACCGAAGGGAATCGCCTTTTGAAGCGACTATCATTCCTAAGATAGGGCTGCGATGCGCACCATCTGCTTTGATGACGTTTACCGACTGTAAAGTTCCTAAAGAGAACCTCATAGCCGGTGCCGGAACGGGGGCCATGTCGAAATTGACCGGCGAGCTTGGATTCACCAGGGCAACCGTGGGAATGTTCTCTGTTGGTATCGCTCAGGCTTCCATCGAAGCTGGAATCAAGTATGCCCAACAACGTATCCAGTTCGGCAGAAAGATCGGTAAGTTTCAGCTGATCCAGAACCTCATCGCTGAATCCGTGGTGGAAACCGAGGCAGCACGTCTCCTGCTGTACAAAGCCTTTTCCAATCTTGATG
>JAAERE010000436.1 GCA_024230675.1 bacterium | reverse complement strand
TCACGGTTACGGACCCCAATTTCGGGACTCTTACACGCAATTGTACGCTTATTCTTTACGAAAAACAATCCTGCAAATGACCAGGCGGCACCCTTTCTCTCAAACCGGGAATTGCTGATGTCGTTGTGTTCATGCAGGTGCTGTAAATATCGTTCGGCTAACGCAGGCAGTGCTGTCTCTGTCTTGGCTGATATCGGCAACACATGCCAGGAACGTTCGGGTCGTTCTGGTTCGGATGTTGGGGAGGGAGGGACGGCCGGCGCCTGTTCCAGGATGACATGGGCATTGGTACCCTGAAAGGCGAAACCACTGATCCCGGCCACCTTCAATTTACCTTCCTGTTCCGGCCAAGGTGTGGTTTCTGCCGTCACTTGTACCGGCAACCGCTGCCAGGGGATCTGCGGCGATGGCTCGTGAAAATGTAAGTGCGCCGGTATCTCACCATGCTGCATGGCCAGTACGACCTTGATTATACCGGCCATGCCTGCCGCCGCCTCCAGATGCCCGATGTTGGTCTTGACTGAGCCGATCAGGAGCGGACGTTCATGCGCTCGGTCTTCGCCCAGCACTTTGGCTGCCGCCTGCACCTCGATCGGATCCCCTAAGCTGGTGCCGGTGCCGTGACATTCCAGGTAGTCGATATCACCAGGGGCGATGTTCGCCTGGGCCAGGGCGCTGGCAATGACCCGTTCCTGGCT
>JAAERE010000435.1 GCA_024230675.1 bacterium | reverse complement strand
TTTCCGGGTGATGTCCCTGAAGAATCAGGACAAGGCGCCCCTGATGCCCGGCAAGGTCTCGATCTTCGTAGGCTCCAGCTACATCGGGAAGGCCGCGTTGGCTGGGATGATTCTCCCCCGGGAGGAATTCGAGATAGGCTTTGGTCCGGACAACAGCATCAAGGTCTCCAGAGAAATTCTTGACCTGAAGACAACCCATAAGTCAAGCTCAACCCGTACCGACCAAACGGTCGAGATCAGGCTAGTCAACCACGGGCTGGAATCACGCGAACTCCTGCTGGAAGAACCGATCCCAGTAAGCCAGGACAACCGGATCAAGATCAAGCTTGGTGATGTTTCTCCCGAAACGGACAAGCCGGATGCCCTGGGAATAATCCGCTGGAATCTGACCCTGCTTGCAGCGGAGGAGAAAGTTGTGCGCGTAACATATCGGATCGAACATCCGAGGGGGCTTCAGGTGCAGGGGTTGTAGGGCAACGAGCCTGTGATCCTGCTGAATGTCAAAACGGCGAGGTTTTTGAATTTGCACCCCACCTAAAGCCGGAGGCGTCAGGTGGGCCGACAATACACAACCCCACCCGACGTTGTCACTCTGGGTGGGTTACAGGGTTTGTCTTCAAACCTGCCGGCTTGAGAATCTTGCGGGGCTGAAGACAGACCCACCCTACAAGGATTTGCGTGGGCAACTCTGTGCGTAGCGCTCTGCTGGAAGATGATCTCCGTGGGCGGCAGACGTCCTCGTCTGCCCCTTCGGGCACGCCCTAATACTTCTTCCGGCGTTCGAGCATGTAGTTGGAGCCCGGAAGGGCTTTCGTGGCTTTTTTGAGATCGGCCAGCATGCGAGACAGTTCGCCGATGTGTTTGAACTCGCCGTGGCGGTTGATGATCACCGCGATAGAAATTGACAAGATGGGGTAACGCTCGATACGACCCCGGCGATTGGCCGTTTCGATAAAGCCCCGCTCGCGGTCCTCTTCCTCGTAGCGGTACCAGACGAAGGCGTCGAAACACCGGATGATCCACTTGCAGACATCGTCCACCAGATCGACCGGAATCACACAGATGTAGTCATCCCCGGCGATGTGTCCCACGAAACCCTCGCGGCAGAGATCAAACACGATGTCTCTGAGAATCCGTCCGGTGAGCCGGATAATTTTATCGCCGTAGACATAGCCGTAATAGTCGTTAAAAGCCTTGAAATTGTCCAGATCGGCATAACAGACCGCGAACTCTTCGCCAATCGCTAGCTGCCGGTTGATTTCCTGCTCTATTAGTCCCGGTCCGGGAAGCGAAGTCGAGGGGTTTACAGCCAGGTCACGGTGGCTTCGATCAAGCACCCTCCCGACCCGAACTTCGAAAAGCTTCTCCATCCACTCGCCGTAGATGAACTCGGCCACGCCGTGCTCGTAGGCGGCTACAACCGTGTTCGGGTCCGGCTCGGGATGATACAGAATCACGGGGACGATAGACAGCAGGATGTTTTCCTTGATCGCCTTGACCATGTCCAGTTCCCGAAGAAAATCCGACCGACCGCCGATAACGATGGCGTCGATTGGGAACCTGTGGCAAATGATCGTCAGTTCGTCGAATGAATTGAAGTAGTGGAACGAAAGGCGTTTATTCCGGAAGAATTTCTCAAAGTGAAAATCAAGGTTCACCCCCTCCTGCCGGAGAGCGAAATGATAGGTCGCCTCCTTGGTTTCACTGCTTTCGCTTGAAACCGGCCAGTTCTCGAGGGTGATGTTTTCGATGCTCTGCAATTATATATTCCCGATCTATCCTGGTATATATCTCCGTAGTGGATATATCGGCATGTCCCAGCATTTCTTGCACCGTCCGAAGATCCGCCCCTCCTTCAAGGAGATGCGTCGCAAAAGAATGCCGAAACGTGTGCGGCGTGACTTTCTTGGAGATTCCGGCCCTCAGAACCAGTTTCCGGACGATCTTCCACAACCCGGCCCGGGAAAAGGGCTTCCCTATCCGGTTGGGAAAGACAAGAGAAGAGTTGAGACTCCGGCGGTTCTGGTCCGAGAGTTCCAGATAGCCGTCCAGAGCCTCGTGAGCGTACTCCCCCAAAGGAACCAGACGCTGCTTGTCCCCCTTGCCAAGAACCTTGACGAAGCCCGCCTCGAATTCGATCTGGCTGAGATTGAGCTCGGCCAATTCGGAGATTCTCAGACCACAGCCGTAAAGGAGTTCTATAATCGCCCGGTCGCGTTTGGCCCTGGGACCGCTCTGCTCAGCGGCCTTGATAATGCTCTCGATTTCGGCCACGGAGAGGTAATCGGGATGATACCGGGCTATCTTAGGCGCTCGATAAGCCTGCGCTGGATTTGCCTGTATATGAGACGTTTCCTGCAAATACTTAAAGAAATGCTTTACCGACGACAGCTTGCGCGCCAGCGTGGCCGGTTTTCGTCCCCGGGC
>JAAERE010000434.1 GCA_024230675.1 bacterium | reverse complement strand
GTGAACAATTGTGCATTTTTCCTGAAAATTCGTGGAAATCCCAGAAAAATCAAGCAAATTGCATTAAAATTCATGAATATTGCACAAAAACACAGAAAACGTCCTTAAAAGTGAGCAAAAATGCGCCAAGGGTGGCCAAAAATGGAGCCTGGATGGATCAAAATGGGCCCACCTGGAGCCACTTTTGCCCACTTTGGAAGCACTTTTGGCCACTTGGGGCGTTCCTTTACGCATTTTTACGCATTTTTATGAGGTTTTCGCGAACAATTGTGCATTTTTTCTGAAAAATCGTGGAAATCCCAGAAAAATCAAGCAAATTGCATTAAAATTCATGAATATTGCACAAAAACACAGAAAAGTCCTTAAAAGTGAGTAAAAATGCGCCGAGGGAGGTCAAAAATGAGCCAGCCGGCGTCAAAAGTGAGCCTGGATGGATCAAAATGGGCCCACCTGGAGTCACTTTTGCCCACTTTCGATGTACCTGCCTTACGTTACCTGCCTTACTTTACCTGCCTTACTTTACCTGCCTTACTTTACCTGCCTTACTTTACCTGCCTT
>JAAERE010000433.1 GCA_024230675.1 bacterium | reverse complement strand
TCCACGAAGAAACTCCGGCCCTCGATTTCCAGGTTCAGAGCTGTTTTGAGAGGTTCGAGAAGGGCTTCTTTGCTCATGTTCGAATTCCCCAACAAGAACGCGGCGAATTGTCCGCCGGCAGCTTAGTAGTCTTTGCGTCTGAAGATTACAACCGTCAGGCCGACTATGACTATCGCAAACAGCAGCGAGCTCCAGAGCGGCAGCCAATCGTGAACTGTTCGCCCCTGCCCCAGAGTGAGGGCCAGGTCCGCAATGGCCGAGGGTTTAGGCAGAATGTAGTAAAGCCAGTCGTATAGCTGGATGATGAATTTCGATTCCGTCATCAACCTGATCCAGTCGTGGTGGCTGAGAATGGTCTGCAGCACCCATACAATGACGGCCGACATCATGGCCATAGCGGAAGAGCCGGACCAGACTCCGACGAATACAGTAATACTCAGCCAGATGAACAGCGCCACCAGCCCCAGGGCCAGAACCCAAAGGGCTCCGGAATCAAAGCTGCCAAAAGACAGGCTGCCCACTCCCCATACGATAAGGCCACAAATGGACAAGGCCGCCCCATAAACAAGCCAGATTCCGAAGAACCTGCTAAGCAACAGACGTCGCCGAGTCATTGGCTTGGCGATATAAAAGTCTGCTCGTCCTTTTTCCAGCGAAGCCGGGATCAGGCCTGCGGTGGCCATCACAATCAGAAACACCAGGATTGTCACAAAGTAGTCGAATCCGGTCAGCAGAGCACCACCGGCCAGCGATGTTATCTCGTCTTCGCTGCCAAAACCGCCGCCGGATTGCATCGCAATGGATATTTGCGCGCGGCTGGCCAGGAAGATGATGAGGGCCGTTATGATCGTTATCGTTCCGAAAATCCAGAGGAATTTGCGGTCTTTCAGTTCCCCCAGAGTGTCTCGAGTAACGCCCCTCATGCCTCGGCCTCCGGTTCATCGGCCACCGCTTCGAAGAAACTCTGTTCCAGGGTCTGGCGCATCGGCTGCACAGAACGGATGCTGATATGTCGCAAGCGAAGTTCGTCTATTATCTGATTGATTGATTCCGGGTCGTTGAGAACCACGATCATGCCTTTGGCCGTAATTGAGACTCTCTGACCGATCTCGGCCGGGATTTCGATCCGTTCGTTTTTTATGTCCGCCTCAATCTCATACTGGCTGGCTCGAACCGTCAAGTCTTCCACGGTCCCGGTCTTGACCAGCTTGCCTCGGGAGAGAATGGCCACTCGATCCGCTACGGCCTCGACCTCAGAGAGAAGGTGCGAGTTCAAAAACACTGTTTTCCCCTGTTCGCGAATCCTGCGAAGAACCTCCCGAATCTCCTTTTTGCCCACCGGATCGATACCGTCGGTCGGTTCATCAAGGAAGACGATGTCCGGGTCGCTGATAAGGGCCTGGGCGAGGCCCACACGCTCGGCCATGCCCTTAGAATACTTTCGTATCTTAGTGCCGGCCCATTTCTCCATGTCTACAAGCTGAAGGAGCTTTCGGCTGCGCTGGTCGATCTCGGACTCCTTCATGCCGCACAGACGGCCGGAAAACTCCATCAATCCCAGTCCTGTCAGGTGAGCCGGGAAGCGACAATTCTCAGGAAGAAAGCCAACCTTGTCGCGCGAGAGCGGATCGGAAGGCGGCAGACCATTGATCAGGGCTTCGCCGGAGGTAATTGAAGTAACCCCGAGCAGAGCCTTGACGAACGTTGTCTTCCCCGCTCCGTTGGGACCGAGAAGGCCAAATACTTCTCCGGGCTTCACTTCCAAAGTGACCCCGTCGACCGCCACCACGTTCCCCTTCTTGAGGCCGGTTTGATAAATCTTGGTTAAATCGCGGGTTTCTATTATATTCATAAGAAATTACGCCGGTAATAACGTGGGTTAAAGTAGGCGACAAACACCTTCAAAACAAGTCAAAAAACAAGGCCGTCTGCCTTGACGAGACGACTATCAGATAATAACTTAGGAGATTCGGTGGAACTATCCGCCAGGTTCGGCTATATAAGAAAGGTAACCGGTATTCTGCTGTTTGTGATCGCGGTATTTATGACTGCAATGGTACAGGCTCAACCCGCTCTGGAGATCGAGAGTCCGGGCTTTGACTTTGGGACGGTACTCGACAACAGCACGCTGGTGCACCATATCTGGCTGAAGTCAGCCGGTGACGATACGCTGGAGATAGTCGACATCAAGACCGGCTGTGGCTGTATCACGGCGCCTCTTGAGGAAAGTCGACTGGGGCCGGGAGACAGCGCTCTGCTGACGCTTCATTGGCGCTTCCACAGCGCCGATGAATTGTCGACGAGGGAACCGTACTTGTTCTGTAACGACAGGCCCGGTCCCCACCGACTGCTGTTGCGGGCTGAAGCCGCCCCGGACGACGGCACCGCTGCCACGGTGTCTTGCAGGCCCCGGAAGATTGAGTTCGACAGAATCGATAGAAGAAAGGATTATCGCAGGGTATTCACGATTCACAACCGCTCGGACAGCTCTTTGGCTGTGGCCCTGGTGTCAACCGTCGATGGCGCCTTCTCACTGGAGCTGCCGGACAGCGTGGCGGCCCTGGGCTCGGCGACTGGAATCGTTATCCTGGGAAGCGAGTTTGCAGATAAGGAGTTTGAGCGATCGTTTACTCTGGAGTTTCTTGGCGGCGACGAGTCGGCTTACCGGGTCTCGCTGGTCGTATCTCGCGGAGACTTCAGTTTTCGGCCGACTCTTACGACAAAGATAGATACAACTGATAGCAATACTACCAAACGTTAAGATGAACTGGCAGGAGATATGAAACGAGCAGTTATTGTCATCGTGGTCTTCGCAAGTCTTTTGCTCACGGTAGCCTCCGTTCAGGGAGTACCCCGAATGGAACTGCCTGAGACGGAGTTCAACTTCGGCTACGCCCCCCAGAACTCCAAGGTGTCATACGTTTTTTGGATTCATTCCACCGGCGATGACACTCTTCTGATCAAGAAAGTGGTGCCTGGCTGAGGATGCACCAAGGCCCCTCTCCAAAAAGAGGTGCTTGCTGTCGGCGACAGCACCCAGCTTGAGATCATTTTCAGCACCAAGCGGTATACCAGTCGGATCACCAAGACTCCGAGAATCGAGACCAACGTAGGGCCCCCTCACAAAAACGTGAGAATCACCACTCAGGTGGTACGACGACCCGACTCCACCTATCCTGTGATTATCAAGCCGTATAAGCTGGATATCTCGCAGTTCGGCGAAAAAGTACGGGATCAGATGAAGTTTACGATAACAAATGTATCTGAACAGGATCTTGACCTGTCGATGGTCTATTTCCCGACAGATCTGGTGGACGTCAGCCTGCCGGCCAGCGTTTCGGCCGGCAAGAGCGCCGAGGGCGTTTTACGCCTGAAGGAGCCGGCGCTGTCCATGTCCCTGGAGAAATCGTTCACCTTCCAATTGAACGATGCAGACGGCAGCAGATTTACGGTGCCAATTAAACGGACCATCAAGAACCCGTCTAATATCAAGAAACCCGGCGTAAAAACCAAAGCCGGCAAGTAAGTATCCAGACCTGCGAAAACAGCAAAGGCCGCCCGATCGGGCGGCCTTTTTGTTTCTGGCTTGGGGGGGGAATCTATTCCAGGTTGAAGATGTCCTGTCGAAGTCGGTCCTCCCAATCCTTGTTGTAGCGTTCACCCTCCACGTTGGAATGCACCAGCGTATAGTCCTGGAAACCCTGGAGATCTTCGAATACAAAGACGGAGCCCTCTCGAAGGCTGTGGTAATGCCAGACGACAAACGGATTCCCAACCCTGGGCGCCTGGGCATCGTCCCGATCCTCCCAGGGGCCATAGGTCAGGTAAATGCGGCCTCGATCGGTTCTCCAGCCATCGGCGCTCTCCAAGCTGGTTGAAAAGGAATGATTGGCAAACATATACCGGTCGTGCATTTCCTTCCGAGTTTCGTTGAATTTTGTCGAGGGGTCGGAATCGTGATCCTGCCAGAACTGGGCCAGGAAGTTGAACTTCCCCCTATGATTCAAGGATTCGAAAGCTTCTTTTTCGACCGGTGTGAGCATGTAACGAACAAGACGCTGCTGAACTTCCAGACCGAGCGTGTCGTAGGGATCGTTGATTTCTTCCACCTCAAAAACATCTGCGACCGCCTCGGGAGTCAGGATCGTCACGGCCACTTGTTGGGTATCGCTTTGCAGGCTCTCCAGGTCGGTGGCAATGATTTGCAGCCGGTACCTGCCGGCGGGCCAGCCGGCAATGTCAAACGACTCGGCAATCACGGCGGTGCCGCCCGACTTCTGGGTCGTCTTCTGCCCGAGATCAGTGTGCACGCTCCCCGATTCGTCGAGTACCTTGAAAGCCAGTTCAAAATCGGAGGGTGCCAGCGAATCATACTCCAGGTTGTAGAGCTCGCCGTAGAAGAACGCCGTAGTATCCTCAACGCCAAAAATACCCAGCGGGTTGTGCAGCACCAGCAGCCCGTTCTTGACCAGGCGATTGTCTTCAGAGGCCGGATCATTGCCGGCCGGCGTAATGTCGTAGGCCAAACATTTGCCGCCCAAAGATATCCTGTCCTTGAGAGCCGGTTCGACGATTATCTTTTCGTAAAAGAACTCGCCCCGGGCCTTGCTGACGGCGTCTATGACGGTGGCACGCGCCGAGTAGATACCGGGCCTGACGATCATGACCAGACTGTTGAATAGCTTGATCCCCTCGACCGAGGCCTCCTCCAATGACGGGACCACCGCGGAGAAGTAGGTTCGGGCCGAATCCGCCGGCAGGCCGTCGACACCGTACAGAATCACTTCAGCAAAAATCCGGGCGAAATACCGACTGTCGGAGCTGTCGGGCCGAAAGAACTCGAATTCGTGGCGATTGAGAGTAAAGGGGAATTCGATCAGAATAACAGAATCCAATTCCGGATCGTTGAAAAACGTCGCACCGGCATATACCGTAAGCCTGTCATTCTCGCTCTGGGCGGACAGAGAGCTGCCCCAGCAGAAAAATGACAGCAGCACCAGTAACGACAGAACTGCGGTCGTCGGGTGTTGCTTCATACCCTCCTCAAGGTCGTGTGTTTTGTCTACTAATAAACCCCGTCGTAGGGAAACTGCAAGCGATATTCACCGTCCTGATTCTCATCGACGAAGAGAAACTCACGGTAGCGACCGCTGGTGTAATAGAGCCAAACCTGATATGGAAGTGCTGACGTGGAAAAGGGAACGTCGTCAACCTGATCGGGCTCGCCGTAGCGAACCAGGACTCGGCCGCGATCGGTCTTCCAACCCGCCCGGTGGTGCATTCCGAAGTGATCGTTGGCCAGCGCAATCCGATAGTAAAAGCCTCTCTTGAACTCGTTTTCAGCCGTCCCCGGAGTAGGATCGCGCTCCAGCCAGAACTGGTCGAAAGCCTGCTTGCGCTCCTCCGTAGTCTCCAGGTCCTCCATCTCATCCAGACCGTCGGGGGGAAGGTAGCTTCCGTTGTCCGAATATAGCTCCAACTGCTTAACGGCGGACTTCCAGTCGTTGCGAATCATCCCGTCCAACGTCCACAAGATCTCAAAGTCATGGCGCTGCTCAACGAGCTTCTTGTTTCTGCGGCCGCGCAGAATTATCTCCAACTCGTATTCACCGGGCGTGAAATGCCCCAACGATATTTCACGCAACTGCTTGGTGGGCTGGTCCCCTAAAGCCAGATGAAGAGTGTCGCGGTATTTCATCCCTTTTGCAGCATGCCTGATCTTGGTCTCCACGACTACGGGCGAAATTGAGTCCCACCCGGGATAGATTTCGAAGTAATAAACCAGCCGGGAATCATCTTCACGACCGAAAGTGCGCGTCACTGAGGGAATCAGTACGAGATCGCTCTTGTCAAAAACGCCTTCCTTCTCCCCCTTCTTACTGAAAGCCTGAACGAATTCAACTCCCGACATCAGCGGGGAGCGATCCTGCAGTGACTCCAGTTTGACTTTCAGGTCCCGGCGATCGGTCCGGCCGCTGCCGACATCTTTCAGCGTAAATTTGACCTTGTATTTACCCTCGGGCAAATCGATGTTCACCTGCGAAGTGCGATGATCTATGTAGGATCGGGTCTTTCGCTCCGATTCGACGGTAACACGCCGATCCCGCGTAATCGTCTCCAACCTCTGGCCATCGTCATCGTCGATAGCCACGACCAGTTCATAGTCGGCGACGAACTTCCCGTTTTCTTCCCTGAATTCAAGGCCTCGATTGAAAATCTGGTAGTACAGGTCCAGCCTGATCATCTCGGGATCGATCGAACGGAAGTAGGCGTAATCGACGTACAGAGATCGGCCCTTATCGGTGGTGGCGTCTATAGGTCCGGCAAACTGCGCCTGAGACGATCCGAATGCGGTCACCAGCAGGACCAGCGCCAGAAAGGTTGTTATGTAAGTTCTTTTAAACATATCTCTATACTGTTTAAACAGATTCCACCGAGAGCCGGTTCCACGTTATACTATTTGGACGTTTTGTGGGCGGAAAACAACAAAAAGGAATTGAGGGGGACGAGAATCTCGCCGCTTATTCGTATCGCAGAGCGTCTATCGGATCGAGACGAGCCGCTTTGACGGCCGGATAAACGCCGGAGACCAGCCCCACTGAGACCGAAACCACAAAGCCGATCACAGCCCAGAAGATTGAGATAGAGAGCGGGAAATTCATCAGGGCGTTGAGCCCCATCCCAGCAAAAACACCGAAGATTATTCCGACTATGCCGCCGATGCCGGAAAGCGACATTGCCTCGGTGAGAAACTGCAGGATGATATTCGTTCTCTTGGCGCCAATGGCTTTGCGAACACCGATCTCCCGGGTCCGTTCGGTAACTGACACCAGCATGATATTCATGACTCCGATCCCCCCGACCATGAGTCCAACCGATGTGATCACGATACCGGCGATATAAAGGTAGTTGGTGATATTGCTGATCTGATCCTTGAATTGATCCTGAGTCGTCAGGGCAAAGTTATCCGGTTTATTGAATGGCACTTTACGATATATTCTTAGAGCCACCCGGACCTCCTCCAGGGCCTGGTCGATAAGTTCGAAAGATGCGGCCCGCACTTCCAGCCCCAGAGCTTTTTCCCACGGAATCAACTTCTGATAGGTTGAGAGCGGTACACAGATGCGGCGGTTCTCGAAGTCATTACCGAAGTTCGATTTTATTTCTTCAAACACTCCGACAATCTCGAACTTGTCGCCGTTGATCCGGATCTCCCTTCCAACTGCGTCTCCTTCGGGGAACAGCGTCGCAGCCACATCGGATCCCAACACGCACACCATCATCCGGTACTGCTCGTCCAGTTCACTGATAAACCGCCCGGACGACAAATCTTTGTCGTGCACCCTTGCAAAGTCCGGCCAGGTACCCATAAAACTAGGGTCGCTGAATTTTCGATTTTTGTACTTGGCCTCGTTGCCGCCCGGTTTGAAATAGTAGTTGCCTGGCGCGACGCCGTCGACAGACGGGCAATTGTCTTTGATTGCCATGGCTTCGCCAACCGTCATGTGAGGGCGTCTTCGCTCCTCTTCCGAAAGATTGGAATAGTCCGTGTTGGGCGCAAAACGTCGAACGACAATGACATTAGAGCCCATCTGATCGATCTCGTTTTCGGCCGCGTTATTGAGGCCGTTGACCACAGATGTAATAGCTATAACTGCCGCCACACCGACCATCACTCCGAGAATTGTAAGCGCCGAACGAAACTTGTTCGATCGCACTGAATCCAGGGCCATTCCCACAGCGTTGACCAGTTCTGTTGATGTCAGCAGCATGTTAAATATCCTTACTCATAGCTGAGCGCTTTTACCGGATCCAGTCGCGCCGCTTTCATAGCCGGGTATATCCCGAATACCAGGCCGATTCCTATAGAGATTGACAGGCCGGAAATAATAGCCATCATTGAGGGAGCTATGGTCATATCCAGCATGCCCACCAGGATCCTGGCGATCAGGTACCCCAGAACGATGCCCACGACCCCTCCTGAAAACGTCAGCAGTATCGACTCGAACAAGAACTGCATCAGGATGTGCTGATGTTTGGCTCCAAGCGACTTGCGGATGCCAATCTCGCGGGTGCGCTCTGCCACCGAGACCATCATTATGTTCATGACCACTATGCCGCCGACAATCAGCGAGATGCCCGAAATGCCGATTAGTCCGAGTCGGAAGATGCGGGTGATCTGGTTGAGAAGTTCCAGAAAGCTGTCGGCCGTCATCATGTCAAAATCGTCCGGCTTGTTGTACGGGACGTTGCGATGAGAGCGCAGAATCACCCGCACTTCATCCATCGTTTCCTCCAGCTGCTCGACCGAGGCCGCCTTTATTACGACATTCACGCCTCGGCGCGGCTGCCCGAACTGCCGGGTATAGGCCGACAATGGAACTACGATGAAATCATCCTGGCTTTCGCCGAACATCTCCCCGCGCTTCTTGGCCAGGCCTACAACCGTGTATTTCCTTCCTCCGATTTTTATCACTTTGCCCAGAGGATCTACGCCGGTGAAAAACTCCTCCCGAAGATCATCGCCAATGAAGGCTACCTGGCGACGGTAGGTGTCATCTTCGAACGAGTGGAACCTCCCCTGTTCGACCTCAATATCGACAATGTCGATATACTCCGCAGTACAGCCCATCACGAGAGCGCGCCGTATGGATTTCTCCCGGTATTTCACCTTCTCTCTCACAAAAGCACGGGGGGATATCTTCTCGCACATCGTGCAGCTTTCTTCGATGGCCTCGACGGCCTTGAGATTGACCGGCTTGCGCTTGATTTTCTCGCGGAATTCCTCGTCCGACATCGCCGTCATCATTTTTGAGACCATGAAGGTCGAAGGTCCCAGAGCACTGAACTCTTCCTCGATAACGCCCATCATCCCCTCCAAAGCCGAGATAATTGTCATTACCGAAGTTACGCCGAAAACGATTCCGATAAACGTCAGGCTCGAGCGCAGCTTGTTGGAGATGATCGCGTCAAACGCGATGCGAAAGATGGAGCGGAAAACTACCATAGCTTCTTCTTAATGCGTACCGTTGCGCTCGTTGTCGGAGACAATTTCATCAGTATCAATGCGACCGTCCAGGATTGACAATACACGCCGGGCGTGGCGGGCAATATCCTTTTCGTGGGTCACTGTTATGATCGTGTTACCCTGCCGATGAAGTTCATCGAAGAGCTTCATTATTTCGACGGAGGTTTTACTGTCGAGATTACCGGTCGGCTCATCGGCCAGCAGAATCGACGGATTGTTGACGAGGGCGCGGGCCACGGCCACACGCTGGCGCTGGCCACCGGAAAGCTCGGTAGGTTTATGCATTACACGGTCGGCCAAATCAACTTTCTCCAGCGCCGTGCGCGCCATCTGTTCCCGCTCGTCTTTCGAAGTCCCGTTATAGATCAGCGGCAACTCCACGTTGTGCAGCGAGGTCGCCCGGGGCAGGAGATTGAAAGTCTGGAATACGAAGCCTATCTCCCGGTTGCGTATATTGGCCAGCTCGTTATCGTTCATCTGACGGACGCGCTTTTCATTAAGCCAGTATTCCCCCTGGGTTGGCGTATCGAGACAGCCGATAAGATTCATCAGCGTCGACTTGCCGGAACCCGAAGGCCCCATGATAGCCACATACTCACCCCTCTCGATCTGCATTGAAACCGAGCGCAGGGCGTGGACTTTTTCCGTCCCCATAGTGTAGGTTTTCCAGAGGTTGTCAGTTTCTATCATCGCCATGATTAGGCTTCTCCCTCGTCGTTACCGGCGCCTCTTTTTTCCTCGACCTCAACCTCGTCGCCGTCCTTGATGGTTCTGAGCACGCGGTAGGGACCGGAAATAACGCTGTCCCCGGCCTCGATACCTCTGGTAACCATGATGTTCTTCTGGTCGGCTACTCCAGTCTCAACCTGGACAAAGCGCGCGACACCTTCTTTGACGACAAACACGCCCTTGAGCTCGTCGCGCTCCTTCTCCTCTTTCGCCTTATCGTCGTCAGTCTCCTCGCCCTCGACCGTTTCGGCCGCGTGAACAGCGTTGGCGTCGGTGACTTCCTCATCCTCAGCCACGCGAGCCGCCAGCAGGGAATCCAGGTCATAAGTACGCACAACAACCGATGCAAACGGTACGGCCAGCACGCCCGTCTCTTCAGCCGAAGTTATATCCACCGTGGCCGACATACCAGGACGCACTTTCAGATTGGCGTCAGAGAAAGTCACTTTGACTCTGAAATTGGTCGACTGGTCCTGAGTGCCCAGCCCGCTCATTATGGCCGTATTGCCGATTTCCACGACCTCGCCGGGAAAGGTAGTATCAGGGAAAGCGTCAACCTCAATCTCCGCGGCCTGGGCCAGTTCGATCTTGTTGATTTCCGTTTCGTCCACCTCGACCTCTACCTCAAAAACGTTCAGGTCCGAAATAGTCATCAGGGTCCGGCCCTGCGTGAAGGCGGTCTGGGCCGCAGCTATCTCACCAACTTCGACATCGAGGTAGGTAATGATTCCGGCCATAGGGGCCACAATCTTCGCCCTGCTGAGATAATCCAGTTGCTTTGCGTAAGCGGATTCGCCCTGCTGGATCTGCGATTTCATGGCCTGATGGTTCGACTTGGCGCTAAGATAGGCGTACTTTGAATCCTTGTAAAAGCGCTCCGACGTCAGGTTCTTTTCGAACAGGCGCTCCTGGCGCTGGTACTCCTCCTGGGATTGATCCAGGGTCGTCTGAGCGCCTTCCATTCGGGCCCGCGTTTCATCGAGACGGTACCGGGCCTGGTGGGCGTCCGAGGCCAACTGCACCGTGTCGAGCACAACCAACAAATCGCCAACGTCCACTCGTTGGCCTTCGCGCACCGGCAAAGACACGATTTCGCCATTGATTTCCGCGGTAATATCAACCTTGGTCTTGGGCTGGATGCGACCAGAGGCCGACACCTTCTCCACCAGATCGGTCGAGGTCACCTCGGCGGCGTTGACTTTAGTGCCGCTGCTGCTTTCGGAGGTTAGATTCACTATCACGAGCGCCGCGACTACAATTACGCCCAACGTGATAAATATCGCCTTTTTGTTTTTCATGTCCTATTGACCTCTCCCGTTTCTACATCTTTCCCATGGCGTTTTCGAGCTTGGCTATCGCCAGGTTGAGATCGAAGTCAACCTGTATCAGAGCCTTCTGGGCCGTCTTCAACGAAACCTGCGCGTCGAGCAGATCCAGAATGGTGGCCGCTCCGAGATTGTATTTTTCCTGCGTAATTCTCAAATCTTCTTCAGCCGCGGCTACGTTCTCCTGCGACACGGTCTTCTGTTCCTTGAGCTGCTCAATGTCCAGATACCCGGTCTTGACATTGCTCACCGTCAAATTCCGCGTGTCGGCCAGATCGGCCCGAGCGTTATTGCGACTGATCTTGGCGTAAGTCACCTGCTGCTCGCGGAAGAACCCGTCGAAGATGTTCCAGCTTAGGCTGAAACCGTACGTATAGCTCTTGTTCGAATAGTCAAAGGAAACCGGGTATGCCTGCGTGCCGTTGAACTTCCGATAACTGGCCGAAACCGAAAGGCTGGGAAGATATCCGGCGGTAGCAGCCCGTACGGAGTGACGCGCCTCGTCGTAGTATTTTTCCTGTGCCAGAAGGCCGGGGTTGGTGTTAAGACCGAATGACACAGCGTCGTCCAAAGTACCTGAGTACTCACGTACCCGATAATTAGTGGCAAAATTGTGATCTTTCCGAGGGTCCAGGCCAATCGTATAGGCCAGGCTCGCCCGGGCGTTGGTGACGGAATTCCGGGCGCGAAGCAAACCAAGCTGGTCGTTGCCAAACTGTACTTTCTGTTTGAGCACGTCAGATTTCGAGGCTGACCCCAGGTCGAATCTCGACTCGATCAGCTTCAACTGTTCCTCGGCCCGCTTGGCGGCCTCTTCCTGAACGGAGACATTTTCCACCGAGGCCAGATAGGCGTAGTAAGAAATCTTGACGGAATAGATCAGGTCCTGCTCGGAGGCCAGAACGTTGAGGCGAGCGCTGGCTTTCGCCGCACTGGCGGCCGACAGATTGAACCAGTTGGGCAGATCGATCACCGACATGTTGGCGGAGGCCGACCAGGACTTGCTGGGCCCGGTGTCTTGTTCATCGGTAACCGAATCGATCGCCGGGATAATATCGAACTCCTTACCCTTGGAATAGGAATACGATCCGGAAATACGCGGCAGAAAGGCGCCCAGGGCGCTCATTTTCTGGGCCGAGGCGTAGCTTTCCGCCCCGCGAGCCCTTATGATCGACGCCCGGTTCTTGAGCGCCAGCTCGATGCAGTCGTCCAGGGTAAGTTCCTGCGCCTGAACCAGCCCTGCAACGAGGGTCAGAGTAAATACTACCGTGAGGAACATCGCAGTCCGCTTCATTCAAAACTCCTTTAATTGATCTTTGGCCCGCGGCCGCTGGGGTTGATCGCCGCCACGGTAACGGCCCTGCCAATAGGACCGACAACTCGCCCATATTGTTGCGCCGGAATCGCTAAACTTCCACCTGCGATCGATGACGCCTGGAAAGGGTCGCAATTGTCCATCAGCCTGCTCCAATGCGATTACGGTTGCCGAGTTGTCTGGACTACTGCCTGCCATTGACTTTTCCTGTCTGGTGAGAATAAACGAACCTTCGCTTGATATGTTTCACATTATAATAATCCGAGATTGTATCGGGTCAACAATCTTA
>JAAERE010000432.1 GCA_024230675.1 bacterium | reverse complement strand
TCAGAGGTGGAGGACATCTCTTCGGCAGCAGAGGCGTTCTGCTGGATGACCTTGTCGAGCTCCTGCAGGGCCCGGTTGATCTGCTGGGCACCGGAGTTCTGCTCCGTGCTGGAGGCGTTTATCTCTTGTACCAGCTGGGCAGTGTTCTGGATGTCAGGCACCAGCTTGGTGAGCAGCTCGCCGGCCTTTTCCGCTACTTCCACGCTTGAAGAGCTCAGCTTGCTGATCTCCCCGGCCGCGGTCTGGCTCCGTTCGGCCAGTTTCCGGACCTCAGAGGCCACCACGGCAAAGCCCTTGCCATGCTCCCCGGCCCGGGCCGCCTCAATGGCTGCGTTCAAGGCCAAGAGATCGGTCTGACGGGCGATCTCCTCGATAATGGAGATCTTTCCGGAGATCTCCTTCATGGCCGACACGGTGTTGGTAACGGCTGTGCCGCTCTCGCCGGCGTCCTGGGACGCCTTGACCGCGATCTTCTCGGTCTGCTGGGCATTGTCAGCGTTCTGATGAATATTGGAGCCCATCTGCTCCATGGAGGAGGAAGCCTCTTCAGCCGAAGCGGCCTGCTCAGTGGCGCCCTGGGAAAGCTGCTCAGAGCTGGAGCTCAGCTCCTGGCT
>JAAERE010000431.1 GCA_024230675.1 bacterium | reverse complement strand
CGTTGGCTTCTGAGCGAGTGGCAGACATTTGGCAAGAAGCAGAACTGGTCGAAGTTGAGCGCGGCGCAGGCCGACCCTACCAAACTTCCGATCCGGCCGGAAACATTCTCAGCGGTCGTTAATTTCGGCGGCATGTCGAACCTTCCGACACAAACGGAAGCGCTCAAAGAGGCGCACCGCGTTCTTCAGCCGGGCGGTAAGCTGTTTATGATCGATGCACGCCCCGATCCGGGGATGTATCGCAAGCTGCCGGGTGAAGAGAAAGAACGGCTGAGCGCCAAGTTTCCGAATATTGGCAAGTCGGTGGACCATTCGCTTAACGAAGCGGGCTTTTTCCAGGGGACGTTCGAGGAGACGGGCCGTCGGCCGATGCCCCCGGGTGCGGTCAACGCGCCGGTGCGTCGCGGTCACGGCGGTCGGATGAAAGGCGGCATGGACGTAGTTTTCTGTCGCGTCCTGGCGTTGAAATAGCGCTGCCGGTCGACAGTTGAAGGTCGAGCCTCTTAACCTTTCGACTCTGAGTTCAAACAAGGCGGGTCCGTATTCGGACCCGCCATCGTTCTGTGGGCGGCGGACGCCAGGCCTCTGACCCTGTCTTACTTTCCCCCGTCGACAGAAACCCACGGCAAGCCGCGGGCCACCACATCCAGGAATCTGTCAATCACCGAACTCATAGCACGGCAAAGGTAGCGGCTCCAGCGTCATGAAAAGATGATCAATCAGCACGTTTAGGTCGGTTACATCAATAATGCCGTCGCAGGAGCAATCCCCCAGGCGGTTGGTCGGAAACAGCGGTTCCAGACTGAGAAACAGATGATCCACCAATCGGTTCACATCGGTTATGTCTATCCAACCACTGTTATCAGT
>JAAERE010000430.1 GCA_024230675.1 bacterium | reverse complement strand
TCAAGTTCGCGGCCGTCGAACCAAACCTCGCCCCGGTCAGGATCAAGGAGTTTGATAACATGCTTCAGAAGCACGGACTTGCCACATCCCGACTGCCCGATGATCGCAATAGCTTCGCCCTCGTGCACAGTGAGGTCTACTCCCTTGAGAACCGGCTGATCGCCGAAACGCTTGTGGAGATCGTGTATGCTGATGAATGAATCGGTCATGTGATCAGATCCTGAACAGCACCACGGCAAAAACGAAGTTGAAGATAAGAATCAGAACCATCGAGACAACCACCGCGTTGGTCGTGGCCTGACCGACTCCCTGAGCGCCGCCGCGCGCCTTGAAACCTTCGTGACATCCGACCAGACCGATCGACAGGCCGAACACAGCGGCCTTGATAAGTCCGTTTATGAAATCCTGCATCTTGAACGAATTCTTGAACCCGTTCATAAAGGTCTCCGAGGAAACATCAACGCCCACCACCGAGACAATCAGTCCGCCCATAATCGCCACGAAATTGGAGAATATGACTAACATGGGCAGCATCAGAAGACAGGCCAGCACTCGCGGCATGATGAGATAACTGATCGGGTTTATACCCATAGTATCGAGGGCGTCGATCTGCTCCGTAACTCTCATTGTTCCCAGTTCGGCGGTTATGCCGGCTCCCACGCGCCCGGCCACCACGAGCGCAGACAGCACCGGGGCCAGCTCGATGACAGTGGCCTTCCCGACCGCATGGCCGAGCAATCTCAACGGCGCGCCGATAAACTTGAACTGGTAGGCGGCCTGCCAGGCCGAAACAGCGCCGACAAAAATCGATATAACAATAACGAGCGGCAGCGAGCGTACGCCTATCACATATAGCTGTTGAAAGATAACTTTCAGAGAGCGCGGTACGTCTTTGAGAGAGGCCAGGAACTTAATCAGGAGAATGCAAAGACCGCCCAGCGTGGTGATGAAGCTAACTCCTCGGCGACCGAGGACCACTAGACCTGAATCCATCCGAACTCCTTAAAAGGGCGAATCCTCAGCTTCGGGACCGGCCACCGGATCAACTCCCTGAGGCAGATCGTGACGTTGGCGTTCCAGACTCTGGAAGCGCGCGAACTCACTGATGAAGCTGAGTTTGACAACCCCGGTCGGGCCGTTACGCTGCTTGGCCACGATAACTTCGGCTTGCCCCTGAACTTCGAGAAACTTCGGGTCGTTCCGATCCAGGTGCGAACGGTAGAACTCCTCGCGATACAGCAGCAGCACCAGGTCGGCGTCCTGTTCGATAGCGCCCGATTCGCGAAGGTCGGCCAATTGTGGCCGTTTCTCACCGCCGCGTTGCTCCACAGCGCGCGACAACTGCGACAGGGCTATTACGGGAATGTCCAACTCCTTGGCGAGCGCCTTCAGGTTTCGCGTTATCAGAGATATCTCCTGCTGACGGTTCTCTGCCCGCACGCTGCTGTGCATCAACTGGATATAGTCGACAATAATCATATCCAGGCCGTGGGTCGACATGAG
>JAAERE010000429.1 GCA_024230675.1 bacterium | reverse complement strand
CGAGGGCCTCGTATTCCATCAGTTCGTGATAGGAAGTGATATCGTGGACTTCGGCCACGTCCAATTCCTCGATGGGATTGGTGATTCCAACCATGTTATAAGCCCGCTTTGCAGCGTCTGACAGCGACGAGAGATTGCCCAGGTCTTTATCTCCCAAGTAATACGTGTCGTTCCCCCAACCAATGCCCTTGATCCAGGCACAACCGTTTCTCGCCTTCTTCGCCTTTCCCTCAGTGGCCAGGACCATGGCGCAGGCCCCGTCGGACTTTGGTGTTATGTCTAGTTCACGCAGTGGCCACGACAACAGCTTTGACTGTAGAACGTCGTCTGTCGTGACCTTCTGCTGGAGATGTGCCAGAGGGTTGTTCAGTGCATTGGCGCGGTTCTTAACCGAAACGGCGGCGGCTTGCTCTGCGGTGATGCCGTATCGGCGACTGTAGCTCATCGCCTGCATGGCTTGAGCCGTAACATGGTTAAATCCGACCGGACGATAGAACACCGGGTCGAAATTGAGGTGCGTTATCACATCAAAATCGCCCTCGGACAGCTTGCTCCAGCTCACCACTAGAGACGTTCCGTACTCTCCCGACATGAGCCGCATCCATGCCAAGGCAACAGCGAGGGCGCCGTCCTCGGCAACCCTTGTTTCCTCTTTCATGTGGGCCCCAGCGGGTGCGGCCAGGAGCATGCTGCTGATGCTTCGGCCATCAATGAGATCGTGTGCCGCTAGCACTACACTGTCAATCTCGCTGATATGAAGGCCAGCATCGTCCAGGGCCGCCTTCGTGGTCTCAAAGACCATATCGATTAGGTCCTGGCTGCGTTTTGCTGCTTCGTGTTTGGTCTGACTTACCCCGATCACTCCAACTCGTTGTTTCATGTCTCCCTCACATTCAAATCGCTACAATTCAAAATATATACTCTGTGTAGACGGTTACTCGAATATCTTCTTGTAGACATCCTCTCTCTCGGCGGCTTTGCTCATTTCCTGTTTGATCGTCTCCGGGGCAGCGAAAAGACTCTTGCCGACCTCCGCCTCCAGTTTCAGGGCGCTATCCAGGTCCATGTTGATGCCGGTATCGATGAGATACTTGGCCAGTCTCATCGCGGTGACGGATCGTTCTGCCAGCGTGCTAGCCAGCTTCTTTGCTTCTTCGAGCACCAATACTGAGGGAACGACCTTATTCAAAAGTCCTACCCGATAGGCCTCCTGTGCGTCGATTGGTTCGCCGGTATAGTGCATTTCCTTGGCCTTTGTGACGCCGATCATCCGAGG
>JAAERE010000428.1 GCA_024230675.1 bacterium | reverse complement strand
CGTAACCGTGGACATCCACGGCAAAACAACCATCTCACGGACATTTGTAAATCGCGCCGAAAAATCCGTCACACGGGTGACCGATCATCCCGATTCCAATGTAGATTCAACCACCGTGAGTCTCAATGGGGTGACCGTTTCTCAAAAAGGCGCCTCCGGCGTGGAACTCACGTTCACCCACGACGCCCTCGGGCGAAGAACCCGCGTGGTTGCCCCGCGCACCGGCGCCTCGGTGATCCATTACAATGCCAGGGGCCAGGTGGATTACGTGGAGGACGCCGCGGGCAATCGCGCCCGATATTTTTATGATCCCGCCACCGGCCGAAAAATTCTCGAGCGCGATCCACTGGATAAAGCGACCCGTTATCTCTACAACGAACGGGGGCAGATAACCCACGTGTGGGGAGACGTCCCGTATCCCGTGCAATATGTGTACGACAATTACGGCCGTCGGACCGAAATACGCACCTATCGCGGCGGATCGAACTGGAGTTCGGCCATGTGGCCCATCGGCGCCACCGGCCCCTCCGACGTGACCCGGATGCGCTATCATGAAGCCACGGGCCTGCCCACGGCCAAGGAATACGCGGACGGAGCGCAAACGACATACACCTACGCCGAGGGCGGCCGGCTTGAAACCCGCGCATGGTCGCGAACGGTCAACGGCGTCCCCCTGACCACCACCTACATCAACGACCCGGACACCGGGGAGCTTCTGAGCATCGATTATTCCGACGCCACCCCGGATATTTCCTTTACATACAATCGCCTTGGCGTGTATAAAAATATTAGCGACGCCGTCGGAACACGAGAATTCGTTTACAACGAAGCGCTTCAACAGGAGACAGAAACCGTGACCGGCCTCCAAAATTACACGATCACCAGAAAATTCGAAACCGAGGGCGTCGTGGGCCGAGCCGCGGGCTTCAGTTTGGGAGCGGATTATGACGTGACTTATGGATACGACGATGTCGGACGTTTCGAAACCGTCGCCTGGACGGTTGGAGGCGTATCTCAAACCGCGACATACAGTTATCTCACGAACACCAATCTGATAGAGCGATTGACCACCGGGGATGGACTGAGAATGGATTACCTATACAACGCGGAAAACCGTCTCGTGGCCGTGGAACCTCAAAATCCCGTCGAAGGAGACGCCAGGGTCGAGTTTAAATACGACTACATGGGGCGGAGGGTTCAAAAAAAGTTCCTTACCTATACATCCTATGAATGGATTGAACAAAAAGAGATCCTGTTCATTTACGAGGAGTGGAGCTTGGTCAAAGAGGTCACCCTCTCCAATG
>JAAERE010000427.1 GCA_024230675.1 bacterium | reverse complement strand
GCAGGCATATCAACAGGCGGGTATTGGTCCGGCAGATATCGACGTGGCCGAAGTACACGACGCCATGGCCCCGGGCGAGATGATGCTCTATGAAGAGCTGGGATTCTGTGGCAAAGGTGAAGCCAGATTCCTTGTGGAACAAGGGCGAACCAAGATCGGCGGCGACATACCGGTGAACCCCAGTGGCGGACTCGTTTCGCGGGGACACCCTGTTGGCGCTACAGGACTGGCGCAAGTAGCCGAGATCGTCTGGCAGCTTCGCGGCGAAGCGGGAGAGCGACAGGTGGCCAATCCAAGGATTGGATTATGTCAGAATACCGGCGGATACGTAGATGGCGATGCAGCCGCATGCTGTGTCACCATACTCAAGGTCTGAGAAACGCAAGAGGAAAGACTATGTTGGCACTCGAAGGTATCAAAGTTCTGGAAGTGGCACGAACTCCACTGGCATCGTTCTGCACAATGACATTGGGCGACTTTGGCGCTGAAGTCATCAAGCTCGATTCCCCACCGAAGCCGGGTCGGGAGAACCTGGCCGTCTCCAACGTTGGCGAGGAAAACCGTCCTTTAAACGCCCACTGGCATGTGAATCGAAACAAAAAGAACGTGGTCATCGATCTAAGTTCGAAGGAGGGCGTCGAAGTCTTCCTTCGGCTGGCCAAAACTTCCGACGTGATCATCGAAGGGTATCGACCCGGAGTCGTCACCGAGATTGGGATCGACTACGAGACGGTCAGCGAGCTCAATCCACGTATTATCTATTGCTCCATCAGCGGCTATGGTCAGGACGGGCCCTATCGAGACTTTCCCGGTCACGACCTGAATTACATCGCCACCGGCGGTGCGCTGGGACTCATCGGCAGCAGTGATGGACCACCCGTGGTTCCTCAGAATCTCATCGGGGACTGGGCGGGCGGCACCATGCACGCACTGTCCGGCATCCTCATCGCGCTGCTGGCCCGAGATCGGACCGGCAAAGGACAGTACGTGGATATCTCCATCACTGATGGCGTGGTCTCGTTCCTGAACATGTACTCGCCGTTCTACTTCCTCGCGGGGGCTGTCCCCAAACGCGGTGCAGGATTCATGAACGGGAATTTCCCGTACTACAGCGTGTATGAGGCCAGGGACGGAAGATACATCGCCCTTGGGTGCCACGAGCCCTGGTTCTGGGATGCCCTTTGCCACGAGTTGGGACGTGATGACTTGGCTGGCAACATCTTTAAAGGGGAACACCTGTACGATCGGGATGAAGGTACGGATTGGGATAGGATCTTTTCCGAACTCCGGCAAATATTCCTAACCAAAACAAGTGACGAATGGGTCCAACTCCTTAGTCCCAAGAACATCCCGATCTCTAAGGTAAATAACATAGACGAGGTCTTCTCCGACCCTCATGTTGTCCACCGAAAGATGGTGGTTGAGGTCGACGATCCCAAAGCTGGCAAAGTGAAGCAGATCGGGATTCCCATAAAGCTTTCAGACACACCGGGAAGCATTCGCAATCTGTCACCAATGCTGGGCGAGCACACCAGTGGGGTTCTGGGAGAAGCGGGATTTACTAGTCAGGAGCTTGAGCGACTGCGAGAATCGAAGGTAATTATTTAGTCGCATAAAATTCGGCATCTTAGAATCCAATGAACAAACTTCTCTGGCAACCATCGGAAAAGATGAAACAAGACGCGAACATGACGCGGTTCATCCAGTTCGTGAATAACAGGCACGGTCTCGCACTCTCCGACTACGACGAGCTCTACCGATGGTCAATCGATAGCATCTCCGACTTATGGACAGCAGTGTGGGATTTCACCGAGATCAAAGCCTCACGAAGCTACGATTTGGTGGTCGACGACCTGGACAAGTTCCCCGGAGCGGAGTGGTTTCCCGGAGCCCGACTGAACTTCGCGGAGAACCTGTTGCGGTTTCGGGATGATCACCTTGCCTTCATCTTCAAAGGTGAAGATCAACGATCGGACACCATG
>JAAERE010000426.1 GCA_024230675.1 bacterium | reverse complement strand
GTCTCTTCCGATGGTTGCCAGAGAAGTTTGTTCATTGGATTCTAAGATGCCGAATTTTATGCGACTAAATAATTACCTTCGATTCTCGCAGTCGCTCAAGCTCCTGATCGGTGAATCCCGCCTCTCCCAAAACTTCGTTAGTGTGTTCGCCCAGCATCGGTGACAGGTTGCGAATGCTTCCCGGTGTGTCCGAAAGCTTGATGGGAATTCCGATCTGCTTCACTTTGCCGGCTTTGGGATCATCGACCTCGACCACCATCTGCCGATGGACAACGTGAGGGTCGGAGAAGACCTCGTCCATGCTGTTTACCTTGGAGATCGGGATAGTCTTGGGGCTCGGAAGCTGAGCCCATTCGTCACTCGTTTTGGTCAGGAATATCTGCCGGAGTTCAGAAGAGATACTATCACAGTCCGTGCCTTCATCCCGGTCGTACAGGTGTTCCCCTTTGAAGTAGTTGCCGGCCAGGTCATCGCGTCCCAGCTCGTGGCATAGGGCATCCCAAAACCATGGTTCGTGGCATCCAATGCCGATGTATCTCCCGTCCTTTGCCTCGTACACACTGTAGTACGGGAAGTTCCCGTTCATGAATCCTGCGCCGCGCCTCGGAATGGCTCCGGCTAGGAAATAGAACGGTGAGAAAAAGTTGAGGAAGGAAACAACGCCATCGGTAATAGAGATGTCGACGTGCTGGCCTTTGCCGGTACGGTCTCTGGCCAATAGCGCTATTAGGATTCCGGATAGCGCATGCATCGTGCCGCCGGCCCAGTCCCCGATCATGTTCAGAGGGACTACCGGAGGGCCATCGGTGTTGCCGATAAGTCCCAGCACACCGCCGGTGGCGATGTAGTTCAGGTCGTGTCCGGGGAAATCTCGATAGGGCCCGTCCTGACCGTAGCCGGTCAGCGAGCAATAGATGATTCGCGGATTCATTTTGCTGACTGTCTCGTAGTCGATCCCTATCTCAGTGACGACGCCGGGTCGATAGCCTTCGATGATCACATCGGCGGTCCCGGCCAGTCTAAGGAAGACCTCGACGCCTTCCTTCGAGCTCAGATCAATGACCACGTTCTTTTTATTTCGATTCACATGCCAGTGGGCGTTCAACGGCCGATTCTCCTCGCCAACGTTTGAAACGGCCAGGTTCTCCCTGCCCGGTTTTGGCGGGGAATCGATCTTGATGACTTCAGCGCCGAAGTCACCCAATGTCATCGTGCAGAACGATGCCAGCGGCGTTCGTGCCACTTCCAGAACCTTGATGCCTTCGAGTGCCAACATAGTCTTTCCTCTTGCGTTTCTCAGACCTTGAGTATGGTGACACAGCATGCGGCTGCATCGCCATCGACGTATCCGCCGGTGTTCTGGCACAATCCAACTCTCGGATTGGCCACCTGTCGCTCGCCCGCTTCGCCGCGAAGTTGCCATACAATCTCTGCCACTTGCGCCAGTCCCGTGGCACCCACCGGGTGTCCCCGCGAAACGAGACCGCCGCTGGGATTGACCGGGATGTCGCCGCCGATCCTGGTTCGCCCCTGTTCCACAAGGAATCTGGCTTCACCTTTGCCACAGAATCCCAGCTCTTCATAGAGCATCATCTCGCCCGGGGCCATGGCGTCGTGTACTTCGGCCACGTCGATATCTGCCGGACCAATACCCGCCTGTTGATATGCCTGC
>JAAERE010000425.1 GCA_024230675.1 bacterium | reverse complement strand
CTACAACTCCATTGCCGCCGATGAAGATGGCGGGATATACGTGGTAACGCACAAGGCCATGTATCGAGTGCAGTGGACCGGGGAAAAGCTCACCATCGACGAGAGTGAAGGCGGATGGCGAGCGGACTACGGGACTGGTAAACCTTCGTCAATGCAGGTCATGACTACAGCCGGCTCAGGGTCAACGCCTTCGCTGATGGGCACCGGTGATCAGGACAAGTTCGTGGTCATCACCGATGGCGAGGAACTCATGAACATCGTCCTCTTCTGGCGGGATGAGATCCCATCCGATTGGGAACAATTGCCTGGCACCCAGTCGCGACGGATCGCCGCGCAAGTACCAATCACCTTCGGCGAGCCGGATCGGCAAAGATCATTCTCCGAGCAATCTACGCTGGTGAGAGGCTATGGCGCCTTCGTGGTGAACAACGAACTTCAGAACTGGTTTGAAGCGAATCTGGAGAACTCCCTACTCAGCGGCGAGCCGAACATCGCTCCGTATGGATGCGAGAAGTTCGAGTGGGATCCCGAAACCCGAACGCTACAGTCGGTCTGGTTCAACCAGGAACTGAGTTTCCCGAACGCGATTCCAGCCATGAGTTCAGCCACAAACCTGATTTATGCAATCGGACAGCGAAATGGGG
>JAAERE010000424.1 GCA_024230675.1 bacterium | reverse complement strand
TTCTGGCTGGGGACGTTGACGGTGTTTATCAGCGGCATGATTTCGGTCTTCCAGGGACAGCGTCGGCGCACTGTCGCTGATCGCGAGTCCGCCACGCCGGGACAGCGTCCTGAGAATCGTTCCGAGACAATATCCGGCAAGTCGGTGCAATAGTCGGCCTTTTCAGTCTAATCGTAGACCGATCTCCAGAGTGGGGACTCTCTGAAGTTTGCGGCAGCAGCCGGTATATTCCCACGCTGGAAAAGCGGTTCTTGGGCTGCCGAAGGCAACTTTTCTATTCCGAGGAACGTAATATATTGTCTAAGATCAGGATGGGGAAACTTTCCGATTTTCTTCCCGGGTCGGCGCTGGAGAAGCGCATTCTGGCCCGAAGAATAGCCGTCTTCAACGATAACGGCAAGCTCTACGGGATTGAATCTGACTGCAAGCACATGCGTGCCTCGCTCGTCGGAGGAGGGGTACTAGACGGCGTCCTGACCTGCAAATGACACGGCTGGCGGTACGACCTGGAAACCGGTCGCTGCCTGAACGTCAAGGGTGTGAAATTGAAGAGATTCGAGGTTACGGTCGACGGGGACGAAGTTTTCCTCATTTACGAATAGAAGGTACCACCGTGATCCTTTCGTCTAAAATCGAGACTTATCTACAAGCGGTTACGCCTGACAGCCCGGCAGTTTTGAGAGACATGGAGACGTACGCCCGTGAGAAGGATTTTCCGATCGTGGGCCCCCAGGTCGGCCGGGTTTTATACCAGATGGCCCTGGCGACCAAAGCTCGCAAGATCCTGGAACTGGGTTCGGGATTCGGATATTCTGCCTACTGGTTCTCTCTGGCGGCACGGAGCAAGGGCGTTATAACAATGACAGACGGCAATAAGGCCAACAAGCGCCGGGCTTTTGACTACTTCAAACGGGCGGGCCTTCAGAGCCAGTTTGACTTCCACGTCGGTGACGCCCTGAAGGTGGCCGGCAAGCTTTCAGGCCCTTTTGATATCGTATTCAACGACATCGACAAACACGAATATCCCCGGACGATTGATCTGGCGGCCGCCCGGCTGAAAAAGGGCGGACTCTTCATTACCGACAACCTCCTCTGGTCCGGCCGGGTCTGCGAGAAGAAGAAAGACGCCGACACCGAGGCGATTGTCGAGTTCACACGCGACCTGTACCAGGACAGCCGGTTTCTGACAACGGTGCTGCCGATCAGGGACGGCGTCGGTTTGTCTCTTCGTCTCTGAGCCACATACCGCGGAGTATGCTAAAGTGTGAACCGAGTCCCGGGGCAGAAGAGCCGGATCCGAATCCCGGAACAAAATCGCAGACAGAGTGTTATAAGTTGTACGAAGTCACTCAAGGTCACGATTAGATCAACCGACATTGTCAAAAGGGGCATTCCTAGTCTAATCTGGTGAGTTTAATCAAGAGCAGGCCGGTTGCGCACTCAGAATCAGAGCCCTGAAAGTTATTACGAAGCACGCCAGGCGCCGAACCGGCCCGGTTCGGTAGTCTCCAGCCCCGAAATATCCAGCGGGGTGACAATCTGATACGCCTGGACTTGCTATAGATAAGAGATTTATGTTGACAAAAAGCTGATTTGTACGTTTAAATATGGCCTCAGGTTGGCGGCATCGTGGGCTGTTCGCTCGCCGATCCGATCGCTGCGGACCTGAGCTAGGAGTTGTCACCAATACTCATTTCAGTTTTAAACTGCGCAACATTGGTACCTAGCTAACAAGTTATTACGTCCAGGAGGAAAAATGCCAGAGAAGCGCGCGAAATATTGGACCTACGGGAAGGATGAACGTTGCGATGAGATGCGCAAGTTCATAGAGGATGCGGGCATCCGCCTACTAGTCCGGGACATGAAGACGGACCCGCCCTCGGCCGACGAACTCAGGAGCATAATGGGACACGTCTCGTTGACTCACTTCCTTAATTCGGCCTCCGAGGCGTACGCCGAAAAGGGTTTGGACAAGGCACTGCCGGAACGCGATGAGATCTTTCGCATGATGGCCGAGGATCCCAGTCTGATTCGTCGCCCTCTCATCAAGACGATTCGTCTGGTCACCGCCGGGTGCGACAAGAAAAAGATATCCGAAATGCTCCAGATTAACGCCAACGGCGAGGCTATCGAAGTCAAGATGAACGACCGCCAGCCGCGTGTCAATCGTCGTGCCGTCTCATCTGGAAAGTAGCTCTTCCTTTCGCAGGTTAAATTGTTTTTTGGGGGCTGGTGTCGTATATTCTATCATTGAATCTCTTTGTAAGGGGTAGATGATGGATGTACAACGCGACGTTCTTGAGACAGATGTATTGATCGTTGGGGCCGGCCCGGCCGGTCTCGCCCTGGCCCACAAACTGGCCGAACTGGTGGCGGCCGACGAAGCCCTGGAGATGCCCGAGGTCCTGCTGATGGATAAGGGCTCTTATGTCGGAGCGCACTCGCTTTCCGGGGCGGTGATGAATCCCCGCGGTCTGGCCGAACTCATACCCGATTTCAAGGAAAAGGGAGCCCCGCTGGAAGCGGAGGTGCGCGAAGACGCCCTTTATCTTTTGAGCGAAGGCGGCGCTGTCAAGGCGCCAATATTGCCTGCGCCTCTTAAGAATCACGGCAATTACGTCGTTTCACTCAACAAGCTGACCGGCTGGATGGCCGAACAGGTCGAGGCTGCCGGAATCGATATCTACGCCGGACTGGCCGGATACGATCTCCTGGTCGAGGACGGCCGGGTGGCAGGGGTGCAGACGGTTGACATGGGGCTGGACAAGGACGGGACCCCCCGAGCCAACTATGAGGCCGGTTCGCTGATAAAAGCCAGGGTGACGGTATTGTGCGAGGGCGTGCACGGATCGCTGACTCGCCAGGCTCTTGAAAAAATACCGGAGCTGGCGGCCGACAATCTGCCGCAGTCCTATCTGACCGGCGTTAAGGAAGTCTGGGAAGTACCTTCGGGCCGAATCAAAGCGGGTCAGGTGATTCACAGTCTGGGCTGGCCTTCGAAGAGCCGTGAATACGGCGGCGGCTGGCTCTACGGTATGTCGGATACCATGGTTTCAATTGGTTATGCGGTGGGACTGGACAGCACCGATCCGACCAACGACCCGCATCGCAAATTTCAGCGCTACAAAAACCATAAGCTCTTCAAGGAAATCCTCGACGGCGGTACAATGCTCCATTACGGAGCCAAAACGATGCCGGTCGGGGGCTTCTATTCCATGCCTCGTTTGTATCACGACGGTCTCCTGCTGTGCGGAGACTCAGCCGGGATGCTCAACGCGCAGAAGCTCAAGGGCATCCACCTGGCTATCAAGTCGGGGATCGTTGGGGCGGAGACGATCCTTGAGGCGCTCAAAGCGGACGACTTCTCGTCAAATCAGCTCAAGAGTTATGCCGAGCGTTTTCGCACTAGCTGGGCCGGTCAGGAGCTTCACGCCACTCGCAATTTCCACGCGGCCTTTGAGTCAGGTCTCTGGTCGGGGCTGTTCCATGCGGGGATGCAGCTTGTCACGGGCGGCAAGGGTCTTTTTGAGCGTCGGCCACACAAGCACGATCACGAGTACATGCTCAAGAAAAACGAGTACAAGGCTCTCTTCGGGGCCGAGCCCGCTCCTGCCGCGATCAAGTTCGACAACGAATATACTTTCGACAAGGTCAGCGATGTTTACAAGTCCGGGACCATGCACGAGGAGCACCAGCCCTCGCACCTGGTGATCGCAGATTTTGACATCTGCAACAACCAGTGTACCGAGGAGTACGGCAACCCGTGCCAGCATTTCTGTCCGGCCTCGGTGTACAACATCGTCGACGACACCGATCGGCCCGGCAAGACCAAACTCGAGCTGACCCCGTCCAACTGCGTTCACTGCAAGACCTGTGACATTGCCGATCCTTACCAGGTCATTCGCTGGGTCACTCCTCAGGGAGGTGAAGGTCCGAACTATACCAATTGCTGATTTTGTCAGTAATGACGTCTTTTTTGCTTTTTTTAGAACGGTCTTCAATAACCGCCGTACTACGAGTATATCCGAATACGAGGAGGTCCGACGATCGTGCTCATCAAAGTGGTGGCGGTACAGTCCCGAATGGGGCAAAAGCTCTCGCTCTCTGAGAAAATACACATCTTCAAGGAACGCCCGGACTTCGTCTGCCTGCCGGAATACAGCCTGATGGACCGGTCGATCACCGACTATCACCGGGCCGCCCTGCTTTATCGCGAACACCTGGATTACCTTATAGGTCTGTCGGAGGAACTTCGTACCTGTCTCATCGCCGGAACCGTCGTCGAGCCCGAAGACGACCGTCTGTATAACGCCTGCTATGTAATAAATCGCGGCCTGGTTTTAGGGAGGTATCGCAAGCGCTATCCGGTGGAGGGGGAGCGCCGGAAGGGGATAGCTCCAGGCGATCGAAACCTGGTGGTGGAGGTGAACGGCGTCAGAGTGGGCCTGATGATCTGCGGAGACGTTTTCTTCCCGCACCTGTACGGTGAACTGGGCGAGGAGCAGGCTGATGTGATCTTCGTTCCCACAACCTCCGCGTACCGTCCCGAAGACACCGTATCCAGAAAGAAGGATCGCGACAACACATATTTCCAGAGCGGCTCCGGAGCGGCCGGTGCCTACGTCGTAAAGGTCTGCAGCGTCGGTCGGATATTCGACATGGAGCTGCACGGGCGATCCCTGATCGCCGCGCCCTGGGGGATGCTTCGAAGAGTCGATTTCACGGCCGAGAGCAATCCCCGCATCCTGTCTGAGATCCTGGATATCGCCGAGCTGCGGGAGTTTCGGTGCAAACTGAAACGCCGCTCGGAGGTCAAATCTCTCCCGGGGGAATAGCATTGCCGTTGGACCCCGGCTCTTTTTTGTGGACAGAAGACCCACAATCCTGCCAATTACTTTTAAACTCATCTTGTTTAGTCAGCGCGGGACGGAATCTCGCGAGATCTAAGGAGACGCGATGTCACCGGTTTTAGTCGGTTCCCTGGGTGTGGCGGTGCTGCTTTTGGCGTTTGTATTGAACTTGACGCGCAAGTTGTCCGAGCAAAGCAGCGTGTACCTGCTTCTCAACTTTGTCGGCGCTGGTCTGGCGGCCTGGTACGCCTGGCACGACCGGATAATACCATTCATAGTGTTGGAGGCTGTCTGGGGCGGTACGGCCCTCGTACGACTGCTGCTCGGGCAAAGAAAAAACCCCCGACCTTCGACGGGGGCTTAGACTAACTTTCGTGGGGCGGGCAGGCTAGTACATCCGCCGCGCCCGCTGCGTAATCACGTTGTTCTCAATCTCAGAATTGTCGTGCAGCGCCCGGAACCAGAGCTCCCAGGTTTTCTGCTGCTTGGCCGTTAACACAGCGTCGTAGATCGAGTCACGCTGATCGTTGTACTGCGTCTGGTCGGGTTCATCTCTTGAGACAAGCTGCATGATAACAGTACCGCCTTTATAATCGAGCGGCCCCACCATATCGCCGGCCTCCTTGAGTGAGAAAGCGACGCCGACAGCAGCATCGTCGTTGACCAGGTCAGGTACCCGGCTTCCGCGAGAGAACTTGTTCGGCATATCGTATTCAAGGCCGTGTTTGTAGGCTGCGTTTTCCAGCGAAAGGCCGGCTTCGACATCGGCGTAAACCACCGCGACCGTATCCTGGCACATTTTCTTGGCTTCGTCGTAGCGCCAGTCTCTCTTGATGCGAGCCGGAACGTCTTCGAATTTCGCCGGACCGGCCGGCAGCGTCTCATCGACCCGAATCACACTGTAACAGTCGTCGTTCTCCATGACTGCCGAGACATCGCCTATTTCGGCGCCAAACGCCCATTCCATTATGTGGTGGCTCGAAGCGTCCCCGAGCTCCGCGACGCGGACAACTTCAAGCAACGGTTCCGTCTGGACCAGTTCCAGTTCAAGATCCCGGGCCGCGGTTTCCATATCCGAATCCAGGGTCCGCGCCAGAACCGTGTCCATCAGTTCCAGTCCCCGGGCCAGAGTTGCCGGAGAGGCCTCGTTGCGGATAAGGATATGAGACAGTTTAGCCTGCTTGACCTGGTCTCCCTGGGGAGTGTCCTGATCCTGGGAGCCGTCGTTCTTGATAAGGTGATAACCGAATACTGATTTGACCGGCGTTGAGATATCGCCTTCGGACATAGCGAAGGCGGCGCTGTCGAATTCGTCGACCATCCGGCCCTGCGTGACCCAGCCCAGGTCGCCGCCTCGCC
>JAAERE010000423.1 GCA_024230675.1 bacterium | reverse complement strand
GCGGTGAGCCCGATCGTCGGCTCTCCCTGGTCTTCACCGGCGAAGGCATGATCCCGGAGGTCGTCGAGCTTCAGAAAGGGGAGCTCGTCGAGTGGGAGATCCGGGGCCGTGAGCTCGATCGCGACCTCGGCGTCAAGTTGCGCGGCTACGACGAGCTCGGCGAGGTGGCGGTTCCCGCCTCCGGCGAGCCCGTGCTGGTCCGCCTGTTGGCGTTGCGGCCCGGTGCCGGATTCCCGTTCGTCCGCAGCGACGACGGCGAAGTGCTCGGTCAGCTGCGGGTGAGCGGTGCGCACACCGCCGACGAGGAGGAAATGTGAGGGAGGCGACGTGAGCCATCCGCTCTGGCTGATCGCCAAGCAGGAATTCACCCTCAACCGACGTAACCGGTGGGTGGTCTCCTTCGCGGTGCTCTTTTCCGCTCTGACCCTCCTGGTCTCCTGCCTCGGCATGGTGACCTCGGGGTACTCCGGCTTCCAGGACTTCGTCCGCACCTCCGCCAGCGTGATCAACCTCGGGGGCTTTGTGGTGCCGCTCTTCGCCCTGTTGCTCGGGGTATTCAGCTTCCTTTCCCACCGCGAGCATCTCGAGCTGATGGTCACCCAGCCGATCTCTAGGAGCCAGGTCCTCCTCGGCAAATACCTCGGTTTGCTGCTCACCGTGGTGGGAGCGACGCTTCTGGGATTCGGCCTGCCGGGAATCGTGTTCTCGCTCGTCGTCGGGGTCGAGGGCGCGTTCGGGTACGCCCTGGTGGTGCTTTTCGACGTCTTGCTCGCGGTGATCTTCTCGGGCCTGGCG
>JAAERE010000422.1 GCA_024230675.1 bacterium | reverse complement strand
TACAGCTTGACCGGGACGCCGTCCCAGCGCTGTTCGTTGTGCCAGAACCCCGATTCAGTGGGCAGCACCCGCCAAACCGCTGGTTCGCAGCTTCCGGGGTTCGTCAGCCGCCCACCCCGCGCGGCTACAGGACTGTTTGGTTCGGGACCGCGATAGCTGCCCCAGTGGAGCCTGATCAGCGGCCTGCTGTCTGCATAGTCGACCGAATAGGTGTAGGGTATGTTTCCTCCACCTCCGCACTCGGAATTCGACGTCGGTACCTGCAGGTTAATATCGTATTGGCCGGCTGGGATCTTGTAGATCGTCTGGCCGTCTTTCTCGTCCTCGTGGTTGCCGTGAAGAGTAATCCAGTACTGCCAGAAGTTGCCGGCAGGTTGGACCTGGGCCCACACACCTTCACTGTCAGCGGCTGGCGGCCGCGGGCTGACCACATTCACCCCCTGATTCTCGTGCAGCACATTGCCGCAGGCATCGACGATGTAAGCACCACCAACCGGCTGGCCGAAGCCCGTGTCCTCAGGGAACGGGCCTTCACCTGCGTACGCAATTACCGAGCCCTGCCCAGGTGGGTATGGTCGAATTTCGCAGGGATCTGCTGGCCTCGGGGAGGAACTGATGGTCAAACTGTTGGTCTTGCGGCGGCGGCTGGTGCCACCCTGGCCGTCGTTCTGCTCGATTTCGGCCACCACGCTGACGCGCAAGTCTTCCGGAGCAGCCCAGCAGCAGGGTCCGCCCTCATCGTAGTGGGTGAAGTCCATCCCAGCTTCGTGACCAATCCAGTAGGTGAAGTCCCCAGGTGTAATCGTCATCGTGTCGCAGATGACCTGGTCCTGCTCGATCTTGGCATCGTAGTCGTCGGTCACACTGATCGCAACCGGATCGGTGATGGTTCTCTCATACTCGCTACCCCCTTGGGTGCGGATCTTGGCAGTGACTTCCAGGGTGAGCACGATGTCTGTAAGGACTTCATTTTCATCGTCGTCCAACTTGCTAACCTGCTCTCCGTCTTCCTGAATCTTAATTTCCACTTCGATCAACTCGTCACCAGGGTCCAGGCTCAGCAGGACTGCGCGGAAGGTTGGAGGCACCTGGCCACAGGTATTCTCATTGGAACCGCAAAGCGGGCCGTCCTTGGCGTTGCCGGCCGCCCTCAGCTCGGCCAGGAGACGGTGCTTCCTCGTCATCTTGTTGGCTGTGATCAGATCCGGTAGCTCACCTACGGTCACAACGTTACCGTCGATCTCGAGGCGGCCCAGGACAGGCTGCCCTCTGCGAATTTCAGCCAGGCGCTCTGCCCAGCCTGGTTTTGCGATCCGGAGCGATTTACCCGCCCCTGAACCGGCAAGGGTAGGCCGCCACAGGGCATGGCCGCCGACCTGGGGTGTAACCTCCAGGTCTGCCCAGCCGCCACTGGAGGAGCGGCTGGTTTCGGTGTAGCCGGTCGG
>JAAERE010000421.1 GCA_024230675.1 bacterium | reverse complement strand
CCGGCCCCAACGGTCCGGCCACCTTCACGAATTGCAAACCGCAGCTCTTTCTCCATCGCAATCGGCGTGATCAACTCAGCCTCAATGCTCACGTTGTCTCCCGGCATTACCATCTCGACTCCTTCGGGCAGCTGCACGTTGCCGGTCACATCCGTCGTCCGAAAATAAAACTGCGGCCGATATCCATTAAAAAACGGTGTATGGCGTCCGCCCTCTTCCTTGGTCAAAACGTATACTTCCGCCTTAAACTTCTTATGCGGCAGAATTGAGCCGGGCTTGGCGATTACCTGGCCGCGCTCAACATCCTCGCGCTTGGTCCCGCGCAGCAGCAGCCCGACATTATCTCCGGCCTGGCCCTGGTCCAGCAGCTTCCTGAACATCTCGACGCCCGTGCAGACCGTTTTTACCGTCTCTTTAATTCCCACAATCTCAATCTCTTCACTCACTTTGACGATCCCGCGCTCTACGCGTCCCGTTACGACCGTACCGCGTCCGGAGATGCTGAACACGTCCTCAACCGGCATCAGAAACGGCTTGTCGATATCGCGCTCGGGCTCGGGAATATGATCGTCACAGGCATCCAGCAGCTCCTGGATACACTTAAACGGCTCCGCAGCCGGATCGTCTGAATTCATGGCGTTCAGGGCGCTGCCGGTTACGATCGGCAGGTCGTCGCCCGGAAAATCATACTGGCTCAAAAGCTCGCGAATCTCAAGCTCTACCAGCTCCAGCAGCTCAGGGTCGTCAACCATGTCGGCCTTATTCAAAAAGACCACGACGGCAGGTACGCGCACCTGGCGCGCCAGCAGGATGTGCTCACGCGTCTGCGGCATCGGGCCGTCGGCCGCGCTTACCACCAGGATCGCTCCGTCCATCTGCGCCGCACCCGTGATCATATTCTTGATATAGTCGGCGTGACCCGGACAGTCGATATGGGCATAGTGGCGCTTCTCGGATTCATACTCTACGTGGGAGATGGCAATCGTG
>JAAERE010000420.1 GCA_024230675.1 bacterium | reverse complement strand
TGTCGCTCCTCGCGACAGCGGCTACACCATCCCGCAGAGAATAGACGTATATCTGGATGACTCCCAATGGAACCCGACGGCGCAGACTCACCGACCACACTATGTATGGGGCCTGATGATGGAGTATCTCATAAATGTCAAAGGTCTGAGCTTCGAGCAGGTAATGGGCGACAGCGTAACCAGAGACAAAGTTTATCACGAAATGATGACCTGGCGACAATCATTGATAAACGACAGCCAGCCCTCAGTCTTGTAGGGAAGGTTTGTCTTCAAACCTGCCATGCGCCCGCAATTGTCTGCAAATCCCACCATATGAATGGTGGGCCACACAGTTTGGAATATGATCCTCCAGTTCCTGTAGGTCGGGTTCCAAGGGGTTGTTGAATCCTTTGAAACCCGACAATACGTTTAGGATATGAACACCTAGTGTGTGTCGGGTTTCTCACGGCTGCTTTGCACCGCCTCTCGGAACGCCGACCTACTCCGTCGAAACCACAGTAACTCACGGCAGGTTCGAAGACGGACCCGCCCTACATATACCCCCCTCCCCCAACAACTTACAGGATGTTATTGACAGACGAGCGGATTCTCGTATCCTGATACTGCACAAATGAACAGTACGACCGACGTAGTATATATATGAGACCGCAAACCGCACAAAGGACAGTCAATAAAGGGGCAGACGAGAACGCAGGCACGGCCTGGCTTCTGCCGCCCACAAAGAACGATAAAGGGGCAGACGGGGGCTTCTGCCGCCCACCGTGTTCGACAACCTCAGCACATCCCACCATGGGAATGGTGGGCCACTCAGGGATGCAGGGGCAGACGGGGACGCAGGCACGGCCTGGCTTCTGCCGCCCACAATCAGCCCCTCCGGGGCCGGTGGCCGGGCTCAGGGAAGCTATCAGCCGTAAATGGCCCGAGGCCCTACGCTCTCTCACCCCGGCCTCACTGGCCGAAAGACAGGGCCTGGTGTTCGAAACCGGCCTTCCGGAAGTCGATGCCCTTTTTCCCCTGCACGGTATCCCCTACGGTCAGTTGATCGAGATCACCGGCGGGGTGTCCTCCGGCAAAACCAGCTTTCTTTTCCGACTGCTGGCGGTCTGGAGCGCGGAAAGGACGGTGGCTTATGTTGATTTCGACAACGCCTTTTTCCCCGATGCCGCCGTTTGCGCCGGGATCGACCTCTCCCGCCTGCTGGTAGTCCGGCCGGAGCCAAAAGCGGACGATCCCATAAAGCCGGGTATCCGCACCGCGGAACTTCTCCTTGGAAAAAAAAACTCCGATATAATCGTATTCGATCTGGTGGGCCGCCGCACTCCCCTTCCGCTCGGTCTGCTGCATCGCCTTCGCCTCAAGACCGTCCGGGCGCGGGGCATGGTCATATTCCTGACTAACAAAAATACCGGCATCGTTCCCTCGAGCATGGCTTCGCTGCGCCTGGAGATATCCCGACGGGACCACGACCGTCTTGAAATCGCCGTCACCAAAAGCCGTCTTTCGGCCGAGGGCGCCCGGGTGGAGGTCTCTTTATGAAACCCTCCCGCATCCACGCCCCCTCAAGCGTCGCCTGTGTGACCGTCCCCAACTTTGCAATCGAAGTCTGCCTTCGGGCAAACAAGCATCTTCGCGGCCGCCCCCTTGCTCTGACCGAAAGCGATCTGGACTCGGCCGAAATTGTCACCATCAACGACAAGGCGACCGAAGCCGGGGTGCTTCTCGATATGACCCTCACGCAGGGGCATGTTGTGTGCACCGACCTGACGGTCAAAATCCGGGATCACGAAAAAGAGATCGAGCAGTCCAACACGATCTACAAAAAGCTC
>JAAERE010000419.1 GCA_024230675.1 bacterium | reverse complement strand
TGCACAATGCCCAGGTAGCCGGCGGCCAGCAAACTGACTTCATGCCAATTGTCGTCCTCTATGTAGGCCGCTAAAACTTTGGCTACCGGCTCGATGTCCCGCTGGCCCAGTTGGGCTATGGCTACCCCGGCCAGATATTCCTGAAAGGTCAGGTGGATAAAGCCATAGGCCCCTGAGCCCCGCTCCAACAGCAGGCTGGCGTATTCTCTGGCGTCTGCCAGCAGTTGCCGGGCGGCCTGTTCCGGCTTTGTTTCTCCCCGTTGGCTGTATATTTCCGCCAGCTTGCGCTTGACAGCCTCTTGCTTGACCAGCCCTACCCCGGGGCTGGTCTGGTGCATCCACAGGGCCAGGGGGGCCAGCACCCGCACCGTTTCTACCACGTCCAAATCCCGGCTGGGCGGCCGGCCCAGTCCCCGGCTTAGATTCCAGTGCCGCAGCAGGGTCTCGATGTATTTTTGGTACAGTTCTACCCGCCGCTCAGGCAGGGTCACGCCCTGCCGCTTCATCAGGGCCAGAATGGTCAGCAGCAGGGGATTGGCCGCCAATTGCCGCACTCCCGGATTATGCTCTACCGCGTCCAGCAGTTCGGCCTGTTCGGTGGCCGCTTCCTGGGCTGCGACCGGGGTATCGCCCCGGGCGGCTCGTTCCAAGGCCCCGGTCCACTGCTCCACAAATTGGTTTATCTCCTCCTGGTCGAAATCAATCAGGGTACATTCGGCCAGGCCCTCCACAATGGGCCGCACTTCACGGTAGCCCACTATGCGGCTGGTCAAAATAAATTTGTTGCCTTTTTGCTGCTCCACGGTGAAAAAATCGACCACCCGGTCTACCACCAACCGCCGCCGGCCCAGGCCGCGTACTTCGTCCAGGCCATCCAGCAGCAGCAAGACGCCGCCTCGCTCCAAGGCTTCGGTTAGCATGGCTTCAATGGGTAGCTTGATGCCTCGCTGCCGGTAATAGGCGGCTACAAATTCATCCAGGGGCGTATCGTCG